>JANWHN010000105.1 GCA_025450445.1 Anaerolineales bacterium | reverse complement strand
TTTGCATTACGGCCGCGAGACGCTGCATGTACGCGTTCCTATGATCGGGCGCCATTCTGTGCACACCGCCTTGCGCGCCGCCGCAATTGGGCTGGTCGAGGGGATGGATTGGGGCCAGATCCTCACCGGGTTGCGCATCGGCAATCCGCAGCTTCGTTTGGTGGCGGTTCAGGGCCGCAACGGCTCGCTCTTATTAGACGACACCTACAACGCCTCGCCGGAGTCGACAATAGCTGCGCTGAATTTGTTAGACGAACTCGAAGGCCGCAAAGTAGCGGTGCTGGGCGACATGCTTGAGCTTGGCCAGTATGAACTTCAGGGCCATCAGATGGTGGGCACGCTGGCTGCTAAGGTGGCCGACATGCTCGTGACGGTGGGTCCGCGAGCGCGCACGATTGCGGCCACAGCCCAGGCGGCCGGCTTGGCCTCCAAAATGATCACCCAATTCGAAAACACAGATGACGCGCTCACTTATTTGAAGGCTAGCTTGGTCAGTGGCGACGTGGTTTTGGTAAAGGGCTCGCGCGGCGTGCATATGGACAAGATCGTGCCTGAGCTGGAGGCGCGCCGATGATCGGTAATTCTTCCGCTCTAGTCCTGGCAGGCTTGAGCTTTCTGCTGACCGTGATCTGGGGCGGGCCGCTGATCCGCATTTTGCGCCGCCTCGAGATCGGCGACAGCATTCGCCTCGAAGCACCGCAGCGACATTCGATCAAGGTCGGCACGCCCACTATGGGCGGCGTGATGTTTATTTTGCCGGTTTTGCTGGTGACCATTCTATTGAACGCCGTTTCGCTAATCGGTCTGAGCGGGGTGGGCCGCTCGGTCCTGGTGCCGATGGGCGCTATGATCGCGTTTGGCTTGCTTGGCTCCATCGATGATTTCCGCAAGCTTTCCCAACGCAAAGTTGGCGAAGGCATGCGCGCCCGCACCAAGCTGCTCATCCAGTTCTTGCTTGCGGCCGGCTTGGCAATTGCTCTGCACGACATTCTGAGGGTGCCGGATATGTTCCTGCCTGGCTTCCGCATTGAGTTCGATTTAGGATTCCTCTATTACCCCGTCGCCATCTTCATTATTGTCGGTGCGGCCAATGCGGTCAACTTCACCGATGGGCTCGACGGCTTGGCAGGTCTTATTTCTGCGACTGCGTTCGCCACGTTCGGCGGCATCGCCATGATTCAGGGCCAAACATTTTTGGCCCAATTCTGTTTCACACTGGTTGGCGCTACCTTCGGCTTCCTCTGGTTCAACATCCACCCGGCGCAACTGATTATGGGCGACACCGGCGCGATGGCGCTTGGGGCCACGCTCGGGGTTGTGGCGCTGATGACCGGCCACTGGATTCTTTTACCGATCATCGCAGTCATTCCGGTCAGCGAGATCCTTAGCGTGATCTTGCAGGTTGTTTTCTTTCGGCTCACGGGCGGGCGGCGCATTTTCAAAATGTCGCCGCTCCATTTGCATTTCGAACTTTCCGGCTGGAGCGAGACCCAGATCGTGCAGCGTTTCTGGCTGATGAGCCTGTTGTTCGCGATGGTCGGCGTGGCCCTGGCGGTTGTGTGAGATGGACTGGAAAGGGAAGCGAGTGGTGATCGTGGGCGCGGCGCGGCAAGGCACAGCTTTGGCTGCCTATTTGGCTAAGCACGGCGCGCAGGTCGTGCTCACCGACGCACGCTCGGAGCACGAGCTGCAGCTGGCATTCGAGCACCTGGCCGGCTTGCCCATCGAATGGCGATTGGGCGGTCACTCGCTGCGTATGCTGGATAACGTCGACCTGCTGGCTCTCTCGGGCGGGGTGCCAAGCGACATTGCTTTGGTCACCGAAGCCAAGAAGCGCGAAATTCCAGTTGTAAATGATTCGCAGGTCTTTATGCAACTGACACCAGCCAGAGTTATCGGTATCACGGGCTCGGCGGGACAAACCACGACCACAACGTTGCTCGGCCGGATGCTGAAAGCGATGGAAGGCAAAGGTGTCCGCCAGGTCTGGGTGGGCGGCAATATTGGCAATCCTCTCGTCGCTCACGTTGATGAAATGCAAGCCGAGGATGTTGCGGTAATGGAATTATCCAGCTTCCAGCTCGAATGGATGACCAAGGTTCCTCACGTAGCTTTGATCCTGAACATTGCGCCAAATCATTTGGATCGCCACGCCACGATGGAAAATTACGTGGCTGCAAAAGCGCGCGTTCTGGACTTTCAAGGCAGCGATGATGTAGCGATACTGAATCGCGAAGATCCAGCTTGCTGGGAGCTAGCCGCGCGCGTCAAAAGCAAGCTGATCTCATTTGGCCGCGGTGAGCTAGCCGACGGCCAGCCCGGCACCTTTGTGCGGGGCGTCCAGATCTGGCTGCGCGACGAAAAAGGTGAGCGCGCCATCCTGCCAGTTTCCGCGATCGAACTGCGTGGCAAGCACAATTTGATGAATGTGTTGGCTACAGTTGCGGCCGCAGCCGCGGTCGGTGCAACGCCAGAAGCGATGCTCGCTGGGCTTCAAGGTTTCCGCGGCGCCCCGCATCGCCTTGAATGGGTACGCTCGGTGAACGGCGTGGATTGGTACAACGACTCGATCGCCACCGCGCCACAGCGCGCAATTGCTGCGCTCAATTCTTTCGAGCGCCCGGTGATCTTGATGCTCGGCGGCCGCGACAAAGGTTTGCCCTGGCAAGACCTTGCGATGCTGGCCAAAGATCGCGCTAAGCATGTCGTCCTGTTCGGGGAAGCCGCCGTGTTGCTGAAGCCGATCTTCTCTCAATTTGCGCCCAATTTGGGATTGAGCCAAACTAAGAATCTACATGAAGCCATCCAGGCAGCCGCAGCTGTCGCGAAACCTGGGGAAGTGGTCTTGCTCGCACCCGGTGGCACTAGCTTCGACGAGTTCGTCGATTTTGAAGCGCGCGGCGAGCGCTTCCGCGAATTGGTGAATCAGTTATGAGCGATTACAAAATAGAAGAAGCACAAGAGCAATTCGAGCCGCAGGAAGCTGCGCAGCCGACCATCGAGCGCCGCGCTATCCGGCGCAAGCGCTCAAAGTGGCCGTATGTCGAGCTCAACATTGATGTTCCGCTGCTTCTGATTGTTTTCGTTTTGCTCGTCTTTGGCGTCTTGATGGTTTATTCCGCCAGCTGGGATTTCTCATTGCAAAATTCCGGCGATCCGACCACCATGTTCAAGCGTCAATTGTTCACCATGAGCGTCGGGATCGGTGCGGCGGTCGTGGCTTCATTTATTGATTATCGGATTTATCGCAAATACGCGGTCTTCCTGATCGGGGCCGCTGCCGCGGCGCTGCTAGCAGTTCTGATCATCAACGAGGTGCGCTACGGCTCAGCTCGCGCCCTGAGCGAAGGTTCGTACATGCCGGGCGAGGTCGCCAAGGTCGTCACAATTATTTATTTGGCGGTCTGGCTAACTGCGAAGCGCGATGAGCTGCGCAAATGGGCTTTTGGCTTGCTGCCAATGGGCGCGATCGTCGGCTTGATGGCCGGCCTGATTTTGCTGCAACCCGATTTGAGCGCAGCGGCCACGATCGTTGTTCTTGGCGGCTTGCTCTTCTTCCTGGCCGGCGGCGATCTGAAACAGATCGGAATCATGCTAGGCGCGGTGACCATTGTCGGCTTACTTGTGGTCGCGTTCAGCGCCACGGGTCGAGCCCGCATGGGTAGCTATCTGCTCACCCTCGAAAATCCCACGCAAGCAAACTATCACGTGCTGCGTTCATTCGAAGCTTTCGTCAAAGGCGGCTGGTTCGGAGTTGGCTTGGGCCAATCGGAAGCCAAGCTAACTGGCCTCCCCGTGCCGCCAACGGATAGCATCTTCGCCGTCGTCGGCGAAGAACTCGGCCTTATCGGCAGCAGCGTTCTCGTCATCATGTACGCGCTGCTCTTATGGCGCGCGCTTTCCATCGCCCGCCGCGCCCCGGACATGATGGGCTCTCTGCTCGCCGCCGGTATTGGCATTTGGATCACGATGGAAGCTTTCATCAATATGGCGGTGATGGTCGGCTTGGTGCCGTTCGCCGGAAACGCGCTTCCTTTAATAAGTTATGGCGGCTCCAACATGGTGGCCACTTTGGCCGCCTTGGGCATACTTACAAATATCGCGCGCGTCTCTCATGGACAGCACCAGCGCGAAGAGAGGATCATGGATGCGACTACTCGTGGCCGCAGGGGCGAGCGGGGGCGGGGTTTATCCCGCACTCGCCGTGCTGCAAGAGTTGGGCGATGAGGGTGTTGACCTGCTCTGGGTCGGCGGCGAGGGTGGCATGGAGGCTGACTTGTTGAGCCGCGCCGGAATCCAATTCATCGCGCTGCCCGCCGCCGGTCTGCACGGCGTCGGTTTGCTCGCGTTGCCGCGCAATCTGTGGCAACTGGTGCGTGGCTACTTCGGCGCGCAAAAGCTTTTGGCCGATTTCAAACCCGACGTGCTCTTCTTCACCGGCGGTTTCGTTGCCGCGCCGGTCGCCATGGCTGCCAGCCGTGTCCCGACCCTGGCATTCGTCCCCGACATCAAACCAGGCTTCACCCTGCGTTTTATTGCTCGCTTCGCGGATGTGATCGCAGCCGTGGCTGAGGAAGCCCGCCAATATTTTCGCAAACCAGAGCGCGTGAACGTGAGCGGTTACCCGTTGCGCAAGGAAATTACGCGCTGGACGCGTGATGCAGCCATGAAACATTTCGGACTCTCAAACGATTTGCCAACCCTGTTTGTCTTTGGCGGCAGCAAGGGTGCCCGCTCCATTAATGATGCAGTCGCGGCGTCGCTACCATCACTCTTGGAAAAAATGCAGGTTTTGCATGTCACTGGCTCTGCAAATTGGGAGCATATGGCCGCCCTCACATTGCCCGCTGACCTAGCATCCCGCTATCACGCCTACCCCTATTTGCATGACGATATGGGCGCCGCTTTCGCAGCCGCCGATCTGGCGCTCTGCCGCGCAGGCGCATCCACTCTCGGCGAGCTACCGCATTTCGGGCTGCCCGCCGTCTTAGTGCCGATTCCGCTTGCCGGCCATTTGCAAGCCGTGAACGCTGAGTATTTGGAAGCGCATAGCGCCGCCCGCATTCTTGCGGACAGCGAGATGAAGGACCTGCTGGTTCCCACGCTGACGTGTCTTATTCAGGACAAAGCCAAGCTGGCCGAAATGCGCCAGGCAATGTCCGTATTGGCTAAGCCTAATGCCTCGGCCCAGATCGCCAAACTGTTGCGCGAGCTCGGCACGCGCAAGGAGAGCGTCCAATGATCGCACTTAGCACGCTTTTCTGGATATTTGTCATCATCTTCGCCCTCGTTGGTTCGATGCGCGGCTGGTCGAAGGAAATGCTGGTGACGTTTAGCTTGATCCTCGGGATCTTCGTCATCGCAGTCATGTTGCAATACATCCCGTTCATGGAAGCGTACCTCGCTGAAGGCGGTGACGCTCGCCAGTTCACTGTGCGCGCCGTCATCCTTGGGATCTTCGCTTTCTTCGGTTACCAGAGCCCGCGCATTCAGCGCATCTCGGATGTGCTCGTTAAAGAGCGCTTCCGTGACTCGGCGTTGGGCATCGTCATCGGCGCGCTGAACGGCTACTTCCTACTCGGCT
Organism: Anaerolineales bacterium; assembly: GCA_025450445.1. Classification (GTDB taxonomy): domain Bacteria; phylum Chloroflexota; class Anaerolineae; order Anaerolineales; family UBA11579; genus JAMCZK01. The sequence goes on along the minus strand of JANWHN010000105.1, from coordinate 2,431 downwards.
CAATACTGTATTTCTTGCACATCTTCAACTACCCGTTCCCCTTCGTCACTCCGCCCGCCGAGGACATCACCAATTTCCTGGCTTATATGCCGCCGGCTTGGCTCACTGTGCCCGCGGTCTATTTCGCCGTTGCGGTGGCATTCACATTCGTGGTGGTGGTGCTGTTGTGAGAGATAGCATTCATTTCGTAGGTATCGGCGGCACGGGCATGTCGGCTATCGCCCGCGTGCTGCTGGAGCGCGGCGAAAACGTGACCGGTTCCGATCGCGAAGATTCATCGCTGGCGCAGAACCTCCGCGCCGCTGGCGCCAAGATCACGATCGGTCACGACGCCAGGAACATCAACGGCGCCGCCCGCGTGATCCGCTCGTCCGCCATTGCCGACGACAATGTCGAGATCCAGGCTGCCCACGCGAAGAATCTGCTTGTCCTCAAGCGCGCTCAATTCCTCAACGAGGTCCTCGAAGACAACCAGGTCATTGCTGTTGCCGGCTCGCATGGCAAAACAACGACCAGCGCCATGGTGGCATGGATTCTTTCCGCATTGAATCAAAAGCCCGGTTTTATTCTCGGCTCGGTGGCTGCCAATCTCGGCACTAATGCATCCGCGGGGAAGGGGCGCTTGTTCGTGATCGAGGCCGATGAATATGACTACATGTTCCTCGGCCTCGATCCTGAAATCGCTCTCGTCACCAATGTCGAATACGACCATCCCGATATGTTTCCAACTGAAGCCGATTTCCAGAATGCATTCCGTCAATTTGTCGACCGCATCAAAAAGGACGGCAAGCTGATCATTTGCATCGACGATGCTGGCGCGGTGGAGCTTACGGAGTACGCCAAGCGCAAAGGCAAGAATATTCTGACCTATGCGCATAGCCAGCCGGGTTCTGACTATCGCTTGGAGCCAAATTCTCAAGATGCCGGTGCCAATCTCTTTGCCGTTTATCGCCGCAAAGAGAAAATGGCCGACGTAAATCTGCAGCTGCCCGGCATCCACAACGCCTTGAACGCCCTGGGTGCGCTTGCAGTTGCCGACACCCTCGGCTTGAACGTCAATGAGGCCGCAATGGCGCTCGCTGACTTCCGCGGCACCGAGCGCCGTTTCGACATCCGCGGCGATGCCACTGGTGTCACCGTGGTCGACGACTACGCTCACCATCCCACCGAGATCCGCGCCACCCTGGCCGCCGCTAAAGCGCGCTACGCGGGGCGGCGCATTTGGGCGCTTTGGCAACCTCACACCTTCAGCCGCACCGATACGTTGCGCGCTGATTTCGCCAAGGCCTTCAACGACGCCGATCAGGTTCTGGTCACCGACGTTTATGCGGCTCGCGAAACGAAACCCAAGGATTTCGATATTACGGGCATCGTCAAGTCAATCCTCAACGCCCGCTTCGTTCCCACTTTCGCCGCGGCCAAAGAATTGCTCGCCGCGGAATTGAAATCCGGCGACGTGCTGATCGTGATGTCCGCTGGTGACGCAATTTACTTGAGCGCAGAAATTTTTGCAGACTTGTTGAACAAGGAGTAAGGATGGCTGATCAAAAGCAAAAAACGATCATCACCCCATTTATTTCTTCGCAAGAGGAGCGCCCGTTCTCATCCACCCAAAAGATGGTGGTTAAGACCAAGAAGTCCGGCGCTCACCTTAGCAAAGAAGACGCTACCCGCGAGGTCCTTAATCGTATTGTGCAAAAGGTGAAAAGGATCTGATGCTCGTGGCTGACCGTGTCCTGCCGCTCGATACGCTGCGCTCTACATTTGGCAAGCGCTTGCGCGAAGCGGAACCGATCGCTCGCTACACCTCCGCCCGCATTGGCGGCTCGGCTGACGCGCTTGTCGACATCCAAACCGCTGATGAGTTGTTGAAGGCGTGCCAGATCCTGTGGAAAACCAGCGTGCCTTTCGTCGTCCTGGGTGGCGGCTCCAATGTATTGATTAGTGATGCAGGCGTGCGCGAGGTCGTATTGCTCAACCAAACCTCCCAGGTGCGCTTCAGCGAAAACGCGGAGAAGCCCAACGTCTGGGCCGAGTCCGGCGCAAGCCTTGGCGTCATCGCCCGCCAAGCCGCCAAAAAAGGCCTTGGCGGCCTCGAGTGGGCGGCTGGCATCCCCGGCACCCTCGGCGGTGCAGTGGTCGGCAACGCCGGAGCGCATGGTGGCGACCTATCCATGGTGCTGGATTTGGCAACAATCTTGCATCAAAAGGACGGTAAGCAAGGTTGGGCCGCTCGAGATCTGGCTTATGCGTATAGACAAAGCCGTATCAAGAGCGATCCACACCAGATGGTGGTGTTGAGCGCACAGCTCGCCCTCATAAAAAAAGACGAGGCCGAGATCCAGGCGCAGATGGATACCTTCGTAGCTTACCGGCGCCTCACCCAGCCACCCGGCGCCAGCATGGGTTCGATGTTCAAGAATCCTCCCGG
>JANWHN010000104.1 GCA_025450445.1 Anaerolineales bacterium | reverse complement strand
GACCGCGGCATCGGCGGACCTCTGGTCGGCCCGGCGTCTTACTTCATGAAGACACCGCCGCAGCAATTCACCGACGACGTTGCCCGCCAGCGAACAGAGGAGTTCATCGCCGGCGAAAAGGTGAAGGTCAGCCAGTAGATGAGCTTCATGATCACGGCTGAGCGACCAGACAGCCCGGATGCAAAGGAGTTGATCGACGAGTTGACCGCGTACCTGACGCCGCTAGCGCCGCCGGAAAGCCAACACGGCTACAGCGTCGAAAAAATGATGGCCAGGAATGTCGCATTTTTCGTGATGCGATCAGCTAATGAGCCCGCCGGTTGCGGCGGGCTCGAATTGTTTGGCGGTGAATATGGGGAGATCAAGCGAATGTATGTTCGGCCCGTCTTCCGCGGGCAAGGCTTGGGAAAACTGATGGTCAATCATCTCTGCGACCACGCACGCGCAAATGGAGTTAACTCAGTACGATTGGAAACTGGCAGCATGATGACTGACGCCAACGCGCTATACGAACGCATGGGCTTCTATCGCATCCCGCACTTTGGGGAGTACAAACAGGATCCGCTCAGCAATTTTTACGAGAAGCGTTTGGATTAAAAACTACTTCTTTACTGCAAACGTTAGCTGAACACTGGAGCCGGGATCCAGCCTGGCTCCATTCTCCATGACAAAATGATCTGAGATATAGGCAAGCACCTCGGGGCGCTCTTGCTGCGCGGCAACCGTGTCAAGGCCCTCACCGCTTGTCCTGAGAAAATCAAAAATCAGAACCCCACCAGGCAGAAGCAATTTCGAAAAAAGCTTTACCGTGTCAAGAGGATGACTCAAGTGCTCGAAAACTTGGATACAAAAGATGGCATCCAGGTCTGTGTCCAATTCCAGCGCAAACTTATTTTCCTCACGAAGAAGAGTCGGTCTCACGAAATCATTTTTCCTAAAGAAAAACGAGGCGTAATGGAACGCCAAGGTTTGAATATCTGCGATGTGGATTTGCAAATTACGCGGAACATTGAAGAAACGCACCGCTGCGGAAGTGAGCGGAGCCGTCCCACAACCAAATTCCAGCCAGGTTTCTACTTTGCGGCGCAGCACCAATTTGAGAACTTTTCGGATCAACTGGGCGTCTGCGATGGATGATTCTTTGGCGACCAGATGGAGAAGTTGGTACAGCAGCTCCGGGCGTTGCCATGCATTCAGATGAACCTGAGAATCGGCCGTATCGGGAACCTGGCTTCGTTGAAATTTAATCCGGTAAAGGTTTTTAAGAAAAAAGAAGTCGTGAACATTCCAAAGCGGCCTTCCGCCCAGAATTGAAGTCCAATACTCCGAAAACTCTCTGTACCAGTATTGGTCCAAATTGCTATGGAAGAGTGTCTGCCACATTTTCAGCCTGAATTTTAGGAGGAAGAGCGGATTTTTATAGAAGAGCTGTAACGTTTTTTCGACCCCGCGTGGTGAAATTCCTGGAAAAGACTGCATCTCTGCGAGGGGAAATCTGGAATACATTTCCCTAACGTCAACATGCAAATTATCGAACTGGTTAAATTCAGTTGGTGAGCTATAAAAATCGGCTAGATTCGTCATAGATTTGCAATTGTAGTTCAAGATTTCTTCAGGTATTCATGCCGTAGTTCAAGTCTATAATTCCCGAATGAAGGCTCTCGTACTTGGCGCGACGGGATTCGTTGGCGGGCATATTGCCAAGGCCGCACTAGCTGAAGGCTGGCAGGTCAGCGGTTTGCGCCGCGATCCAACTTTCACCGGTCATTTGGGAGAAAGCGCGGCGATCAAATGGATCAACGGCGATCTCAATGATCCAGATTCGTTGCAAAAAGCCATGGAAGGAATCGAGGTTTTATTCCACGCGGCGGCCTATTATCCTCGTCGCGAGCGCACCAAGACAATGGCCGAGCACATTGCGACGGCGAAACAAGAGATGGAAACGGTGCTTACGGCGGCGAAGGTGAGCGGCATTCGCCGCATCGTTTACACCTCCACCTTGACAGCCATCGCGCAGCCCCCGCCCGGCAGCAACAGAAACGCCGACGAACGTGATCTTTACCGCGTCGGCGATTTCCCCGAAAGTGTGTATGCCGAAACCAAAGCTCTGATGGAGCAAATGGCACTAACTGCCAACAACGGGTTTGAAGTCGTTGTGACAAACCCGACCGCGGTATTCGGTCCCGGCGATGTTCATCGCACGTTGGGTGGACTGTTGCTCCTCGTCGCTCACGGCTACGCAGTCATCTGGCTGCCCGCGCTGGTGAATGTTATCGACGTTCGCGATGTGGCCGCGGCACACATCATAGCGGCCAAGAAAGGCAGACCCGGCGAGCGCTACATCCTCGGCGCGCACAACTTCACAGTGCGCGAGACGATCGGGATCGTGGCTAAAGCGTCTGGGAGGCGGCCGCCGCTATTCAAGTTTCCCCTTTGGTTGCTGGGTCCAGTCATCTGGCTGGGCGACCGCTTTCCGCAGATTCCCCTGCCCGCCAACCACTTGCGCGGCATCAAACGCTGGCAGCATTACAATACCGCCAAGGCCGAACAGGAATTGGGATTGCAAAAACGACCTTTCGAAGAAACCGTGCTGGATGCATTGGCCTGGTTCAAAGAACGCGGCGAACTCTAGATGGATAGCCGAGTGTTGCCCGCGATTGTGATCGGTTATTTGCTGGGCTCTATCCCATTCACGCAGCTTGTCGCTAAGTTGGTCGGTGGCATCGACCTGCGTACGGTTGCAAACCGCAACGTGGGCGCCCGGAACCTGAGCCGACAGCTGGGTTTGGGCTGGGGCGCGGTCGGTGGTGGGCTGGACGTTGCCAAGGGCGCCGCCAGTTTATGGGCTGCCGCTGCAATCGGGGCGCCATACCCGGCGCTATTGCTAGCCGGCTTGGCAGCCGTTGCAGGGCACAACTGGCCGATCTGGCTGGGCTTCCATGGCGGCAAGGGGCTAACGCCGGCTATTGGCGCCATGCTGTGGGTCGCTCCATTGGAAACGGTCGTCAGTTTCGTCGTCGGAATCACAATCCTGAAATTCACAAGCAATATTCTTCTGACCACCCTCGCAGGATTTGGCACGCATTTCGCTATGATGGTGTTACATGCGAAGCCAGCAGTTGTCGTCCAATTCGTCCTGGCTTTATTCCTTCTATTGGTGATCGCCAGCGTGGGCGATATTGCAGACAAATTCAGGACCGCAGGCGGGGTGCGCGCTTACATGAAAGATCCTGACGCGGTTTATCGCAAGAAGCCCGCCCGCAAGAAAAAACGCAAATCCAAATAGGAGATCCATGATCGCAAAACTTAAGGAAGATTTACGAGCTCACGGGCGCGGCTGGCTGCTGACCGCGCTAACGGTAGCCTTTGGCTTGCAGCTGCTGCGTGTCCTGTTCCTCAGCTTTGTTGGTTACCTGCGCGATTCGGTTGGCATACGATCGCTGGATCTGGCGCCGATTGCACTAGGTGTCTTTGCCCTCGCATTCCTCGCTGGTGCGCTCAACCGCTTCTTGGCCACACGCAACACGCTGTTGGTGACCGCAGGCGGGGTGGCTCTCGCTCGGTTCGCGGAGCAGATCTCGCAAAGCGCCAGCGGCGACCTTTACCTCTCCGCGATTGGTGTTGCCCTTTTTCTGAACTTTATTCCGCTTGCAATTGGCATCGCCCGCGCCAAAGGCGGCGAAGCCTCGGTCAATTTTGGGCTGGGATTTTTGCTGGGGCTAAGCATCGACTCGGCCATTCATATAGCCGCCCAAACACTAGATCTTTCGTTCCAGCCCGGCATCCTGCCCATCGTGATCGTGGCCGCTCTGGCTGCTGCCCAGATTTGGGCGCTGATTGGCGAATCCAAGGCGGCGAATGAGACGCGCGATGGCAGCTGGCTTACCGCCCTATGCCTGCTCGCCATTGGGCCATGGCTGTTTTTGCAGATGATGATCTTTCAGAATACAGCGCTGTTTGGATCGCTCACAGGTTACGCGCCTCCTTCGGCTGGTGAGCTATTGATAATTGGCAACGCTCTCGGGTTATGGCAAGCAGCTCAAGTAGTACATCCGAGGCGCAGTTGGGTCAATGTGGTAATCGCCGGAATTTTTCTCCTCGTCCCCTTGTTCCTGGTTTTTCGTTCGCCGCTCTCTTGGATCGCCGCGTTGTGGTTGATCCTGGGCCAGGCATTCAGCTTCACGTTCTCCATGCTCATGTTCCAAGGCACGGACGCGATAAAGGGCGACAAGGGCTTGCTTGCAACCACCGTGATGAGCGGATTGGGTTTCATTTTCTTTGTACTTCTCACCTTTATTTACTATGCATCCTACGATATCGATTTCGGCCTGCGCTCTGGTGCATTGCCGCCTATCGCCGCAGGCATGGCGATCTTGTTCGTCACGATTGGCCACCTTGGCAAACGCGACAAGCTAAAAGAACAGGCGCGCAATTATTCACCCGCTCTCCTCAGTCTCGCCTTGCTTCTTGCGCCATTGATGCTCCTGCTTAACTGGAATGTCTTGACCGCTGAACCCGCGCCCTCTGGAACCACAGAGGTCCGCGTAATGGATTACAACCTACACGATGCGGTCAATACAGACGGACGCGTCGATCCCGAGGCGCTCGCCCGCGTGATCGAGGAGAGCGGTGCCGAGATTGTCGGCTTGCAGGAGATCTCGCGCGGCTGGCTCGTTTGGGGCGGAATGGACATGCTCAGTTGGCTCTCGCAGCGATTGGATATGCCTTACGTTTGGGGACCGACCGCCGACGCGCAATGGGGCAACGCGATCTTGAGCCGCTACCCGATCGTCAGTGCCGAGAACATCCCGCTCCCGCCCGACGATGTGCTCTTGTTGCGCGGTCATTTGGTGGTCGAGATCGATGTTGACGGCACGATCCTCACGGTGATCGATACGCATTTCAGCGAAAAAGATGACCAGGATGAGATCCGCGCATTTCAATCATCCGCGATCCTCAGCACCTGGAACAATAGACCACTGACGATCATCATGGGCGATTTGAATTCCCTCCCCGAATCGCGCGCAATCGAGTTGCTTCTTGAAGCTGGGTTGATCGACATCTCTCGTGAGATCGGCGAACAACCTATCTACACGTACTCGTCATTTAACCCCGACCACCAGATCGATTACATTTTTGTGACCAGCGATCTTGGATACAGCGACTTTAGTATTCCTGATACAAAAGCTTCAGATCATTTGCCGCTTGCGGTGACAATCACCCTACCCTAACAAAAAAAAAGACCCGGATTTCTCCGGGTCTTTTTTTTTAGGCTGTGAGTTTCGGTAGATATCTTCCCGTGCGTTTAATATAGTTTCGATACTGATCGCCAAACTTCTCGATCAGCATTTGCTCTTCAAGAGGAGTGCGGGCAGCAAGGGCTGAAAGCGCAACCACGCCTGCAATTGTTAACAGCCAATTGCCGGCGAGCAACAAAAAGCCAATGAAGAATACGCTGCCAAACGAATAGAGCGGATGGCGGATGTACTTGTAGGGTCCTGAAGTCACAAGCTCGTGCTTGGCGCGGGTTGCGACAGTG
>JANWHN010000103.1 GCA_025450445.1 Anaerolineales bacterium | reverse complement strand
TGCTTCCACAACTGCTCGATCGTTACGCCCGGCTCAACCCGAATTCGGCCGTTCTCTGCATTCCATTCCAATATTTTGTTCAGCCCGCGCAGGTCCACAACGATCTGCCCGCTGTTCAGCGATGCGTCGCCGTAGCTGCGCCCCGCGCCGCGCAACGCGATACTAGTGCCCTGCTTCCGGCTCAGATCAAATAATTCGCGCACTTCGTCGATATGAGTTGGCTGATAGACATAGCCAGCGCGTTGCAGCGAATGCCCAAAATTTTCCAGGCGCGATACACGCTCCAACGGGAGCGTTGCGTTGCTCCGCAACGCGTTGGAGAATCTACTCGGCTTCGCCGAGTTAATATTCTCCACTGGTACTCCGTTCAAAAAGATAGTCTCCGGAAAATAAAAGAGGGGATCAGCTTGACTACCAGCATGATCCAGCGCCAGTACCACGGGATGTAGACCAGCTGCTTGCGCCCGCGCATTGCTTTCCAGATTCCCGCCGCACACTCATCCGGCGTGATCTTGCCCGGATGGCTGCTGGGGCTGTTCTTCAGCATGTCGGTTTCCACGAAACCTGGTTTCACTGTAAGCACGTGCACGCCGTGGCGGGTCAGCCGGTTGCGCAATGCTTCCAGGTACGTATCCACCCCAGCCTTCGACGCGTTGTAAGCGGGGTTCAACACTCGCCCGCGGTCCCCCGACACGGACGAGATGCCCACCAGCTTGCCGCCGCCCATGCGCTGGAACAACGTCGCTCCTTGCCCCAGCCAGGCGACTGCCCCCAACAGGTTGGTGTCCATCATCAACTTGTCTTTTTCAAAACTGAATTCGTCCGGCTCCGGGCGCGGCATCGCCCCCGCGCAGTAAACAAGCACATCGATCCCGCCTAGGTCCTTCATCAGTTGCTGGAACATTGTTGGGATTGCATCGAAATCCGTGACGTCGTGCTCATACGCCAGAGCTCTCGTCTCCCCGGTGGCAGCATTTATCTGCCCGCACACCGCTTCCAGCTCGCTTTTGCTACGGGCTAGCGCTGCCACCAGGTAGCCTTCCGCCGCCAGCCGCCTGGCGAGCGCTGCCCCGATCCCGCTCGACGCCCCCACGATCACCGCCCGCGGCTTGCGCGTCAGCGGCGATTCGGCTGCTAATTTAGATGAATTTGCCATGAACGCGAAATTATACTCGTGGCACTTTTCACCTTCTCCGCAGTCATGTTGCGCTCCGCAATACAGAGTGGGCGAGCGCTTTCCTCGCCCACTTTCTTGTTTTGTCATTCCGAGCGGACTCAGGAAGCCAACACCAGATCGGCCGATTCCGTAGAGCGAGGAACCTTTAGAACGCAATCTTCGGAATAGCGATTTTTCTCCAGAGTTGGCCCGTCTTACCCTACGAGGAACGCCTTGCAACCGGTCGGTGTACTCCTAATGAATCCAACCTACGAGGTGAACTATGAATAAATGGATCCGTCTTGCCTTTGCCGCCCTTGCGCTCCTGATCGTCTTCTTCTCGCTGCCATTTTGGCTGCCTGGCGCTCTAGCCTCAATTGGCGGCGAAGTGCAGGCCAAGCCCGTCAATCCCGCCCTAGAAGGTGCCCCCATCCTGCTGACTGACACCGGCTGGATGACCGGTACTACCACCATGAGGGTCCAGTCTGTCCCGCAAATGATCGCCTGGCTACCCGGCCAGGCTGAGCCAGCCTGGGCCACCGAGACCGGCTTCACCTACGGCGCCTTTTACGACTCTGCTAGTGGCCGTCTCTTCCTTATAGAGCAGCGCAATGCTGACAGCAAGACAATGCTTAACTTAGACATTCCAGAACGTGCCCTCTATCCTCCAACCGCCAACTGGCCCCTCTATCTGACTGAGATGGATGTCGAGACCGGGGAGGTCGTGAACACTGTTCAACTCGATACCGATTTCGTCTACAGCGCCAACGGCGGTATCGGTCGCCCAGTTGCCCTGCTTGGCAACACGCTTTACATCATGAAATACGGCTCGATCAATAACCTGACCGCCTTTGATCTCAATACACAAGCATTCCGCGAAGACAGCCTTGAGCTATGTGATAACGCTTACCCGATGCACGTGAGCTTTGTCAGTGAGCTGAATGCCTTTGCCACCTTATGCATGGATTACACAACCGGGATGGATGCTTCGCTAGTTTTGACTCCCCTCGATGCCGAGCAGGTAATTCTCGACATGCCATTGCTGGGCGACGAGGAGTACATGAGCGGCAACGGTCTTGTGGTTGTAGGCACTACGGCCTACGTGATCGACTCTGATGCCCGCGGCATCACCGAAGTCGATCTCGCATCGATTTCCATCACGCGCTCGGTCAACTACGCGGAGAATTTATCGGCTGATCGCAGCCTGGGCGAGCAATTCGTCGCCTGGCTGCTGGACCAGAGCGCGGGCGTCGCCCACGCCAAGCGTTGGTTCGCCATGCCAGCGCTCTCGCCCGACCGTCGCACGCTCGTCGTCGATAGCGGCATGGGGCTGAGCGGTGGACAGGCTGACAGCATCTACGTGATCGATCTTGAAACGCTGCAGGCTACCCAGGAGCTTGATCTTAGCGGCTATCCGACTTCAATGACCTTTGATCAGGACGGCTTGTTGTATGTCTTCCTTGAAAAAGGAAGCCATCGCGTTCCATTGAGGGTCGACGTCTTTGACATCGCCACCGGCGCACATAGCCAACTCGAAATTTCCATGGCTAGCAGCGCGTACGAGGTATACGCCACGCACTAAAGCTGAATCTAAAAGCGGGCGAGATTTTCTCGCCCGCTTTTTATTTCTCTTCGCCCAGCGGCGCGTTGATCTCGATCAAATTTCCAGCGGGGTCACGCAGATGCGCCACGCGCAGAACCCAGGCTTCTTGATCGTGCGGCTCATCAATAAATTCGACGCCCTTTGTTTTTAATTCTTTGTAGGTCGCGTCTACATCCGCGACTTCGAAGGTGAGCGCGTCTTTGTCAACCGGTTTGTCGCCCGCCATCACGATGCCGGCCACGCTCTCCATCAGATCGCGCTTGTAGAGGGCCACGATGCAATCTCCGGCGATGAATTCATAATAAATTCCCTCCACCACTGCTAATTGCTCGTCAAAGCCAAGTTTGTTCTTGTAAAAATCTCGGCATGCCTCAATGTCGTTTACTAGTAATCGAATGTGCGTTAGTTTCATTTTTAATTCCCTTTTGCTTGCTTTGTCCCGCGCCGAACCGTTCGCAAAAATCTCGGTGTATTCAACCCGCGCTCCAAAAGATATGTCAAATATTGGTTCATCAGCGATTCTAATTCCAGTTGAACGTGCGCGGTCGGCTTGGCCCGCCGCGCCCCGTCATAGCTGCTGCGCTGCAAGTGTCGCAGGATCTTGAGCCCGTTCATGCTGATCGGGCGAGCGTCGGGTTGCTGTTTCCCGCAATCAGGGCACAGCACGCCGCCGCGCTCAAAAGAAAAATACTGGTCCTCGGGCAGGATCTCGTTGTTGCAATTCATGCAATTCTGCAGCTCAGGCCGAAAACCAAGTTGGTCCAGCAGGCGTACTTCGTAATAGCGCACCGCCAATTGCAGCTCCTCGCCGCTGGCCAATCTCTCCAGCGTATCGCGCAGCAGCCGGTAAAGCCCTCGGTTCTCGTCGTGGTCGCCACTAAAGCGATCGAGCAGCTCAACTGCGTACGACGCATACCCCAGTGCCACCAGGTCTTCGCTAAGCGACGAATTGGTCGCGATCGCCTCCGCCTGGCTGACAATGTGCAGGTCGCGCCCTTCCGACAAAAGCAGATTGGCCCGGCTGAACGGCTCTAGATGTCCGCCCTTGCGCGAGCCCGGCTTGCGGGCACCCTTGGCGAGGGCGCGCAGCTTGCCTTGCTCGCGGCTGTAGAGCGTCACTAAGCGGTCAGCCTCCCCAAAATCGGAGTGCTTGAGCACGATGGCCTCTACTCGGATGCTATGAGAAGTACGGGACACGAACGAAGTATACAGGGCTTGCCCTTGACAACCCGTTCCCGTTCTATTATTCTAGTACTAGAATAATATGACCAATGCCGAACTAGCTATTCTCGGCCTAGTCGCCGAGGCACCCCGCCACGGCTACGAAATCGAACAGCTCATCGAGCAGCGAGGCATGCGCAATTGGACTGAGGTGGCCTTTTCGTCGATTTACTTCATCCTAGGCAAGCTAGAGCAACGCGGCTGGATCAGCAGCCAGTCGCAACCCGCCGCCGGCCGCGGTCCTTCCCGCCGGGTCTACACCATCCAGCCCGACGGCCAGGCTGCCTGGCACCAAGCCACTTTGGCCGCCCTCAGTGGACCTGGGCAGCCAAACTCCTCTTTCCTCCTCGGCCTGGCTGGGCTGCCCGGCATCCAGCCTGAGGAAGCCGTCGATGCCCTGCGCGAATATCGCAAGGGCATCCTCAAGCACCGCGATGAAGTCCAGGAAGCGTGGCGGCAAGCCGAAAGCCTGCCCTTCTTCCTCCAGGGCATGTTCGAATACAGCAGCAACCTGATCGACACCGAGCTCGAATGGCTCGATCGCTACATCCCCCGTCTCGCCAGCCAGATTTCCTAGCCCGTCATTGCGAGCGCAGCGAAGCAATCTCCCACACTTCAAGGAGCAATCATGAAAAAACTGGACCTGAAGAAAAGTACAAAGAGCTTTACAACCCAAGCGCCAAGCAAGTAACTCTCGTGAAAGTGCCGCGCTTTAACTTCATCATGGTCGATGGAACGATCCCGCCCAACATCCAGGTCGGCGACGCAGCCGATTACCAAAACGCAGTTGAAACTTTATACGGCCTTTCCTACACGCTTAAATTCATGGTCAAGCAGCGCAAAAAGGATCCAGTCGATTATCCCGTCATGCCGCTTGAAGGCATTTGGTGGGCTGAGGGTTCTCAAAGGAATTTCACCGTCAGCCGCAAAGATACATGGTATTTCACAGCCATGATCATGCAGCCCGAGCCGGTAACCGCCGCCCTCTTTTTAGAAGCTAAAGAAAAATTGCGCGCCAAGAAGAATCCCTTAATGTTAGATGACGCCCGCTTTGAAAAATTTGAGGAAGGACCCAGCATCCAGGTGATGCACCTTGGTCCTTATTCAGAAGAGCCAGCCAGTATCGCCAAACTCGTCGCGTTCTCGACCGAGAATGGATATATAAGACCCACGGCAAGCATCACGAGATCTACCTTGGCGACCCGCGCCGCACCGCGCCCGCCAAGCTGCGCACGGTTCTTCGCCACCCGATCAAGTAGCAAGAACAAAATGCGCTGGTTCTGCGCTTTTTTTGTTCTTTACCCCTTTGTCATTCCGAGCGCGGCAATCAAAACCTTCACCCAATTGTGGGGCCGGATAGCCGAGGAATCCTTATTACCTAATCTTCGGAATATCCCGTTTCTGCAAAAGTTCTTTCTAGTTCTTTATCCGCCCAAACTTGCGCAGCACGTGCAACGCGTCGGCTGTCACCCATTCGTTCATCTTCGTGCTGCTCGTTCCGCCCCAATCCACATAATCCGATCCCAACGCGATCTTGTCGCTGACCTTGGTGTAGTAGCGGCTTTCCGCCGGCCATCCGCCATCCGGCAACTCTTTTTCTTGCAAAAGATCTAGCGCGTCGCCAAAGCGCACATCCTTGGTCATATCCATATCTGCAAAAACTTTCAACGCTCCCAAAATATCGTAATGCCAATACAACGGGTAGTGCAGTTTGACGAATTCTTCGCGGATCACCTTGCCGTTCGAGGCGCGCTTATACAGCTTGCGGCTTAGAAAAACTTCTGCCGCTCGCCGCACGCTGGCGGCCGCTTTCTTGTCACCGGTTTCCTTTGTGTACAGATCCAACCCGCGCATCGACCACAAAGTGTGAATAAATGTCGAAGTGTCCGCGCTCGCTTCTTTGTCGCAATTCCATCCGCCGTCCGGCCACTGCCAATACAAAAGTCGTTCAGCTAGTTGGTGGATGCGCTCATCCTCCAACCCCAGTTTCAAGACGCTGTATAGCGCGTTCCCCTGCTGTGAAGCGCAGGTGCGGTGCCGGCCCTGCATCAGCGGAATTGCAAGCCGATTTTTGTACGCGTCTGCCTTCTTTTCAATTACGACTTCGTTGAAAAATCTCTCCCCGAGCCACACATCAACCATTTCGTCGGCGGTTGCTTGCAATCCCTTGTCGCCTCGTGGGTAACCAATATCGGCCAGCGTCATGAACACCCACTGTGCGCCCTGCCATTTGGCGTAAACATTGACCTTCAAATGCCCCGACTTATCCACTTTCTGGAGCAGCGCCTTTACCCGCGGCGAATCCTTCACCTCTTTTTCCAACGCCTTGATTTTTGCCGACTCAGGGTCTTCGCCAAGCACATTCACCCGCGCCTTCCAGCGGATCGAGGGCTCGTCAGATTTTAGAAGCGTGTCGACAATCTCGGCGTGGTTCATTGTTTTGCAATTTTAGCAAAGCCAATCGCCTTGACAAGCAGTTGATTTTTCACCCGTTCTTCCAATTTCATGCATTAATAGTAATAGGGGTGCAGACGTTCCATGCGTACTCTGTCAGGTTGTAACGACTCCGTGTGGCGTCCTTACAACCGTTACAACATCTTCACAGAGTGGAGTTTGCTTCCTTTGCAAACTCCACTGCGAAGGCGAAGCCTTCGCAACTCGACCCGCAGTTGCGACCCTGAGCGCAGCGAAGGGGAAGCAATCCCCATCTTGTCAAGGTATACCGACTCTGGTGTGAGGCATCGGTATAAGTTCACCTTTTTTAGGGGTCATCAGATGCTTATCTTGCCAACTTGTAATAAAGCGCTGTCGGGTTATTACATTACAACACCCAAGGGCCTTTCCTCCCCATCCTTGTCATTGCGAGCCCTGCGAAGCAGGGCGTGTAATCTGGTTTTCAACAGCTGAACCTGCAGGATCAACTTCCAATTTGCATCTTGTCAAGTTTTAACGAAGTCATATGGGGGAAAGTTAATACTTTCATTGTTCAACCGGCTTCCACACCTGGTAGAGCGCCAAGTTGCCCGTGTCCCCGTCCGCCGAGTAGGTTTCCTCGATGCTGAACCCGGCTTCCTTGGCTAGCCCTTCCAGCTCCATGAGGTCAAAATGGTGCACATAGCGCAGGCCCAACCCGCCGCCCCGCCAATCCAGCAAATAATCGCCTGGGTCCACGTCTTTTTCGGCCAGCTCAGCCGATTCCCAGGGCTGGATTCGGGCCGTCAGCTTGGTGCTGTTCAAGAACTGCCAGTTCGAAATGATGAATTTGCCTCCGTAGGGGCGGGTTTCAAACCCTCCCGCAGTTGGGGTCTTGAGCACCCTACCTACCTGGTTCAGCATCTGCAAGCGCAATTCCCGGCTGGGGATGTGGTGCAAACAGGCGAAGGTCACCACGATGTCGAACTGCTGCTCGCGGATCGCTGGGTGCTCAACCAACCCCTTAGCGGTCAGATCGGCTTGCCCAAAAGTGAAATTCTCGCGCGGAGCTTTTATCCGCGCAGCCGCAAGAAGCTCCTCACTAAGGTCCAGGCCGACATAGCGCCCCTTGTGTCCTCGGCGGGTCAAGTCTCCCGCCACAGTGCCGTTCCCGCAGCCCAGGTCAAGGATGGCTTCGTCTCCAACCAGCTTCGACAAAATTCGCCGCACGCCAGGCTGAACTCGGCTGCGCGTGGACGAGAAGGGCGAAGCAAGCTTTTGATAGAATTCTTTGTTAAGGTCGATGAGTCGTTGCGCAACAGCGGCTTTCACCCGGCGAATTATAGACAATGACCTTGTTGAAGAACCCCGAACCGCGTTTACGTGCCTGGGCGGATGCCAAAGAGGCAACGCCCGAACGGTTGCAGCGCGCCCGGCTTGCACTTGAGGAGATTCGCAATGGTGTGCCTGTCTTTGAAGCCCTGAGCCACCATCCTTTTGATGGAGACGGCGGCGGATACGTCGGCAAGCAGATGCTGGTCGCCGCTTACCGTCAGCTGGTAAGCAGCGGCGAGTGGGCCGAGGACCCCGCCCTCTTGAAACGCATCCGCATGAAGCCGATGCGTACGCTCTCCGGTGTCAGCGTGGTCACCGTTCTCACCAAGCCTTACCCTTGCCCGGGCAAATGCGTCTTTTGCCCCACCGATGTGCGCATGCCCAAGAGCTATTTGCCCGACGAGCCGGGCGCCATGCGCGCCCTGCAGCACGAGTTCGACCCCTACGACCAAGTCCGCTCACGCCTCGATACGCTCGAGGCGGTCGGCCACCCCAGCGACAAGATCGAGTTTCTGATTCTTGGCGGCACTTGGTCTTCATATAAACGCGACTACCAGGAAGAATTTGTCCTGCGCATGTTTGAGGCGATCAATGGCCGGCCGAGCGCCTCGATTCCGGAAGCGCAGCGTTTCAACGAAACCACGGCTCATCGCAATGTCGGTTTGGCAATCGAAACCCGCCCTGACCACATCAATCAGGATGAATTGGTTTGGCTGCGCTATTTAGGCGTCACCAAGGTCCAGCTTGGCGCGCAGAGCTTTGACAACAATATTCTTGAACTCAACAAGCGTGGCCACACGCCCGAAGAAACTTTGGCCGCGGTCGATATGCTGCGTGCCGCCGGGTTCAAGATCGTCCTGCATTGGATGCCGAACTTGCTCGGTGCCACGGTCGAATCGGATCGCGAGGATTTCGCCAAGCTCTGGGAAAACTACTGCCCTGACGAATTGAAGATTTACCCAACTCAGCTTCTTGAAAATGCGGAACTGTATCTAAATTGGCAGCGCGGGGAATATCACCCTTATTCAACCGAGGAAATTGTTGAGCTGCTTGCCGATCTCAAAGCCAATATTCCCGAATACTGTCGCGTCAATCGCGTCATCCGCGATATTCCTTCGACCAATGTTGTAGAAGGCAACAAGCGCACCAGCCTGCGCATGGACGTGCACGCGTTGATGAAATCGCGCGGCCAAAAATGCAACTGCATCCGCTGTCGAGAGGTTCGTGGCCAGATAGTTAATGTTGACGAACTTGAATTCCGCGATTTTGTCTACTCTACCGACCACGCCAATGAGCATTTCATCTCGTTCGTCACTCCCACAGATAAGCTGGCTGGTTTCCTGCGCTTATCATTGCCAAAACCAACCGCGCCCGCTACCGGTTTGCACGATCTCGTTAACGCTGCGCTGGTCCGCGAAGTCCATGTCTATGGCCAGTCGCTCGAAGTTGGCGCGGAGCAAGACGGCGCCGCCCAACACATTGGCCTGGGAACGCAGCTGCTCGCCAAGGCAGAAGAGGCGGCCCGCGCTGCAGGCTACGCGCGCATGGCCGTGATCGCTGCGGTGGGCACGCGCGGCTATTACGCTGGTCGTGGATATGTAATGGGGGAAAGCTACATGGTCAAGGCGCTATAGCTCTTGTCATTCCGAGCGGAAACAAAAGCCACCACCCGATCCGCGGACCCGCAGCAGCGAGGAATTCTCGTCGCCACCTATTCGGAGTAACCTTTATTTTGAAATCGACCTCCACGAAACAAGACTTCTATACTCGGCTCCTGCACGCGCGGCGCTCCAAACTCGCCTATTACCTGCTCAAAGCCCTCGGCGCCGAGGTTCCACTCAGCGCCCAAATTGGCGAAGGCACGATTTTGGTGCACGGTGGTTTCGGTGTTGTCGTCCATCCCAATGCCCGCATTGGCAAATGGGTCAAGATCTATCCGGGTGTCACCCTCGGCCGCGCCGACGTGCATTTGCCGGCAACGCAATCTAAATTTGAAGCGATCGAAATTGGGGATGAAGTCGTTCTCTCGCCCGGCAGCAAGGTGCTGTGCAAAGAAGGCACACTGCGAGTTGGGCGCGGAACTGTTGTCGGTGCCAATGCAGTCTTGCTCGAATCCACCGGGGAGGGCGAGGTCTGGGCGGGTTTGCCTGCCAAGCTCGTTGGCAAACGTGAAGGCTGGCCGATCACAAATTACTAGAGTAAAGCGTGCCTTTCTTGACAGGCCTCTGTGCCGCCTGTACAATCGCCGCTCGCTCTTCTCATGCCGAGGTAGCTCAGTTGGTAGAGCACGCGACTGAAAATCGCGGTGTCGCCAGTTCGATTCTGGCCCTCGGCACTGTCGCAAGCGAAAAACATCGCTTGCTCTTGGAGTTTCTAGTCTGCTGCGAGACTAACGAAACTCCACAGAAACCGGATTAAGCTATAATTTCAAAAGTTGCGGGCGTGGCTCAGTTGGTAGAGCATCTCCTTGCCAAGGAGAAGGTCACGGGTTCGAGTCCCGTCGCCCGCTCAGAGAAAAGAGAGCCGAGAGGCTCTCTTTTGCTAGATATAATTTTCCGCTGCTCATGGCGACGTGGCCAAGTGGTAAGGCAAGGGTCTGCAAAACCCTGACCACGGGTTCGAATCCCGTCGTCGCCTCTCTTACGAAGACGACTGCCCAAGTCGTCTTTTGCTTTTCACAGAAAATGAATCCTTCTCACTCCTCTGAACCCGCTTTTCGTCGAATGAGTAGCTCTTAGGCGCTCCATGGCTCGTTTCCTCATTCGCCGTTTCTTTTTCATGCTCATTGTTTCCCTTTGCATTGTTTATTTCGTCCAGCTTGGCGTCTTGTGGGTCGATCGTTCCACCGAATTTATCCAAACGCAAACCGTTCCTGAACTCCTGCTGACGGCGCTGCAAAATAGTTTAGATTTCTTTGCCGGCGCATTCCGCGGCGATTTCGGCAGCTACGATACTGTTGGCGGCCCGCGCCAGGTCAGTGAGCTCTTGCTCCAAGCTCTGCCCGCAAGCCTGGGGCTTCTCTTTTTGTCCACGCTAGTTTCCATTGCGATCGGGCTTCCCCTTGGAATCTTTGTCGCGCTTAGGCGTAAGGGCGGCCTTACGTTCAGTGTGTTGAGCTTGACCATGTTGGGTATTTCGATCCCATCATTCTTCCTAGCGATGTTGTTGCAACAAGGCGCCATCTGGTATTTCGTGCACTTTGATCGGCGCATCGTCAGCGTGGCCGGCTTCGGTTGGGATTATCGCCACATGCTTTTGCCGGTGATCGTGCTGTCCGCCCGCCCGATCGCGTACTTGATGCGCACTTCGCATATCGCCCTTGAGCGCGTCCTGCAGGAAGACTACATTCGCACCGCTTACGCAAAAGGACTGGCAGCTCGGGCAGTCGTCATCATCCATGCCTTACGCAATGTGGGCGTGCCGTTGCTGACTGCGGCCGGGGTCTCGTTGCGTTTTTCGCTCGCCGTTCTCCCGATCGTGGAATATTTGTTTGGCTGGCCGGGTCTGGGTCTGCGCCTTTTGCAAGGCATCAGTAACTCGCAAGCTGATCTGGCTATGACGTTTGCGTTGATCCTGGGGCTGCTGCTCTTGTTCGGCAATTTGCTATTGGACCTTGGGTACCGCTATATCGATCCGCGCTTGCGGGAGGTAGCTTAAGTGCAACTTGCCGCACGGCCCGCTCTCAGCATAGGTGATCGCCTCAAAGATTCGCTTTTCTATTTCCCGCTCGTATTGGGCGCGATCATTCTGATCGCCTTGCTGATGGTCGTTTTATTCGGCCCAATGTTTGCGCCGCACAACCCTTACCTGATCGATCGCATTGTTGTGCCCCATTACGATTTTGAAACGGAAGAATACATTCGTATTCCAGTTTTACCCGGCGATATGTTCTTGCTGGGCAGCGATCAACGCGGCATGGATATCGTCAGCCTATTGCTCTACGGGGCGCGTAACACCATCATCGCCGGGTTCCTAATCGCCGCGGCTCGGGTTTCAATCGGCTTGTCCGCAGGGATGGTCATGGGTTGGAACGAAAATAAATGGATCGATCGTTTCCTGCTCGGGCTGATCGGCGTCCTGACCTCTATCCCAGCTTTGGTGGGCGCCATGATCCTGATCTATTCGTTGGGTATTCGCGGAGGAATGTCAGTTTTCGTTGTCGCCCTAACCGTTGTCGGCTGGACCGAAGTAGCTCAGTACATGCGTAGCGAGGTCTTGGTCCTGCGCAAGATGCCGTTTATTGAAGGCGCTCGAGTAGTTGGGACGAGCGAGAATGAAATGCTGCTCCGCCATATCTTTCCTAATATCTTGCCGCAGCTCTTTGTGATTTCCTTTCTGGAGATCGGCAGCGTGCTGATGCTGGTCGGCGAGCTGGCGTTGGTGGGCGTCTTCATCGGTGGCGGAAGCACGCTTGATCTATCGGACCTGATGGCGCCGCCTACAATTGTTGGCATCCCGACTCAGCCGGAATGGGGTGCGATGGTCGCCAGCGGGTTCCGCTGGTTCCGTTCGTATCCGCACGTGGTGATGATGCCGGCAGTCGCCATCTTTCTTTCGGTGCTGGGTTTCAATGCCTTTGGCGAGGGTTTGCGCGCCTTTTTTGAGAAGCGGGGCGTGAAAGCCACTTTCCTGTTTGGGAAACGAATTGTGTTCATTCTATTGGGCGTGGGGATCGTAATTTTCGTTGTCCTCAACAGCACCCGCCCATCGCGCTGGTTCGAGGAAATGGCTGCTGGTTTCCAAAGCGAACGGGCCATTGAAGACACACACGTGCTCGGTTATGTCTGGTCTTTACCCCCATCGACCGCCGACATTTTTCTTGCAGCCGATCACATGGGTACGGAATTCGATGCGAACGGCTTCAAAGGTGGCATCCGCTGGTCGAACCCAATCTACGCCAGACACGCAGAATATTTCGAGGCCAGCCAGCCGCCAGTGTTGCAAATGATGGATGCCAACGGAAATACAGTCGCCCAGCTCAGCGAGAGCGACGAGATTGCCTTCCTATTTGACAGTTATGGCGGGGCTGGCACAGTTTCTGCGCCAGTTGTTGCACTTGTTTTTCCATCTACTCCTGACCGATTAGACAATCTCCTTCAAGACGTTGATCTCGAAGGGAAGATCGTCTTGCTTTACGAAACCAACATTTCGAGATCGATCGGGGGGTTTTTGGTAGAACGCGGGGCGGTCGGACTGATTTGGATCGCTCCCGATGGTGAGATCAACAATCCCGTTTTGCGCGTGATAACTGATGACGAAGAGCACCCACCTGTTCCAATGGTGCGCTTGAGCCTTGCGGCAGGTGAGCAGCTGCTTGTCGCTGCAGGCGAGAGCTTGCTCTTGTTTGAGCCGCAGGAGACTGAAATGACTGCGCATGATTTCGCACAAACAGCTCGCGTCGATGTGGAATTGTCTGAGCCGAAATTAGTTGATTTAAATAGCGTCATCACCTATCGGCCGGGGACCGATGCCGATCTTGGCGATGAGATCGTCTTGATCTTTGCAATGTGCGATGGGATGTGGAGCTCGGATGAGATTGCATCCCTCGCACCCGTAAATGGCGGCTTGCCATGCCCCGTCCCATACATGCTAGAGCTGTCGCGCTTATTGAATGAAAATCTTATTGACACGCGCCGGCCTATCGTGTTCGTGGTTTGGGGCGGTTCCGAATTTGGCCGCGAAGAATTTATCGAATGGTTGTTGGTAACTCCAGATAGCTTCGAGATCACCGCTCCGGGTATGCGCTTGAGTCCGCGAGTAACGGTTTCAATCCAGTTGATTCCCATTGAGTCATCGTCGCCCAATCTGGCTTACTTGGAAGGAAGCCATCCGGCGCTTGTCGAAGTTATGAAAGAGGCGGCCCGGGAAATCGGGAACGACGTGACAGTTGTTGAAAATACTTCTGGTCTGCCGTTTTGGTTTTCTCTTGATAAAGTTCCGTACCAAGCCGTACTAGAAGTCGATGTGTCGGGTAATCAAATTCAATCTCATGGTGAGACGCTCGCCCTGACACTGATTCGCTTAGTCCGCGAAGACATTCTCAGCGGAGACTAGTCGCGCTAAGCATCGCTTTTCGCGCCAACCGATCCACCCGATCGTTTTCCGC
>JANWHN010000102.1 GCA_025450445.1 Anaerolineales bacterium | reverse complement strand
TTGCCCCGATCTTCCAAGGTGCCGCCACCGCAGCTTTGGCTGGCGCAGCTGGCGTGCTCGTAATGACCATCTACGAGTGGGTGAAACCGTAATTTCTTAGCATTCATAAAAGCAAAAGAGCGAGGCAATGCCTCGCTCTTTTGTTTAATTCGTTCCCTTTTAACCCTGAAAAGTGGGTCTAACTGGTCTCGGCTTGGGCTTGATCCCCGAAAGACGGCGTTGCTGCTTGCGAATCGCTTTTTGCTTTTCCATGCGGCGCGTCTCGCTGGTTGAAACAAACCAGCGCTTGCGGCGCACGGTGC
This sequence comes from Anaerolineales bacterium, assembly GCA_025450445.1. Classification (GTDB taxonomy): domain Bacteria; phylum Chloroflexota; class Anaerolineae; order Anaerolineales; family UBA11579; genus JAMCZK01. The sequence goes on along the minus strand of JANWHN010000102.1, from coordinate 5,529 downwards.
TCAAAACCTTGCTGCGAGCGACCTTCTTGCGAAAGCGCTTCAGCAATGAGCCTTGCGACTCACCCGGTCTTAGTACGACCTTTGGCAATCTAACACCACCTTTCTATTGTGGGATTCATCCAGTCGCCTACATCAAAAGCTTCCTGGCATTTGCAGGAAGCTGATTTGTTGAGGTTCCGAGAAGAGGGAAAATTGTAACACACGCGTCGTTTGGATCGAATTAGCCTTCTCCAGCGATGATCCAATCCAAGTGCGCTTGGGCCAGATCGGCGAAGAATTGATAATTATCGCCGCCGTCTGAAGGCCCGGTGAGCAATATATAAAGGTTACGGTAGACCATCTCAACCGCTACTGTCCCCGTGACTGGGTCGCGCCAGACAAGCTGATCCGCGGCCAAGCCTTCTATGTTAGGTAGCTGCTCAAACTCCCCACTGTCGATGCGGTTCCAGACATCGGCGTGCCATTCGCGGCTTAATGCAAGTGTGGCCCCGTCCGCTGTCTTAAACGTAACAACGACCTGCACAACGTAGAGCGGGTCACCGCCCTCACCCACATGATTGAATTGGATCTGGGAGCCGCTTACTCGGCCGGTTGCTTCTATATAAGCAGCGCCATCGGGGCGGCCCTCAAGCACGCGGCTGTTAGGAGACTCGTTGCCCGCGTCCTGGGCAGCGTAGCCGCTAGGCACCAGGCTCTCGTGGAGGACGAAATCCTGTGGGGCGCCGGTGAAAACGCCGTTGCTCATCGGGAACGGCGTGGGCGCGGCGCGCTCAGCCGATAAGACTTCGGGTTCGGGCGGATCGAGCGCGGGAGGCGCGCAAGCAGCAAGACCGAGCAGCAGCAACGACAGAATGACTAGCCTTTTCAACATAGCAACATTATACAATCCCAAGCTTTATAATCCTTGTCTATGAGCATGACCAACAAAGAACTGGCCGATATTTTCACTCTAGTCGCCCAGTTGCTTGAGATCAAGGGCGAGGTCATCTACAAAACTCTCGCCTATCGACGGGCAGCCGAAAGCATCACTGGCCTTGGACGCGATATCAACGATATATGGAAACAGGGCGGCCAAAAAGCGTTGCTGGAAATCCCCGGCGTTGGCAAAGCCATCGCCGAAAAAATTGATGAGCTGCTCACCACCGGCAATCTCGAATATCTTGAGAAGGTCAAAAAAGAAGTTCCTGGCGAACTAGCCACTCTGCTCAGCATCCCTGATCTCGGTCCCAAGAAAGTGCGCATGCTTCACAAAGAGCTGGGCATTCTTACCATTGAACAATTGAAAGCTGCAGCCGAAGCTGGCAAACTGCGTGACCTGGCCGGCATGGGCGTCAAATCCGAAGCCAAGATCTTGTCCGGCATTGAGGCGCTTGGTCGCCGCAGCGGGCGGCTGCCGCTCGGCGATGTGCTGCCGTTTGCTTTGGAACAGCGCGATTGGATTCGCAAATTGCCCGGCGTCAAAGCCGCCGAGCTGGGCGGCAGCCTGCGCCGCATGCGCTCCACCGTCGGCGACATTGATCTGCTCGTCGGTGCCAAGGATCCGGCTAAGGTGATTGCCGCTTACATATCAGCGCCTAACGTCGCCCGCGTCATGAACCAGGGCACCGTGAAATCCAGCGTCGAATACCACAACGGAATGCGCTCCCAGCTGTGGGTACACCAGCCGGAGCGCTACGGCACCGCCTTGCAATACGCCACTGGCTCGAAGGACCACAATGTGAAGTTGCGCGAGATGGCGCTCGACATCGACCTCTCCCTTTCCGACCAATCCTTCGAACGCAAAGACGGCAGTGAGCTGCTCTGCGCGACCGAAGAAGAAGTCTACAAAGTCTTGGGCATGCCTTACATTCCGCCCGAGATCCGCGAAAACAGCGGCGAGATCCAGGCTGCGCTGGCTGGAAAGCTGCCAAAGCTGATTGAAGAGAAACACATAAAAGCCGAGCTGCATGCTCACACGACCTGGAGCGATGGCGAGCTGAGCGTGCTGGAACTGGCGCAGGAAGCGAAGAAGCGCGGCTACAAGATCCTCGCCATTACAGATCACTCCCCCAGCATTGGTTTGGTCAACGGCCTTACCTTTGAGCGGCTCAAAGAACAGCGCAAAGAAATTGATAAGGTGCGCAAAAAGATGGGCGAAGATCTGCTGATCCTTCAGGGCGCCGAAGTCGAGATCAAAGCCGATGCCACGCTCGACTACCCAGACGAAGTCCTTGAGTGGCTCGATATCGTGGTCGCCTCTCTGCATGTGAGCGTGCGCCAACCCCGCGCCCAGGTGACCGAGCGCCTGGTCGCCGCGATCCGCAATCCGCATGTCGACATTATCGGCCACCCAACCAATCGCCAGCTGCCCGATCGCGAAGGCGCTGACCTGGACATGGACGTAGTGCTCAAAGCCGCCGCCGAAACGGGCACTGCGCTGGAGATCAATGCCAACCCCCGCCGCCTGGACCTGGATGACGTGCAGGCTCGGCGGGCGATAGAGATGGGCATCAAGCTGTCGATCAACTGCGATACCCACACCGCAGATTATTTGGACTGGCTGCACTTCGGCGTCGCCACCGCTCGGCGCGGCTGGGTCACCCCCGCTGATGTGATCAACACCTGGACGCCTAAGCAGCTGCAAGCCTGGCTAAAGTCCTAGCCCCTTCCTCTGGTCCAGGATCCATTTATCCAGATCGCGCATAAACGCGTTTACTTCCGTCGGCTTCAGGACATCGACGGCCATTGCGCTGGATACCAGGAACAGGTGAAGGCCCAGATCCTCGAAGACAATTGAATTTGAATATTTCTTGAGCGCACGCCGATAAGACGGGCTTTGCCCATGGGCGGTTGAGGCGAAGGCAATCGCCATGCCCAGTTGTAGATCGGCCGGTCCCTCGCGGCGGGCATCCACTACCCGCTGCATCGCCGCTTCGAATGCGCCCAGGTATCCAGTTCCATCTGGTTTATCGGGGCAGAAGACGATGCCCCACTTTTGGTTCGCGGATTCCAACACCAGGTCGCAGCTGAGAGCTGCATCCCCATTCACGGCTAGCCCCTTGGGAGAAAAATGGGTTATCAAAGCTTGCTTGAGTTCTGACGCGTCCACGATTACCTTTAATCCGAGACTACGGCGATGGCCTCGACCTCGATCAGCAGTCCCTCGCGGAACAAGCTGCTCACTTGGACGGCTGTGCTGGCCGGCGGATGCTCAGTATTGATGAACTGATTGCGCACCTCGCGGATGACCTGGATCTGCGAGATATCCAATAAGTAGAAACCGAACTTGACCACTGAGTTGAAATCCGCGCCGACCTCAGTCAAGGCGGATTTAAGATTGGCGAACACCTGCATTGCCTGGGCGCGCAGATCGCCGGGGCCGACCAAGTTGCCATTCACATCCAGCGGGACTTGGCCGGAGATATAGATCGTGCGGCCGCCGGTCACTTCGGCGATGTGAGAATAGCCGACCGGCTTTGAAATGCCTGCCGGGTTTATGAATCGAACTGTTGATTTATTCATGACCTTCCTTTTTCTGAAATTCGTTTGGCCATCAAAATATCGGGTTTGCCAAATCCGTTAGCGTCCGGGATCAAACCAACGACGATGTAGCCCATCTTTTGATAGAAACCGAACGCGTGCCGGCGCAGGTTCTTAATATTTGCTGCTGCCTGCAAGACATCCGGGTATATGTCAACTCCGCCCAGCGAAGTTTGGTTGCTCTCATCGTCTGTGCCGAGCCAGATCGTCGCAACGCCGCGCTCGCGCATGCGGTCCTCAAAATCCCTCATGAGCCCAGTGCCGATTCGTTGGCCATGAAATTGTGGATCCACCGCGAGCGGGTGCAGCTCCCAGGCATGCCCATCGTAGGCATCAATTCCGCCGATCCAGCCGACAACGCGGCCGGTCTCGTCTATTGCGGCGCGACTGATGCGATCGTCGCCGAACGAGTCTTCGACCTCTTCCAGCGCGTCGTGCATGGTAGGCCATGCGAGCGGAGCGCTCACCTTGAAGGCTTCGACCAAAATGCGGGCCGCCTGCTCTTTGGCAAGCGCGCCCGCATTCTTCAGATCAACGATCTGCATCGAACTAGCTCAAGCCTTGGCGGCTTCAAAGCCCTTTCCGCCGGAAGTCTCGCGCAATATGGTTGCGCTCAACGTGGCAATCCCCAAAGCCAGCACCGGGTGGAACGCGGCCACTATCAACGCCGGCACCGATGTCGAATTGCGCAAGAAGATAATGAAGTCAGCCTGGATCAGATAGATGACCAGGAGAATCAAAGTCCTCCGCTTCAACTCGCGGCTGCCCTTGGCCACAAAGACAGTGATCACCATGATCAGGATGGGCAAAAAGATGATGTGCCCGACCGCAATATGCGCCTGCCAGTCCATCTGGCGCGCCACTACAGTCATGCCGACGAAAAAGAACTGTAACGCTACTCCCACGATCACAAGCCAATTGCTGATTCTATAAAGGGACTTTGCCATACGTTCTCCTCAAAAGATAGATTTTCAGCAACTATAACCCCGCCTAACAGGCGGGGTTATGTGCGATGTCATTGGCCCGCACGCAAGGACAGTTTATAAACCTGTCCCTACGCGGCAGGTTTCGCCATTAGCTTGTAGGCCAGCGTGGCCGCGGCCATCACCTGGCCGAAAGCGGCGAAGAGTTGCTCCGGCGTGAATTCCGCCCATTGCCCAGCTTCGGTGACCAACACGGCGATCGTTGCCAGAACCGCTGCAACCGCGGCGGTCAACCACACCGCGCCCTTGCCATCGATCCGTAGCCAGCTTTTCAATCCGTTCACCAACGGCACACCCAAACCACCAGCCAACCAGTACAAAATTTGTTCCATTTTTCCTCCCTAAAAAAACTATAGCTTCGGCCGCCTGCGGCGACCTCGCAATGACGGTGATTTCCCTTCTCCTTTATCCTTTCTCCTTTAAAAGCGCCTCCTCTAGTCGCCTAAGTATTCGTTCGCTCAGTTCTGCCAGCTGTTTTTCGTAGACGGCCAGGATGCGGTCGAGCAGGCTGCGGGCGATGAGATCGCCGCGATAGAACGCCATGACCATGAAACCCAGCAAGCCCACCACCCCAACCGCATTCACGATCTCGAGAAAAACGCCCAAGTCCCCACCTGAAATTTCCATCACTTCCCCCTTTTCAACTACAATGCTCGCTACGTTCATCCCAAGGAGATCTCATGGCCAAAAAATCTGCACGCAAGAAATCGTCTCGCAAGTCCCCCGCCAGGCGCAAGTCGTCTACCCGCAGCGCCAAGAACAAGTCCAGCTTTAATGCCACCACGTTCGCCATCTGCCTTGCAGTTGGCGTCGCACTGGGCTTTGCCTTCGGCAACCTGGTGGGCGGTGCTGGCCTGGGTGCGGTGGTCGGCCTGGCGGTAGCCACCAGCTAGCTCTCCGCGCTTAGCTTCACGATCTTGACGAGCAGCTTGCGTTTCTCGCGGTTGCCGTCTACATCTCCTGGACGCAGCGCGCCAACCCGCTTCTCGTATTCGCTGCGCAGGTCCGGCCGCGGCGCCCCGCCGCC
>JANWHN010000101.1 GCA_025450445.1 Anaerolineales bacterium | reverse complement strand
TACCGCGTTTACTACTCTAATGAAGAAATAAAAACCACGGTACTAAACGAAAATGTCGGGACAATCGCGCCAACAAGACTCAGAACAAGCGTAGCTCTAAACGGCGGATATGACCCCGAGGATTTAGCCCCACTGATTGACCAACGGATTGAACGGCGCCCTACGCACTCACCAATCCTTGTTGGTTTCACTTTCACTGCCAAAGAAAGAGGCGTCACAACCATCACGTTTGAGCACACCGGGAGCGCCAAACCCATAGCCCGCGCATTACCCTTAAATGCCCAAGTGGAAGTTGTAGATTGCTGGGAAGCCTATGCCACCGGGCTGTGGACCGGAAATAAAAGTAATGTATGGACAAAAAAGGACATCTGCAACCTGGAACGACCTTTCGTGCTTGAAGGAAATGGCGAATCTGATGCTTTTGGAACGCGTACCATCGCCAAGAGTCGGGCTTATTTCTTCTGGCCAAGCAGGGCGCCTTTTGGTGTTTTAGGCCTTACTGGGTTGCAAGATGGACGTTACATCTATGTCGGGCTAAGTACCGTTATTTCCCCCGATGGCACTTCAGCTAGCTGCACTTCCGTCGGGTCTGGATCCTATCAGCAGTTTATCTATGAAAGTCGCACTCCACTCGAAGGCAACATAATCCTATATGGTTCGATTGATACGTATTGCGAGGGCGCAAGTTTTCATACGGCCAATGATGGTATCCAAGTGGCCTTCAGGGCTCTTGGTGTGGGACAGGCTTGTCAGGAGTCGCTTCCATGATTAAACCCATGAAAACTATCTGGCACATGTCTAAACTTATGATCTTATTTGGCCTGATGATTCTTCTTGCTTCCGCCTGTCAGCCAAGTGGAAATGTCACAACAACCGATGGCGCTGATGGCGACCAAGGGAGCACGCTGGAGCTAACCCTAGGGACCGGGCCTTTTTTCTTAGCCGATGGGCGAGTGGGGCTGGCAGATCTGTCTAGTTATACGGCCACCCTGGTTCGCTCATTTGATGGCAGCCTTTCCGGTGAGCCCCAGCAATGGACAGAGACCTATGTGATGAGGCGAGACAATGAAACCGCAGCCAGCCAGATGACGATTGATACATCAGGAGATAATCCGCAAGACCCGATTTTCGTTGCAGAAATCGGGGAGAACGGCTATACGATAAGCGGTACCAACGATTGCCTTGCGGAGTCGGTTGAAACAGAAATTTCCTCAATCGAGCGAATAGACCCAGCCGGTTTGCTCTCAGTGTTGCTGGGCGCAGATGAAGCTGGGCAGGAAGATATCGGCGGAGTGCTGGCCGATCACTACACTTTTGATGAACGCGCTCTTGGTCTTTTTGAAATGGCCGAATCCACTGGGGAGATTTGGGTGGCTGTTGATGGTGGTCACGTCCTCAAGTATGTGTTGACGACCGCAGGTGAAGCGGATGCGTTCGGCGAAGGCATCGAAGGCACCCTCACCTGGGATTACGCACTAACTGAGATCAGTAACACCGTGCTGCCCGCGCTGCCCGAGGGCTGCCAGCTCAACGTGCCTCTTCTTGCAGACGCCACCAATGTGCTGCACACACCTTACTGGCTGGCTTACGCCACAACAGTCAGTGTGGCCGAAGCTGCGTCCTTCTATCAGGAGCAGCTGCCCGGTTTCGGCTGGACGCTGCAAACGGGCCCATTTGCAGCTGATGCAAATACGTTCATGGAATTTACGCAGGGTGATCAAACTATTGGCGTGCATATTAGCATGGGCGAAGCGGTAACAGAAGTAAATATCGTTTTATATAGCGCTGGAGAATAGCAATTCTCGAATGAAGGGTTGCAGTCGCAAGGTATCATTCGCTGGCTGTGCCAGAACTCCCTGAAGTCGAAACCATCGCCCGCTCGCTAATCAGCGGCCAAAATGGAACTGGCGGCCTCGTCGGCCACACCATTGCCCGCGCCCGCGTTGGCTGGAAGCGCACGATCGCGTCTCCATCTGCGCAATCTTTTTTGCGACGAATTAAGGATCAGAATGTCAATGGGGTGGGGCGGCGCGGCAAATTCATTAAGATCGACCTCTCCAAAGACACATTGTTGATCCATCTGCGAATGAGCGGCGACTTGCTACTAGGTAATTCCGTCAAGCCGCTGGGCTCACATTCCCGCGTCCAGCTGTACTTCGAAGACGATTTCCAGCTCAGCTTCAATGATCCGCGCAAGTTTGGCCGCGTTTGGCTGGTTGCGGACGCCGCCGAGGTAACCGGCCAGCTTGGCCCCGAACCTCTCGACCCGGCACTGACGTCGAAGGCTTTCCACAATATGCTCACCTCGCGCAACCGTCAGCTCAAGCCGCTACTGCTCGACCAAACCTTCCTCGCCGGCCTCGGCAATATCTACGCCGACGAAGCGTTGTGGGTCGCCCGCCTGCATCCGCTTGCTGCGTCTAGCAGCCTGGATGCCAGGCAATCGGGTAAGCTGCTCAAATCGATCCGCAAGGTCTTGGAAGAAGGAATTGCTCGCAACGGGGCCAGCATCGATTGGGTCTATCGCGGCGGCGACTTCCAGAATCATTTTAAAGTTTATCAACAGACTGGTGAATCCTGTCCCAGATGTGGAACCCCTATCAAACGTACGCTAGTTGGCCAGAGAAGTACTCATTTTTGTCCACGTTGCCAGCCAGTGCCTTAATGAGGAGTTGCGTCGCCCTGCAGAGCAGGGTAGCAACTCCAACGCGTGCGCTGACTCTGCGCACGCAAGCCTACCAGCGTACCGACGAGCCTTGTCTGCGTTGCGGCCGCCCGATCGAAGGATTCTTGTCGGGCAGCGGAGTACACATTTCTGCCCGAAGTGTCAAGTAAAATAACTAAAGGAGTCTTGCAAAGATGAAGAAATCCTCAACACCGGGTGTCGTTGAAAGACCTCGGATCTATAAAATAAGTTTCGCCAGTGTCCACCCCCTTTATTATGAAAAGGCTGAGAAAAAAGGCCGTACAAAAGCAGAAGTCGATCTAATTATTCGCTGGTTGACTGGTTACAGCCAGAAACAGTTAGAAGCTCAAGTAAAAAAGCAGACCGATCTTGAGAACTTCTTTGCTGAGGCTCCTCAACTCAATCCGTCACGAGCTTTGATTACGGGTGTGATTTGTGGCGTTCGGGTCGAAGAAATCAAGGACCCCACAGTCCAGGAAATTCGCTACATGGATAAATTAATTGATGAACTGGCCAAGGGGAAAGCAATGGAGAAGATTCTGCGGAATTAATTCTTAGCAGCGTTTAGCGCTTCATCCAAGTCTTCAACTAAATCATCCACATGCTCGATCCCGATCGATAGCCGCAGCAGATCGCGCGGCGTGGACGCCTGCTCGCCGGCAACAGACGCGCGATGCTCGACCAAGCTCTCAATCCCGCCCAGGCTGGTTGCCTGCTTGAATAACTTCATTGTCGAAGCAACTTTGCGTGCGGCGGTTTCTCCCGCTTTTACCTGAAACGAAAGCATGCCGCCAAAGGCGGTCATCTGTGCGCGGGCGGTCTCGTGACCGGGGTGCGAGGGCAATCCCGGGTAATGCACGGCGCTCACATTTTTGTGCGCGTGCAGGAATTCTGCGATGGCTTGGGCGTTGCGCGCCTGCGTCGTTACCCGCAAGGGAAGAGTTGCTAGCCCGCGTTTGACCAGCCAGCAGTCAAAGGGCGAAGGCACCCCGCCAGCCAAGCCTTGCACTTCTCGAATTCGGCTAAAGAAATCGTCTTCGCTCTTGACAACAACTACTCCGCCGGTCACATCGCTGTGCCCGCCGAAGTACTTGGTGCTCGAGTGGACGCTGATATCCGCGCCCAGCTCAAGCGGTCGCTGCAAAACCGGAGTCGACAATGTATTGTCAACCACCAGTTTCGCGCCGGCATCATCAGCAAGTTTTGCAACCTTGCTCAGGTCGACAACTTTCATCAGTGGATTGGATGGTGTTTCGACATAAATCAGCCGTGTGGTTTTGCGAACCGCGGCAGCTACGCTGTCCCAATCTTCGAAATTCACGTAGGTGAATTCCAAGCCCCAGCGCTGCAGTACTTTCTCTAACATGCTGCGGGTTCCATGATAGATATCGCCCGAGATGACCGCGTGGTCGCCGGCTTGCAGCGAGGCGAAGACGCTGTGAATTGCCGCAAGCCCAGATGCAAAGGCTGCCGCAGCCTTGCCACCTTCCAGTTGCGCAACTGCATCCTCTAAGGCAACTCGATTCGGGTTTGCGCTGCGCCCATACACATATCCACCCGGGTAGCTGCCATCTTCGGCGCGCAGGAAGGTGGTCGAAAGATGGATGGGTGGAGCAATCGCTCCAGTCGCAGAATCGGGCTCGTTGGCTGCGTGGACGGCAAGCGTTTCAATTTTCATGGGTGACCTCTGTGTGAGATTCTAATGCGATTCCCCGTGGGATTTTTTTATAGTTAGCCTAGAATTCTCGCCAAGATCTTCGGAAGACCGATCGCCCCGCCGGTCAAGTTAGCATCCCTTCTCTGTAAATACAGTCAAGGGATACTTACCTAATATAAAAACAATCATGCCTCTGATTAGAAAATGTCTAATTCCCTCCCCAAAAACCTTATTGATTGTCAAAAATAAATGGAATAAGTATTGATGATAAAATTTACTTACCACACGGCATAAAAAGCCTTGGGTAGTTCGCCAACTAGTCTTAGGAGAAAAACGTGACATCCATGAAAGCTGTAAGAATTCACGACTACGGCGGCCCGGACGTTCTCAGGTATGAGGATGCTCCCCGCCCAAAAGCCGGTCCAGGCGAAGTTCTTATTCGTGTTTACGCTACTACTGTCAACCCGTTCGATTGCGCCGCGCGTGCAGGTTATTTGACTTCCTTTTTTAAATATTCTTTCCCATTAATCATGGGGACCGATGTCTCTGGTGTGATTGAGGAAGTCGGTGAAGGGGTAACAGACTTCTCCCCCGGCGATGATGTTTTCGCCAGAACCGGAGTGTTCCGGGATGGTGCAAATGCCGAATACGCAGTCGCCTTTGTTTCGGAGGTTGCAAAGAAGCCTCATTCGCTTGATCATATTCATTCCGCAGCGCTCCCTCATGTAACCCTCACTGCCTGGCAAGCCCTTTATGAGCTCGCCAATCTTTCCGCGGGACAAACTGTTCTCATCCACGCTGCAGCTGGCGGAGTCGGCCACATCGCAGTGCAGTTAGCCAAGTTACGCGGCGCGAAGGTCATCGGCACTGCAACCGACCATCTTGATTTTATAAATGATCTTGGCGTAGACAAAGCTATCAATTACGCCACCACTGCTTTTGAGGATACGGTCAAAGATGTTGACGTAGTGCTCGATTTGGTGGGCGGTGAAACCCAGCAACGCTCATGGAAAGTTCTGAAATCGGGCGGCATTTTGATCTCAACTGTTCAGCAACCTTCAGAAGAAACCGCGGTCACCCATGGAGTTCGTCAGGCGTTTATCGTCTCCGCTCCACCCGTCGCGCAGACTTTGACCGAGGTTGCTGGGCTGGTGGATGCAGGGAAACTCATACCGACTGTTTCCGTTATTCTTCCGCTTCAAGAAATTCAAAAAGCGCACGAAATGATCGAGGGCCGGCACACTAAGGGCAAACTTGTTTTAAAGGTTGTGAATTAACCAGTTGCCCACTATAAAACCATGAGCATGTCATTGCGATTGCGGTGACCGGCTAACTCCTCAACAACAAATGCCCGCGCTTGCTCTTCGTTCATGGCTTTATTCTACTGAAACTTGTTGAATTAAGATTCTAATGTGATTCCCCTGTTGGTTTTGTGCTGCTAGTTAAGGATCTTGGCGAAGATCTTACGAAACCCGATCGCACCACCCGTCATCATCGCCACTCCCGTAATGAAGCTGCCAGCCATTACGTACGAAAATTGAAGACTAAGAAGTTGTCGCAATGTTTGAATTTGAAGCACCTCCCAAAAATACAAGGTTGCATCGACTGTTAACGCTAACCCGGCAAGAATAATCCCCGCGCCTAAAAGCATGAGAAACGGACTTTGGCGCTTGGCGATTGTCTGACCGTGATAGGTCTCAACATCCCTGACGAGCTGCTCAGCCTTCTCCCAGTCGATGTCCAGCTCGCGGCACAGAACCATGAGCATGTCGTTGCGACTGCGATGGCTGGCTAACTCCCCGACAATATAGGATCGGGCTTGCTCTTCG
>JANWHN010000100.1 GCA_025450445.1 Anaerolineales bacterium | reverse complement strand
CCGGCGATGGTTAGGTATGGCAAGGGATCGTGCATACCTTCAAGCAAAAGATACATTGCGCCGAACAGGCAGGCCATGTGCGAAAGTGTGAATAGCAATGATGTGACCAGGGCTCTCGGTTGGCTGATCCACAGGCGCAGCGCTTTCAAAAGTCTCATGCGCAATGAGTTGATGCGATGCAGCATGCGCTTGAGCCAGCTATTTTCCGCAGCAAGAGTGAGAAATGCAGAACCGCTTCGCAAATCTGCGCTGGCGAGCACAATCTGCAACCCGATCGGGAAGGTGAACACCATCCCGACCAATCCCACCAAGCGATCAACGATCAAGGAAGCGGCTGAAACCGCCGCATCGAATCCCATCTGCAGTGCGCCACCCATGCGGGCCACATCGCCACCAATCGTGGTTGGCAGAAAATTGCTGGCAAACAAGCCGGCAAAAGTGATTCGGGCGCTCTCTTGCCAATTGGTTTTCACTCCGCCCGACCGCAACAGCACATGCCAGCGTCCCACCACGCTGAAGCGCGAGATCATCATCAATCCAAGCGCGGCGGCAAAACGCCAGGGCTGGATGCGCCCGATCGCTTCGCTGATCTCCGCCCAGCCCTGCTGGCTGATCAGGTAAATCACCAGCGCTAGGGCCAGCAGCGTCGCGAAAACGCGCAGCCAATTGCTGCGCGTTTGCCAGCCGGGGCGCGGGCTATTTGCTTTTGCCATCGCCTCCCCGGATCACATAGCGCAAACTGTAGATCGGCTTAGATTGCGACTCGTGATAAGTGCGCACCATCATCTCGGCAATTAAGCCGAGCAGGATCGACTGCACGCCCAGGATGAAGAGCAGGGCGCTGAGCAGAAAGATCGGGGAATTCACAATCCCGGTGGCGATCAATATTTTTCGCACCACCAAATAAATTAACCCTAGCGTTCCCACCAAACCAAACCCAATACCCACCCCTCCGAACAAATACAGCGGCTTGTTTACATATCCGCTCAAGAATTTCACGGTAAACAAGTCGAGGATCACTTTTACCGTTCGCTCTAAACCGTATTTGCTTTGGCCGTGTTGCCGTGGGTGATGCTGAACTGGGACCTCGGTGATACGCGCTCCTACATAACCGGCATAGGCGGGAATAAAGCGATGCATCTCGCCATAGAGCCGAAAGCCAGTCAGTACTTCGCGGCGATAAGCTTTCAGCGTACAGCCGTAGTCATGCAAATGGACGCCGGTGACCTGCGAAATAATCCAGTTAGCAATATTTGACGGCAATGTACGGGTCAGGTAGTTGTCTTTGCGGAATTTACGCCAGCCGCTCACCAGGTCATAGCCATTCTCGATCTCGGCCAGTAAGCCAGGAATATCGGCCGGGTCGTTTTGCAGATCCCCATCCATCAGCACGATCACTTGGCCTTCTGAATAATCAATACCGGCCGAGATAGCTGCAGTCTGCCCGAAGTTGCGGCGAAGGGCGACGACGCGCACGTGCTCGGTATCTTTGGCTGCTGCAACTTCCATGGCTTGTAGGCTGCCATCGTTGCTGCCATCGTCGACAAAAACAAGTTCCCATGGGTGGCCCTCGTTGCTCATGGCCTCACTTACCTTGTCATAAAGCAAGGGAACGTTCTTAACTTCGTTAAAAACAGGCACGACAATAGAAACCCATACGCTGGAATCGGTCATGGTGGTCAGTTTAGGTTGTCGCAAAGCTTTGGTCGCCATTTTTAGTCGCAGGCTCTCAGGTCGAGCATTCGCCTGAAGTTGACATGGGAATTATCCCAAACTTCGGCAAAGGTCTGCACGCACACCGCATCGAAACCAGAGGCTGATTGAATTTCAGGGCTCAGATCGTCCCACCAGCGGCTGTCGATAAGGATGAAATCATATCCCAGCGCCACCAGCGAATCCAAGCTTGGAGCAGCAAATAACTCTTGCCATTGCGAGCCTTCCGAGGCTTCCCCCAGCAACTGGCCGGTCAGGTGCCCGCTGAGAATCGTGGTGTGCCCAAGTTGACCGAACACCTTGGCATCGGCAGGGATCTCGCCCCAGATCGCGGCGCTAATAGCTGCATCCAGCTCATTGTAGCCATGCGCTAACTGGGTCTTGCTTGCTGCTGAAAGCTGCGTCGCCGCAACCATCAATCCGCCAAATAACATCAGGCCTAAGCCAATAATCCCAGCTTGACGAACAAATGGTCTCCACCGAAATGATTCATCCGCGAGCACAAAAGCCAGCATCAGCGTCCAGGTTAGCAGTGCCTGCCACATCAACCGCGATATATCTCGATCGGCTTCGTATTGCAAAAATAGCGGAATCACAAAGCCGATCCAGGCCGCGGCGACCAGTGCGCCAAGCGGCCAGTCGCCAGCCCGCGCGCGGTGCCAGGCCCAGCGCGTGATCCACGGCGTGAACAGCAATACTGGTCCTATCTCAAATAATCCGACGATCAACTCGGCTGGCGAGAAGATGTTGAGCGCGCCGAGGTGCGCAGATGGGATCGCGGGTGGCCAACGCAGCGTGAACCCCAAAATGTCTGTGTTTAGTAATGAAGAAGCCTGCGCTACAAGAGGGAGTCCGGCTCCAATAGTCAGCATTGGAATCAAACCAAATAGCGGTGGTTGCTCGATGCCAAAGAACAAGTCGCGTGCAAGTTCGGTGAATGTTCCGCCTTGCAACAGAACGACGGGTATTGAAACTAGCGCGGCAATCAGAGCGGGTTTCAAATACGACAAGTTTAGATCGCGTTCTCGCCACCAATACAGACCCGCGAAGGCAAACAGTCCGAGCATGAAGAGCCCGTAGCTAGCTTCCCAAGCAAGTGCCCATATGGAAAACACCGCCACCAGGATCAGCGCCGACCAACGACCGCTCAACTTGGACAGGGTCAGCCAGAGCAAAAGCAAAATAAGCACCGAAAAAGTATTCGGCCCCTGGTGTGCCATCACCATCGGCTCCATGATCCCGTTGAGGAAGCCAAACATGTACGCCATCGGGGGCCCGCCATCCACCGGCCAGCCGGAGATCAGCGCGTCGGAGAATGGCTTTCCGATCAGCGCACTGGTGCCTTGCAAGTGAATAAAGCGATCGGCGTACAAAAGGAAGCTAGGAGGCAGCAGTAACAGCAGATAGCGAGTCCCGCTGGCTAAGGCTAGCACGCCCGCGCCCGCCACCGCGCCCCACGCTTGGCCGATGTAGCGCTTGCCCAACAGCGCGGCCAACACCAGGGTTTCGCCCCACAAGACCGCCTTCCCGGTGTCGAAAGCCGACCAAGGCAGCATGCCGCCCAACTGCATCAGGCTCGCGCCAAAAACCTGGAAGCCGTAGTGATAAATAAATAAAAGCGGATAATTTGGGGTGTAATGCGGCGGCAGGTCGCCGTTAGCGATAACCGAGATCAGCGAAAGGTTCTTATGCTCGTCGAAGAGCGCCAAGCCTTTGCCCCACAACAAGAATAACCATACCAACCCTAACCCGACTACCAACCACGGCCAGATGGATAGGTCGGCACGGTCTAGCCACGGACCATCTTTGCGGCGAAGGCCGAACAAAAAGCCAATGAGCAGCAGCAACGCGGCCGAGGCTGCGAACGAAATCGATGGAGCTAAGAATTGCCCTAATATATTAGCAAGCCAGGTGTAGAGTACTAAGCCAAGACCTAAGCCAACAATAAGCCGCTCACGCGAGGCCAGCCGAAACGCATGGGTGGCCAGCAGCCAGCCGGCGAGCCACACCGAAGCCAGCGCCAGCAGCCAGGGTAGCAGGCTTAATGCGTTGCCATCACGAAACCAATACATTGTTCACCGGAGGTGAGTCTACCGACTCGAAGCTAATTCTGCGCTTTGCTTAAGCGAGCCAGATCTGCGTCCACCATCATTTTGACCAACCCCTCAAAATCAACGCTGGGTTCCCAGCCCAGTTTGGCGTGCGCCTTGCTCGGATCTGAGATCAATAGGTCTACTTCAGCAGGGCGATAGAAGCGTTCGTCCATGACAACGTATTTTTTATAATCCAGGTCCAGATAGCCGAATGCCAGTTCACACAGCTGTTTCACCGAATGAGTTACGCCCAGCCCAACGACGAAGTCCTCCGGTTCATCCTGTTGCAGCATCAGCCACATGGCTTGCACATAGTCACCGGCGAAGCCCCAATCGCGCTGCGCGTCCAGGTTACCCATGGGCAGCTTGTCAATCATGCCCAATTTAATTTTGGCCACGTTGTAAGAAACCTTGCGGGTCACAAATTCCAACCCGCGGCGTGGGCTTTCGTGATTGAAGAGAATGCCCGAGACCGCGTACATATTGTGAGACTCGCGATAGTTAACTGTGATGAAGTGTCCATAGGTTTTGGCGACCCCATAAGGGCTGCGCGGATAGAAGGGCGTATCTTCGCGTTGAGGCACTTCTTGCACTTTGCCGAACATCTCGCTCGATGAAGCCTGATAAAAGCGCACTTTCGGCGTAATCTGCCGAATAGCCTCCAGGAAACGAGTGACACCCATGGCAGTCACTTCGCCGGTGAGCACGGGCTGATTCCACGAGGTCGGCACGAATGATTGGGCGGCCAAGTTGTAGATCTCGTCGGGCTTGTAGTTCTCCAGCAGATCGACCAGCGAACTCTGGTCGTGCAGGTCGCCTTGTTCCAAAATTAGCTCGTCCTGGATATGCTCAATACGTTCAAACGTGACCGTACTCGAGCGGCGTACCATGCCGACCACGCGATAGCCCTTCTTCAGCAAAAACTCGGCTAAATACGACCCATCCTGGCCCGTGATCCCCGTAATTAACGCGGTTGGCAAATTAACATTCTCCTCAGTTGTTGTCAAAAATTGAAACCGAAATTATATCTTAGCGATTTTTAAAGCCCGCGCAGGATCTTTTCAGCTCGTTTTTCCCAGCTAAATTGCAGTGCTGTTTCGCGCGCCGCCTTCGAAAGGGTTTTGCGCCGCTCGGGGGAGCGTTGCAATTCTTGCAAGGCGAGCACCCAGGCGTCCACATAATTCTTCGGAAGGATGATCGCGTTCTTGTAATTGAGAATTTCGGTCAGGATTGGCAGGTCGCTTGCCAAGATCGGGCGCCCGCACGCCAAATACTCGAACATCTTCAGTGGATTTGTAAACGCCGCAATGTCGCCCCCCGAAGACGCCGCTACTTTTTCCCCATATGGCATCAGCAACACATCTGCGGCGGCCTGATACATTGGCAGGTCTGCGTTGGGCACAAACCCAGCGAAGGTGACATTGGGTAAATGCTTTGTCTCCACCCGCAAGCGTTCCACATCTACATCCCGACCGCCAACCAGCAAAAATCGCATCTGCGGCAGAAGCTGGGCCATTTCGAGGATCATCTCGATTCCGCGGCCCGGGTAAAGATGGCCTGTGTAGCCCGCGGTGAAAGTTTGTGGCAGATTTAGCTTTTGTCTTGCTTTCTTGGCTGAAGGAATTTTAGAAAACCGATCCAGATCGACCCCGTTTGGCGCGAGCAGTAAAAATCCGCGTTTTTTGGGCAGGGAATACGCAGATTTGATTTCTTTTTCCAAATTACCGGTATTCACCACAACCCGGCGCATGCCTTTGCCCGCTAAAAACCGGCGCATCAGCCATGGACCCATATTTCCGCTGGGCATATCGTGCAGCTCAAAAATAGAGGGCGTGCCACGGCCCGCGGCTATGGCGGCGGCCTGCGGCAGACGGGTATAGATCACCTCCGCGCCCCAATCGCGGGCTTGACGCAACGCACCAAGCGCGAAGTCATATCTGCGCAAACTGGGCAGGCTTGTTACCCAGCGTAATTTTAATTTCTCACTCAAGCCATATTGCTTGGCAATTTTTTTCCAACTCATATCCGGATCGCGACCGGGCACAAACACGCGCACTTTATGCCCCAGGCCGGTCAGCGCCTGGGCCATCTTCATCACCTGAACGCTGTTGGCCGTTTGAGCGGGGATTGCGGTCGGTGCGATCAGCGCGATCTTCACCGGGTCGCTGCCTTCAGGTGGCGTCGTTTTGGGGCCAAGTTAGCGCGCAGGTCTTGCAAAACTCGCACAACCGATAAGCTGACCGTGAACAAGTAATAACCAGCCAGCAAGGCCGCGAACGCCACCGCCCCAAAGCGGGCAAAAATAAAAATGCCGCCTACTTTTAGGAGCATGCCAACCAAATTAACCAACGTGGGGTAGACCGGGCGGTTGAAGGCGAGCAGCGCGGCCCGATTCCAATAAAAGATGTTGGCGAAGGTGTAACCGATCAGTAAGATCACGAGCGGCAAATATGCAGGCAGAAAATCTTCGCCTGCATACAGCACGATCACTTGCTGTCCGAATAGAACCAATGCCAACGTAACCGGCAGGGAATACAACGCGGCGAGCTGCGAACCACGGGTTAGCACGGAGCGGACAGTCTTCCAATCATCCTGGGCTACCGCCCGCGAAAGTTCTGGGTACGTAGTCGAGGGAAGCGGGCTAACCGGGATTTGCAGGAAGCCGATCAGAGTGCGTGCAACTGAATAAAAACCACCCACCACGTTGCCCAGAAACGCGTTCACCCAAAGGTCTTCGCTGTCCTTCGCGACGAGGCTAACTGTCGCGCTCACATTGGTGCTGAACGCGAACGTGAGCAGGCTGCGCCGATCTGAGCGCAGCACGCTGATCGGCGTACGCCACCAGCCCGCGCCCCATTGCTTGCGTGCGGTTGAAAGCGCCAGGATGATGATCGCCACTGAACGAAGCAAGCGCCCAGCCAACTCAGCAAGGATCATGCCCATCAGTCCGCCTCCGCTAAAAAACACGACCAGCGTGAGCGTCAGACGCACAACACTTTGCGAAGCATCGATGATAGATTTGGCATCAAAACGATTGAATACCTGCAGCATTCCATCCGAACTGTCAAAGATGATGTTTATCAGTACGAGCGAGCCATAAAGAATAAACAGGTATTCAACTCCAGCTTGATCCGAGAACAAACGCACGCCGAGTGGTGCTAAAAAGAAGATAAGCACGAATGCCGCAATCCCGCCGCCGGCTTCGAGCAACGCGGCCAGTTTAAAGACAGCGGCCGCCTTCTTATGCTGCTT
>JANWHN010000099.1 GCA_025450445.1 Anaerolineales bacterium | reverse complement strand
GGTGCCATCGGAAGGAACTACACCATCGACGCTCAAGATCTTGAGGGTGTCGGTGTTCTCGGCATAGTACGCATAACCAAAGTAGCCGATCGCGTTGAGGCTACCCAAAACGCCTTGAACTAAGACGTTGTCATCTTCGCTGTACTGCGTGTTCGCTGAGCCCTCAAGCAAGGTGGCATCGTCGCCCAAAACTACTTCGACGAAGTAGTCGTAGGTTCCCGAGTCGCTGCCGGGACTAAAACGCTGAATTGGTTCAGCTGGCCAGGAAGGATCAACATCTGACCAATTGACTGCGGTCGAGAAGATCGCAGCCAGTTGTTCGAGCGTCACGTCAGTCAGGAAATCGTTCTCCTGGCTCACCACGATCGCCAAGGCATCCGTGCCCACGCGGAATTCCACGGGGGTGCGGCCGTTGGTCTCGCACGTCGCGATTTCCGTGTCACGGATCGCGCGGCTAGCATTGGAGATATCGGTTTCAGGAGCAGTCGATTCGGTGCCGCAGCAGCGCTCCAAGCCAGCGCCGGTACCGATGCTGTCGACGGTGATGTTGCCGACAAAGCCTTCGTCACGGAAGCGCTCAGACATGCGCTCAGACAGCGGGAAGACCGTGGAGCTGCCGGCAGTGATGATGTCGCCGGTGACGTTCAGCGGGCTGAACTGCGCCAACGGATCCGCAGTTGGTTCCGCAGGAGCCGCAGAGGGCTCAGCGGGTGCATCAGTTGGCAACGGTTCGAGGGTCGCGGCGCCACCGCCGCAGGCTGCAAGGACAACGCTGGCAATAACCAACAGCCCGAGCAGGGTTTGAATCTTGCGATTCATAGATTATTCCTCCTTAGGGGAATGTAGAAGCCGAGCGACGCTCGGCGCACCGAATGCCTTCGGTAAGGATTTTTGCATGTGTGAATGCTAGCACCCAGTCGTTAAGCGACGAATCGGCGAGGTTTAAGCGAGTGCAAAGGGATTGTTAACAGTTTGAGACAGATTTAGCCCCCCCATGCAGGCAAAATTTGTTGTGGCTATGCGCAATGTGTTATTTGGATATTGGAACGGTGAACCAGAAGCGACTGCCTAGTCCTTCTTTGCTTTCCAACCCGATTTTGCCCTCGTGAGCCTCGACTAGATGCCTGGTAATCGCCAACCCGAGACCAGTGCCACCTTTGTTGCGGGCCGGATCTGTTTTGTAGAAACGTTCAAAGATGCGGGACAGGTTGTCCTCGGAAATGCCGACGCCAGTGTCTTTGACTGAAAATTCCACCGCCCCATTTTTGCGGATGGCACTCACGTCGATCTTGCCACCTTTGGGCGTGAACTTGACTGCGTTGTGAATCAGGTTTACCAACACCTGCTCCAAGCGAGGCGGGTCCGCCAATATTGGGGGCAGATCTTTTGCACACGTTACGGTGAGGGTCAAGCCGGCGCGTTCGGCTTGCAGACGAAGTCGCTCGGCGCCGCGCTCCAGGATCTTGCAGGGGTTGCTGGGAGCGCGCTGGACCGGAGAACGCTGCGATTCAATGCGGGCAAGCTCCAGCAATTCAGAGACGAGCTCGGAGAGCGCGTCAACTTCGGTTTCGATGTGGCCGAGGAAACGCTTGGCGGTCTCCGGTTCTTCGAGCGCTCCTGAACGCAGGCTTTCGGTGAGAGCTTTGAGCGAAGTGAGCGGAGTGCGCAGTTCGTGAGAAACATTACTGACGAAATCACGGCGGACCGTCTCAAGCCGGCGCAGTTCAGTGACATCTTCAAAAATCAACAAGGAGTGCCCGGCCAGATTCCCGCTCAGTGGGTAAACCGAGGCGCGGACATAGCGCTTGCTTTGTGGGACCTCAGCAGTGAGCGAAAGAGTGATGGCGGTCTGGGTTGCCCGTCGCCAAAGGTCTACGAATTGATAGTGGCGAAGCAGGGCTGGCAACGAAGTCGCCTGGGTTTCGCCGGGACTCAGAGCGAACAGATCCTGAAGGGCGCGATTGGCAAGTAAGACCTCTCCGTCCACATTCACCAGCACGACACCGAAATGAAAATTTTCAAGTAGGGCCTGCAGGCGGTCTGCCTGTCCGGTTAGCTGATCAGATTTATCTCCAAGGTTGCGTTCGAGCGCAAGGAGTCGGCGAGCGCCTTCAAACGAAAATCGGAACGCAAAAAAGATGGCGCCTAGTATTGCAAAAATTGCTGCTACAAGAAAGGCGTTATTAAGTTGTTGAATTGAATCTGGAAAAAGGCTACGGAAATAAAAGTACAACCCGCCCAAGAGCGTTGCCTGTAAAAGCAAACCACCGGCCAAGCGCCGAAATGAAATTCGAGGAAGCGGAGCCACACATCCGCCTTTGTCTAGCCTTCGAAGCGGTAACCTACGCCGCGCACAGTGACGATGCGCGTTGGCGCCTCGGGGTCTTTCTCGATCTTGGAGCGCAGCCAGCGCACATGCACATCCACAGTCCGGCTGCCACCTGAGAACTCCCAGCCCCACACGCGCTCAAGCAATTGATCGCGGGAGAATACCTGGCCGCGGTTCTCCAGAAAGAAAACCATCAACTCATGCTCCTTGGGTTTCAATTCCAGAACCTGGCCATCCAGCCTGGCTTCGTGACGGGTGAGGTCTATCTGCAGATTGCCGCTTTCGATCAGCTTGTTTTCGTTCGGCTGCTGTTCGGCTTCTTCTTTGCCGATGCGGACTCGTCGTAGCATCGCCTTCACCCGAGCTAGCAGCTCGCGCGTCGAGAAAGGCTTGGTCAGGTAATCATCCGCTCCCAGCTCGAGCCCAAGGACGCGGTCGATCTCGTCATCGCGGGCGGTCAGCATCAGGATCGGCACGTTGCTCTCTTTACGCAGCGTGCGGGTTACGTCGAAGCCGTCCATCTCAGGCAGCATGAGATCGAGAACGACGATGTCAGGCGGCGTGGCACGGGCAGCCTCCAGGGCGGCCACGCCGTTGGCGACCGACTGGACCCGATACCCCTCTTTGCCGAGGTTGTAAACCAGGGTTTCGCGGATTGCGGGATCGTCTTCTACGACAAGAACTTTTTCACGCATAGGCTGTGTTTAAGGTAACACGCTTAAGTTTTCTGGCGCAATGGCTTAGTGGCTATGCGCACCATTTAGTTTGTTCTCTTCGCTCTGCAATTTTTCCCAGGCGCCAACCCACGGCGTGCCAAGGCGATGCTTAGGCGAAACATCGACGGACTGCAATTTCTCAGCGAGTTTGGCGATTGATGCGGCCACTTCGCCGATGTCGTCACTGAACAATGCGGCACGCATTTGTTTTGCGATCGGCTGCACCCAAGCCCAGTCCATCCGGAAGCGATCCGCCTTCAACCAATAATCGCGCTTCTCCCACGGGAGCACGCTGGCTTCGATGCTAGCAGCCACATTCTCAAGCGCGAGCACAATGAATGCAGCCAGATCGCGGGCTTGAGAACTAAAGCCGGCCTGCTTTCCCAGTTCGCGTAACGCGATCGCCATCGCTTTCATCAGGCGATTGCGTTCGGTGGAAATATTTTCTGTGCGAATGACGCGGCCCATGCATCTCCATCATACACGCGCTTTGCTATAATTCCCGCCGCGGGGAAGTGCTGGAACTGGCAGACAGGCATGGCTTAGGACCATGTGCCGCAAGGCGTGAGGGTTCGACTCCCTCCTTCCCCACCACTAACATCCACAATTTTTATACTTCTCTGATACTGAGCTTTCGACCCAGATGCTATAATTTTCTTTGTTAACAATCCTTAAGGAAACTTTTCTTGAAAATAGATCAGACAACTTTAGACGACCACCAAATGCGCTTCACGGTGGAGGTCGAGCCGCAGGCTTTAGAAAGCGCGCGCCAAAAAGCGGCACGCAAGATCGCCCAGCGGGTCAAGATACCTGGTTTTCGACCGGGCAAAGCCCCATTCAACGTAGTCGAAAAGCAAGTTGGCGCTGACGCGATCAAGCAAGAAGCACTCGACATTGTCATCGATGACCTATATCCAAAGGTAATCGAAGAGACCGGAATCAAGCCATACGGCCCGGGGACTCTCGAAAAAGTAGACGAAGAGAAGCAGCCGCACGTTTTTGAATTCCGCGTGCCCCTGTCGCCAGAAGTGAAGCTGGGCGATTACAAAGCAGTCCGCATGAAGCCGGAAGCCAAGCCGGTGACAGAGCCTGACATCGACAATGTGCTCAATAATCTGCGTGAGCAGAACGCGATGCTGCAACCGGTTGACCGCGCCGCGCAAGAAGGCGATATTGCCTATATTCTGCTCAGCGCCGGTCGTGCCATGCCCGACAAAGATGGCAAGACTGAGCTGCTACCCGAGCGCCGCTACCCGGTGGTGATCGAGAAGGAAGATGTCGACACTAAGAACGAGTGGCCATTCCCCGGCTTCTCACGATTGCTAATCGGGCTCAAGCCCGGCGAAGAGAAAAGCTTTCCGAATACATTTGGCAAGGATTCAGAATTCGAAGATCTGCGCGGCGAGACGGCCGAGTTCAAGCTTAAGGTGGAAGAGATCAAGGACCGCCAAATGCCTGAACTGAACGATGCCTTTGCGCAATCGCTCGGCGAGTACAAAACCCTGGCTGACCTGCGAACAGAGGTGCAGCGCCAGCTAACCGAGAATTACGAGAAGCAGCAACAAGACGAGTTTGAAAACCGCATCGTGGAAAAGATCATCGCCGATAGCGAGATCAAGTTTCCTCCTCAGATGCTGCACCACGAGATCCACCATTACATCGAGGACCTGGAGCCTGATCTGGCTGCGCAGGGTCTCGACCTGGAAACATGGCTGAAGAGCCGCCAGATGACCCACGATCAGCTCGAGGAAGAGGTAAGTCCAAGAGTCGAAGAGCGTCTGAAGAAATCATTGGTCATCATGGAAGTCTCCCGGGCAGAGAATGTTGAAGTGCCCGAGAACGAAGTGCAGGGCTTGGTAGAAGCGAAGGTAACCCGCCTGGGTCAACTGCTGAACGAAGCGGACCTGCGCAAAGTGCTGGCCAAAGAAAATTTGCAAGGGCTCGTGAGCCGCACCTTAACCGAAGAAGTTATCAAACGCACACTCTCACGCCTGCGCAACATTGCGCAAGACATCAAAGAGGAAGCGAAACCGGAACCTAAAGTAGAAAGTGAGACAAAGAATGAAGAACCAGTTAGTTGAAAAATTAGCCCAACAGAATGCGCCGATTCCGCAAGCCGTGATCCCGATGGTCATCGAGACCTCTGGCCGCGGTGAACGCGCCTTCGATATCTTCTCCCTGCTGCTCAAGAACCGTATCATCTTGGTGAGCACGCCGATCGAGGACCAGACCGCAAACCTGATCGTTGCCCAGTTGATCTATCTGAGCAATGAAGATCCTGAAGCTCCGATCCAGATGTACATCAGTTCCCCTGGCGGCTCGATCTACGCCGGCATGGGCATCTACGACACCATGCAGATGATCCCTAACCGAGTGAGCACCGTCGCAGTTGGTTTTGCTGCTTCATATGGCACCGTGCTGCTGACCGCTGGCTCAAAGGGACATCGCTATACCCTGCCCAATGCAACTATCCATATGCACCAGCCTCACAGCTCAGGTGGTGGTGGCCAGGCGACCGATATTGAGATCCACGCCAAAGAAATTCTGCGCTTGCGCTCTCGCATCAACGAGATCCTAGCAGAACGAACCGGCAAGACGATCAAGGACATCGAACGCGACACCGACCGAGACTTCTTCCTCTCCGGTGCCGAAGCCGTTGCTTACGGCCTGGTTGATCAGGTGCTGAACCCGCCTGACATGAAGAAATTAGTGAACAGCACCAACAACAGCAAGAAGTAAGCTCCACAGCGTAACATAAAAGAGCCGAGGCATGCCTCGGCCCTTTTCTTTTCAGCAGCAGACTCGGCACAATAGCTATAATCTCCTTGTGGTCAAACTCAAAGCATTAATTCTGGATATGGACGGCGTGCTGTGGCGCGATATGGAGCCCATCGGCGACCTGCCGGCGATCCTCGCTCAGATCGAAGCCAAAGGCCTTAAGCTTGCCTACGCGACAAATAATGCAACGCGCACCGTCGAGCAATATCAAGAGAAATTTCGCGGCTATGGCGTGGACGCAAAGGCCGAACAGATCTTCACCTCTTCCAAAGTAACCGCTGACTTCTTGAGCAAGCAATATCCAAAAGGCGGTGCCGTTTATGTGATCGGCGAGCGCGGCTTGCGCGAAGCGCTTGAGCAAAAAGGTTTCACTATTGACGAAAAAGATTGCATCGCTGTTGCGGTTGGGCTCGATCGCGAGTTGACTTACGACAAACTGAAACGCGCTACTTTGTTGAGTCGCAGCGGAGCGGCTTTCATCGGCGCTAATCCAGACCCCACCCTGCCCTCGCCCGAAGGCGAAGTGCCTGGCGCCGGCACGATCCTGGCCGCGCTGGAAACGAGCACTGGGGCCAAACCAACGATCATTGGCAAGCCCGAGCGCGCCCTGGTCGACTCGGCTATGGCAGCGATGGGCGTGACGGCTGACGAGACGATGATGGTGGGTGACCGTGTGGAGACTGATGTGGCGGCCGGTCAGAAAGCCGGAACGCGTACCGCCCTGCTGCTATCTGGCGTCACCAGCGAGCAAGCTGCTCGCGCCTGGAAGCCAGCGCCGGATTTCATTGAGAATGATCTGCAAGCATTGGTTTCAAAACTTTAGATGAATGTTGCCCTGCCGCTAATTTATAATCTCGATTTCGAGCAGCTGACCGCGCAACTGAAAGCATGGGGGCAGCCGGCTTATCGTGCTATCCAAGTTTGGGAAGGGCTTTACAAACAACTCTGGGATCGAGCTGAAGACTTCAGCAACATTCCAAAAGACCTGCGCGAGAAGCTAGCCGCTTCTCATTCTTTCAGCAATCTGGATAAGCAAGATACACAATTCTCCACTGATGGCCAAACGCAGAAGGTCTTGTTCATGCTGCCCAACGGCAATGCGATCGAGACCGTGCTGATGCGATATGCCGAACGGCGCACGCTGTGCATTAGCACGCAAGCTGGCTGCGCCATGGGCTGCGTGTTCTGCGCCACTGGCCAAATGGGTTTCAAAAGCAATCTAAGCAGCGGGGAGATCGTAGAGCAAGTACTGTTTTTTTCTCGACTACTGAAACAGGATGAAGATCGGGTCACAAATGTAGTGCTGATGGGCATGGGCGAGCCGTTCCACAATTACGATGCCAGCCTAGCCGCAGTCGAGCGTCTCAGCCATCCAAAAGGGTTCAATCTTGGGGCTCGGCGATTCACTATTTCCACAGTGGGACTTATTCCGGCGATCAAGCGCTTTACCGCGGAGCGCCGCCAGACCGGCTTAGCGATCTCGCTGCACGCCACCAACGACGAGCTGCGGTCATCCATGCTGCCCGTCAATGATCGCTACCCTATCGTCGACCTGATCCAAGCCTGTCACGAATACGTGGAGAAATCCGGGCGACGAATCACATTCGAGTGGGCGCTGATCAAAGATGTGAACGACAGCCGCGAGCAAGCGGTCGACCTAGCCGAATTGCTAAAGGGCTTGAACTGCCACGTCAACATCATTCCGCTCAACCCGACCAAAGGCTTCGCTGGAGCGCGCTCGACCCGCGAGCGCGTCACCGAGTTCCGCGATATCTTGCACGCCGAGGGGATCTCGTGCACGGTGCGGGTGCGCCGCGGCATCGATATCCAGGCTGGCTGCGGTCAGCTGGCTGAAAGTCACACGCTTGCCGCCAAGCCAGCCTGACGCTAGCGTGTTAAAATCGATAAACGCAATCCAGGAGACGAACAGTGACTGAACAAGTCGTGCGCCTCATTTATCCACCTTCAGCAGTAAATACCCCCATCGTGAACCAGCTAATTCGAAATTTCGGCGATCTATCCGTCAATATTCTGCGCGCCGAGGTGAACCCGACCGAGGGCTGGCTCGAAGTGCAGCTCATGGGCAGTGCACCGGTTATTGAGTCTTCGATTGATTGGCTGCGCAGCCAGGGCGTAGAGGTGCAAGTCCTCGGCGCCTAGATTGGTTCAACCGGGCAAACGCACGCCTCTTTATCTTTTTCTAAAATTTTTCTTCGATCTTCTATACGGTCCATTCGCCTGGACCTACGACCTGGTCGCTGGGCTCGTTTCGCTTGGCCGTTGGCGGGCCTGGATCTATTGCGTTCTGCCAGAGTTAGAGGGCCCCGACGTTCTTGAACTTGGACACGGACCAGGGCATCTGCAACTTGCTCTCAGCAAAAAAGGGCGGCGGACATTTGGAATAGACGTCAGCCCTCAGATGGGCGGCATTGCAGCCCGGCGGGGGCGGCGGGAGGATTCGCAGCCCCTCCTGGTCCGCTCCTCAGGAGTACATCAGGCATTCAAGAGCAAGTCATTCGATCAACTAGTGGCCACCTTTCCCACGGAATATATTTTGCACCCGCAAACGCTTGCTGAAGCGCGCCGCTTGCTAAAGCCCAACGGCAAGTTTGTAATTTTGCCGGTGGCTTGGATAATTGGCGGAACCCTCCTCGATCGCGCCGCGGCTTGGCTGTTTCGCTCGACCGGCCAAGCCCGCGAATGGAACCCGACCTTTGGGACCGCACTCCGCGCCGCTGGGTTTGATGTCGAGGAAAAGCGGGTTCACGTAAAAGGCAGCGAAGTTATGCTGGTCATCGCCCAGGTCAAGCCCTAAGCTAAAATCATCGTAATGGAAATTCAGATTGGCGTTGCGAAGATCAACAAATACGCGTCCTCCGAAAGCGGCGACACGCTAGAGGTAGTCGAGCGCCCCGGCGGCGGTGTGTCGGTCGTGCTGGCTGACGGGCAGCGCTCCGGCAAAAGCGCCAAGTTGATCTCGAACATGGTCGTACGCAAGGTCATCTCGCTGCTGGCTGAAGGCGTGCGCGATGGCGCCGCAGCCCGCGCTGCCGCCGATTATCTGTACACGCATCGCAGTGGCAAGGTGCAATCGACCCTCAATATTTTGTCTATCGATCTTGAATCGCGCACGCTGGTCATTACGCGCAACAATCCAACGCCTGTTCTTGTGCACAGCAAAGGGGAAACCTGGAGCTTGAATGAGGTCAGCGAATCCGTCGGCGTGAAACGCAACACGCGGCCTGTGATCACCGAGCTCGCCGTAACCGAGGGTCTTGTTGTGGCGACTTTCACCGATGGCCTGCCGTTCGCGGGAGAGCGCAAAGGCAAACCGATGGACATTCTTCAGCATTTTAAAAAAATGCTGAAGGGAGGCGACCAGCCGCAAGCGATCGCGGACGGCTTTATGGCAGAAGCCTTGAAGCTGGAGGAAGACCGCCCTGCCGACGACATATCGGTCGTCGTACTCGGCGTCCACCCGCGCAGCAAGGATGAGGTGCGGCGCATGTGGGTGCGGCTACCACTGTCGTGAGCAGTACTGGGCCGTTAATTGGCGTGGTAGGTCCCTGCAAGTCAGGGAAATCCACACTGGTGCGCGGCCTGATCGAAAACGGATATCGAGCGCAGCAGATCGCTCAGGAGCATTCTTTTGCGCCGCGCATGTGGCAGCAGATCACCCCGCCGGACATCTTGATCTATTTACATTCCGAATACGAGCGCACGGTCGAGCGTGGGCTTGCCTGGACGCGCAAAGAATACGATGAACAGCAGCCGCGCCTCGTTCACGCAAGGGAGAATGCAGATCTGGAATTGGTTACGGATGTAGAGTCGCCAGAAGAAATTCTGGCAAAGGCTCTCGAGTTTTTGAAATCTAATTCAGGCTAACTAAGCTGGTTCTGAAATCTTTGACCTTTGCCATCTCGCCTTTTTTCTCCACACTAAAACCCTCTTGCTTCAATAACTTGGCATGACCTGCTATCCCACCCGGGAAGTACTTAATCAGGTCGCCGTTGTCGCGGATCACGCGCCAATAAGCTAGCTTGGCGGCTGGGTCATTGGAAATCGCGCGCAGACAAAGCTTGGTATTGAACGGGCATGTAGCATCAACCTTGAATTGTTGGGCAAGATTCTTGCGGATCAAATCGATCGTGGCTAGTTGGCGCCGCGGAATCTTGGCCACAACTTTTGCGACCGTCTTTGGAGAAGGCAGCAGCATGCGTCCTGAAGCACCGATCGCTTTCTCGCGGTGTTTCTCAATCGGAACAATCTCGTCCTTTGCAAGAGGTTGAGCCACCATGCCTAACTACCTCCGTAAATTCCGATCAGGACCGTGGCTACGGCGCCGAAGCACAGAAATGGCGCGTATGGAATGGATGCAAATGCCCGAAAGCGCCCAGTGAGGATTGTCACAGCAATAAAGATCGCGCTATACACTCCCGCTGCAAAGATGCCGAGTGTCAGCGCAGCCACCACGCCCGGCCAGCCCATCAGCAAGCCGATCACCCCGCCCAAATTCACATCCCCAAAACCGAGAGCGGCTTCCTGCCATTTCTCGCCCCGGCGGCGAGCCATTAGCCTGCCCAACCACTCGCCGAGATAGTAAAAAGCCAGCATCGTTCCGAACCCAGCCATAGCGCCCAGCACAGTGGGCACAAATCCGTGGCGTACCAGCCCGATCGCGCCCAGACCTAACGCGCCCACGATGCTGACCGGGTGCAGGACGGCGCGATGCTCGATATCGATGACCGCGACCAAGGCGAAATAACTGAGGATTGCTGCCAGTGGGTAGACTGAGAAATCTTGCGGGAGGTTGAAACATAAAGCCAACGCCGCGACTATGCTGATAGCGAGCACCAGTGCAACCCGAGGAGTTTTCAGGTATTCGAGGATCCGAGTGCTGCTAACCGGCCACCAGAGCGGTTTAGAAAATCGCCCGGTTTGCGGTAACTCATCGGCTAAGTAATTGATCAACAGCCCAAAAACTAATCCGAGGAACGCAGCAAGAACTAAATCCATGCGAGCATTATAAAGAAAAGACCGAGCGTGAGCCCGGTCTTTATGATTCCTTTGAATTGAATGCTGCTTGCTTGGCTTCTTGAAGAGCTTCCTCTACAGGTTCCTTTGGCTTGGTCACTTCAACAAATTGGCCAAACAACTCGCGCAAGATTGTCTCCGGCAGAGCGCCCACCTGGCGATGGACCATCTTGCCGCCGGCGACAAAGATCATCGTCGGAATCCCTTGCACGCCGTACTGCTGCGCCCATTTGGGGTTCTCATCGGTGTTGACCTTGGCAACGATCAGTTGGCCAGCAAAATCCTTGGCAAGCTGATCCAGGATCGGAGCGACGCGCAAGCAGGGTCCACACCAAGGCGCCCAGAAGTCTACGACTACAGGTTTTTCAGATTGCAAGACGGCTTTTTCAAAAGCTTCGTCAGTCACGTGAATAGGTTCGTTCAACATTGATTCTCCTTAACATTTTCCATTGTACTCTTTGGACATCGAATTAACGCCAATCCTTACCTGTATAATCACATCGTGGTTCTTCTCAACCGCGATTCGCCCCACCCTTACACCGTAGATACGCCGGTATACCAGGGACCCCTCGACCTCCTCTTGCAGCTTATAGAGCGAGCCGAACTGGACATCACCAAACTTGCTCTTGCCCAGGTCACGGATCAGTTCATCGCTTACATGCGCACTCTGCAGGAAGCTCGCGCCGAGCGCGTTTCCGAATTTTTGCTTGTCGCTGCCCGTCTGATGCAGATCAAGTCCGAGGCTCTGCTCCCCCGCCCTGTTATCCGCCAGCCCGACGAGGAGGATCCCGCCGAAGCGCTGATCCAGCAGCTTGTCGTTTACAAGCGTTTCAAAGAATTAGCAAAAACGCTTTTGCAACGACAAGAGGCGCACTTGCGAACGTACTTGCGCCAAGCTCCCCCGCCCAAAGTCGAAGGCCGACTTGATCTCAGTGACACTTCGGTTAACGATATCTACAACGCTGCGGTACGTGTTTTCACCCGCGAAGACCTGCGCGCCCCGTTGCGCACCGTGGTGACCGCTCCGCGCATTACCATCCGCGAAAAGATCCGCGCTATCGCAGACGCACTAAAAGCCAAGGCCGTCACCACATTCAAAGAACTCATCCAAAAAACGCCCGGACGCCTGGACATCGTAGTTACCTTCCTGGCCATGCTTGAGCTCGTCCGTCGTTACCGCATCGCCGCCACGCAAGAGAGCCTGTTCGGTGACATTGAATTGCGCCGCGATCAGGAGTGGGACGAAAACATCGAATTCGAACTCGGCTTTACCGAATAATGGCGACTAAAGCCAAATCCAAGTCAAAATCAACGCGTAAGACGCCAGCAAGCAAAATTGATTGGGCGCAAGTCGCCCGATTAATGCTGACCTCGCGCACTATTGACGAGATCGAAGAGCAGGAGCTCGCGCCAGCTGGCAAGATCACATACCAGTTCTCGTCGAAGGGACACGAGCTGGCCCAAGTGCTGCTGGGCTTGCAGCTAACCCACGAACACGATGCAGCCACGGTCTATTACCGCTCGCGGCCGTTCATGCTCGCTGCTGGGCTGACGCCGCAGGAAGCCTTCGCCGCTGACATGGCGCGCACCGGTTCGCCATCCGAGGGACGGGATGTCGGGGTCGTTTATTCGATGCCACCGCGCCGCGGTGTGACGGTGCTGCCCTCCTCTGGCGACGTGGGGGCCCAATACACGCCGGCCGCCGGCTGGGCGCAGGCCATCACCTATTACCAGCAAGAGCTCAAAGAGAAATCGTGGAACGGTGCGATCGCGGTCGCTCTTGGAGGCGACGGGTCGGTGGCAGCCAACGGATTCTGGGCCGCCCTTACGATCGCTACCACGCTCAAGCTGCCAATGCTCTTCTTTATTGAGGACAACGGTTACGGCATTTCAGTGCCGCGCAGTTTCCAAACTCCGGGCGGAGATATCTCTGAAAATCTGAAGTCTTTCAAGAACCTGAAAATTATCAGCGGCAGCGGAACCGATCCTGAAAAGACCGCCGCGCTGATCTCACAAGCTGTAACCCACGTGCGTAGCGGTGCAGGGCCAGCGCTGCTCCGCTTAGAAGTGCCTCGGCTGACAGGACACACATTTGGCGAGGATCAGACTGCTTACAAGTCGTCCACGCAACTTGCAGAAGAACAGAAGCGCGACCCCCTAGTGGCTATGCGCAGTCAGATAAAGAAGGCTGATTTGGGTGCGATTGCAAAGGAAGTTGAGAAAGATGTGCGCGTTCAGGCAACGGCAGCAGAGCAAAACGCCAACCCCTCTTTGGACTCAGGGCCCAGGCATCTTTTCTCCGCAGGTGAGCACAAAGCTCAGGTGCCAGCAAAGCTGGAAAAGCCCGCTGCAAAATATGGTCAGCAACCAGCAGCAGATGGTGCACGCATAAACATGTCAGAGGCTATTCGGCGCACGATGGAAGTTGAACTTCAAGCTAACAAGCGTCTGCTAATTTTTGGAGAAGACGTTGGGCCGCGCGGTGGCGTGCACCGCGTCACTACTGACCTGCAGAAAAAATTCGGGGAGCGCCGCGTCTTTGATACCTCGCTCTCAGAAGAGGGCATCATCGGTCGCGCCAGCGGTATGGCCATGGCTGGCCTCACCCCGCTGCCCGAGATCCAGTTCCGCAAATATGCTGACCCCGCCACCGAGCAGATCAACGATATGGGTTGGGTGCGCTGGCGCACGAACGGCAAATTCGCCGCACCCGTTGTCATTCGCATTCCCGTCGGCTACAGCAAAAAAACCGGCGACCCATGGCATTCAGTTTCGGGCGAAGCAATTTACTCCCACAGCCTCGGCTGGCGTGTAGCCATGCCTTCTAACGCCGCGGAGGCGGTCGGCTTGCTGCGCAGCGCGCTCCGCGGCCAAGACCCTACAATTTTCCTTGAGCATCGCGCCCTATACGACACGCCACCCTCACGGCGACCCTATCCGGGCGACGATTACGCGCTGGAATTCGGCAAAGCCGCGATCGTGCAAACCGGCAGCG
>JANWHN010000098.1 GCA_025450445.1 Anaerolineales bacterium | reverse complement strand
TGTTGAACCCGGCGGAGTAGCGCTTTTCATCAAAGTCCACCTTGGACCCGCGGATCTTCTCCGCCACGCTCGGCTCAAAAATAAAGTCGAAGTTTCCGGCTGGCTGGAAAACATCCTGGTCGCTGGCGTCGCTGCGATCCTGGAACTTGAACTCGGTCTGATATCCGCCACCCGGCAGCGTGCCGCGGATAGCGACGCGCACGACCAATCCGGGTCGGCCGCGGGTCTCGATCAGTTCACGGATCTTGTTCTCGGCCGCTGGGCTGACCTCTAAAATTTCGTTTGTCTTTACTGCTTCGGTCACTTGTGCCTCAATTGTTCTGATTCACACAATCAAACGATTATACCTTTATACTGGAACACACTCTTAATTCTCTCGTTCTTAGACAGCGCCAGATCAAGATTTCTTTCACGATTCAAACAATTTCAGATGCCGAGGGTACCTTTTGGATGGCTAGGAAACTAATTCGGGCCAAATTGATCTTCAATTTGGAAGCCGGCAAATCCGGGGACTCACCCGTTCAACTAACCGAGATCCTGAGCCAGTTGCAGGATCATGACATCATCACAGAAGTGTATGTTGCCAAAAACAACACGATCGTCAAGCAAGCCGTCAAACGAGCAGCGGCAGACGGAACCGAGCTGATCATCGCGTCCGGCGGTGACGGCACCATAACGCGCGTGGCTACGGCGATCATCGAGACATCCTTTGTTCTCGGCATTATTCCCACCGGAACGCGCAACAACCTGGCCGTCAGCTTGGGCATTCCCTCCAGCATTCCAGACGCGGTCGCTATATTGCGCGCAGGGAAAAAAGTGCAGGTGGATGTTGGCAAAGCCAACCTGGACGGAGAAACCCACTGGTTTTTTGAAGCGCTAAGCATGGGGTTGATGTCTGAAACTCACTCCGCCGCCGACGATGTCCAAAAGGGAGATCTGAGCCGAGTTGGCGAACTGGTATCCACGATCGTGTCCTCGACCCCTTCGCAGGTAGATCTGAAACTAGACGATGAAAAAATGCGTCTCGAGGAGAGTGTGCACGTGGTGCTGGTTGCCAACATGCCATACATTGGCGCAAATCTGCACATTGCCCCCGATGTTTCCTTCAGCGATAATCTGTTGGACGTCTTTTTGTTCTCCGATATGACCAAAGCTCAGCTCATCACTACTGCGATCCGTTCAGCCGCCGGACCGCTGGATGATTCAGTGAAACACTTCCGCGCTCGCAAGATTAAGATCACCGCAACACCTGATATGGCCATTACGGCGGATGGCAAGAATTTAGATAAAGGCACATTGAAAATAAAAGCTGTGCCTGCAGCTCTCTCAGTGATGGCGGGCACCTCCCGCGGGCGCGGACCAAAGCGCGCCGAAGTTGCAGAATTGAAGCAGGCTGATAATGGCTAAAAAACAGCCCGCCACCAAACGCAAGTCCCCGCCGCCGCAAGCACAAACGGTCGCGAAGGAACACAGCCGCCGGCGTCCATACATCATGCTGGCCTTATTCGCCTCCCTGATCTTGATGTTGGCTTTGATCCCAGTTGAACAACGCAGCACTTTGTGGAGCGCAATTCTTGGCCAGCGCCAGGTATTTGTTGGGCTGCCGATCTTCGGCATCGTTGCGCTTTCATTATTGTGGACCAAGGGGCAGGAAATCGATGTCAGCGTTTTCCAGGTATTCAACTTGTGGGGCAAACGGCCCAAATGGTTGGATGGGCTTATGTGGGCGCTCACCCAGATGGGCTCAAACCCAGTTTCATTTATTCTGGCTGCTTATTGGTTCTTCACCTTGGATCGATCGTTTGGACTGCTGATCGCACTAGGCACCACAACCTTGTGGATCGTCGTAGAAACGATCAAGATCATTGCCAACCGTTCGCGTCCCTTTTTGGCGAACATCAATGCCCGCACGATCGGCCGCAAGGAGCGCGGTCGTTCATTCCCAAGTGGCCACACCTCTCAGATATTTTTTTTGATGACCCTGATCATCCATCAAATTCAGTTTAATGTTGGCGGAGCGATCGTTCTTTATGCCTTGGCAGGCTTAGTGGGTCTGACCCGCATGTATGTAGGCATGCACTACCCGCGCGATGTTGTCGGTGGAGTGGTGTTGGGCGTCATCTGGGGTTACCTGGCAACGTTGGTAGACCCTTACTGGTTCCTCCCTTTCAGCTTCGATTGGCTTTCCTAGCGCTTAAGTCCCGTTAAGCCTTTACTCCTTGACAAAGGCTTTCCAACTCCTTACACTGATCGCACTATGAACACTGTCTTGGTTGCCTTCGTTGTCGCTTTTGCTGCATTGATGGCCATGCGGTTGATCACCCCGCAAGCCCTGGCAGCCATTCGCGTCCGCATTCAACGCCGCAAGAAGTAAACAAAACTTTTTCGATTTATACGAAAGCTGCCCTCGCAAGGGCGGCTTTTTGTTTTTAAGTTGGCTTATACTCACGAGGAAGCATGGCAGATCACATCTTAGTTGCAGTTGCATGGCCTTATTCGAACGCCGACATCCACGTCGGCAACCTGACCGGCTCTTATCTGCCAGCCGACATCTTTGCGCGCTACCACCGTCTCAAAGGCAACAACGTGCTGATGGTGTCCGGGTCGGATGCTCACGGCACGCCGATCACCGTCAAAGCGGACGCGGAAGGCGTCCCTGCCGAACAGGTTTACCAGCGCTACCATGCGCGCTTCATTGAGCTATTTCAGAAGCTGGGGCTGAACTACGATCTGTTCACCAGCACGCACACCGAAAACCACGCCAAGGTTTCACAAGCGATCTTTTTGGCGCTCAAAGAGAACGGCTATCTCTACACTGAGGAACAAAAACAGTGGTATTCGGAAAGCCTGAAAAAATTCTTGCCCGATCGCTATATCGAGGGCACCTGCTACATCTGCGGATACGACAATGCCCGCGGCGACCAGTGCGACAACTGCGGCAACGTGCTCGACTCCAGCCAGCTGATCAACCCACGCGCCAAAGCCGACGGCTCAACCCCGGAGCTGCGCGCCACGACCCACTACTTCATCGACCTCGGCAAGCTTGAGCCGCAGGTGGTGAAATTTCTCGAGAGCCGCAAGAGCTACTGGCGCCCAAACGTAGTGACTCGCTCGTTGGGCTGGATCAGGACCCAGGGATTGCGCGGCCGCCCGATCACCCGCGATCTGGATTGGGGCATCCCGGTTCCGGTTGAAGGCTGGGAGGACAAGCGGCTCTACGTATGGTTCGAGGCGGTGATCGGCTACTTATCCGCGGCGATCGAGTGGGCCGGCATCAGCGGCGACAAAGAAGCCTGGCACAGCTGGTGGACCGAGGCCAGCGCCCGGTCATATTATTTCATTGGCAAAGACAACATCGATTTCCACGCCATTTTGTGGCCGGCTGAGCTGGCGGGGATCGGCGAGACGTTCGCAAATATCTTTGAAGGCAAGTCGGGCAAGTCTCTCAACTTGCCATACGACGTGCCGGCCAACGAATTCCTCAATATGGAAGACCGCAAGATCTCGGGCAGCCGCAACTGGGGCGTGTGGGGCTTGGATTTCCTGGAGCGTTACGACCCCGACCCGCTGCGCTATTACCTGACGGTCAATATGCCCGAAACCAGCGACGCCAATTGGGACTGGGATGATTTTGTGCGCCGCAACAACAACGAGCTCGTGGCGACCTGGGGCAACCTGGCCAACCGGGTGCTTTCGTTTGCGTATCGCAATTGGGATGGCAAAGTGCCGTGGCCCGGTGAATTACGGGTGGCGGATGAAACATTGATCAAAACAGTGGACGCCGGCTTTGATTCCGTTGGAAAATTGCTGGAGGGTGTGAAGCTACGCGCTGCGCTCGGGGAGGCGATCCGGCTGGCGGGCGAAGTCAACAAGTATCTCGACGAGCAGGCGCCGTGGAGCGCGATCAAAACGGACAAGGCTGGCGCTGCCACCACTATCTTCGTGGCCCTGAATGCGATCGATAGCTTGAAGATCTTGTTTGCGCCGGTGCTGCCGCACACCAGCCAGTTATTGCACGAGACCTTTGGCTATAGCGAGCCACTGTTCGGCGAGCAATACACGGAGACGAAAAAAGACAATTTAGGCGCGCACACCGTGCTGCGCTACCGAACCGGCGCGGCTACCGGCAGCTGGGCCCCCAGCAATCTGCAAGCTCGAACCAAGCTGCAGGAACCTAAGCCACTCTATCGCAAGCTGGAGCCTGAGATCGCGGAAGAAGAGCGAAAACGCTTGGGAAACTTGAGGGAGGCGGAATGAAATTTCTAAGGGTAGAGCTGAGCAAGGATGGTCTGCTGTCCCTCCCTGAAAAAGAAAGGGTTTTTTTCTTGCTCTTGGAAATTTGGCGAATGAGATTAATGCTTTGTCAAAAGCATCTGTATGGTCCGCAACTGGAACTCATGGCGAAGGTAGTCCGGAAAATCACGGGCAAATTACAAACATTGTTTTTTTCATCCGATTGCTCGCCGGCAAATTAAATGAAGCTTGGGAAATGTTTCAAGCAAATTTTTTTGGCGCCGCCATATCGAAAATATACGAACCGCTTCTAGATGGTAATGGAGCAAAGGCTCTGGATACTTTGAAAAAGTATTTTGGCAAAACCAACTCTGCACATCAACTTAGAAATCATGTGGCGTTTCATTACTCCCCAAAAGAGCTTGACGAAGCTTTACATGAGATAAACGAGCCTTTAATCGCCTATTTGGACAACTCAAGTGCGCCAAACAACCTTTTTTATTACTCAGAAATGCTTGTCACCCAGTCAATAGTCACACTGCTTAAGCTGGACAAAACAAAGTCCCCTTTGGATCCACTTATAGGCGAACTATTCGGAATCTCTGCATGCTTTGTGACTGCTGCAGACGGTTTGATGGAAGCAATCATCCAAAAACACGGGAAGGAACTTAGGTCGAAAGAGCCGGAGCTGATAACGATTAAGGATTTGCCCGACTTCAACAGTTTGGCCATCCCCTGGTTTAGCGACACTTCAAGTTTGACAGAGCCGAAATAACAACGGCTATAAGAATTTAAAGGGGCTAAGAAGCGGATATTTTCGAGTAGCGAATACTTGGAAATCGCTCTTGAATTAGGTCCAGCATAAATCTCGCTCGGACTAACAACACATACTTATCTTTCGTATCCTTGGCAAGGATAACGTCTTGACGGGCCAAGGCGTCGATATCCACGGTCTCGTCGAATTCCAGCCAGCGGGCCGCGTCGATGGCCATGGGTTCGGTACGGGTCTTGGCGCCGTATTCATTTTCCAGGCGGGCGGCCACGACTTCGAACTGCAGCTTGCCAACAGCGGCGATGATCGGCTCACGCCGCGAGGAGTGCACGTTGTACAGCACCTGAATGGCGCCTTCGGTTTCAAGCTGGTGCAAACCCTGATCGAACTGCTTGTACTTGTTCATATCTACATTGTGCAAAATGGCGAAATGCTCGGGACCGAAGCGCGGGATGCGTTCGTATTCCAGCGGGCGGCCGGTGTAAAAGGTGTCGCCGATCGAGAAGCGTCCATTATTGGGCAGAGCGAGGATGTCGCCCGGCAGCGCGGTTTCAACGATCTCACGCTCGCGGGCAAAGGTCTTGTAAGTGGTCGGAAAGCGGATCTCGCGTTTGGTCGGCTGGTGGGTGATGGACATGCCGCGGGTGAATTCGCCAGAGCAGACGCGCAGGAAGGCAACGCTGTCGCGATGCTTGGGATCCATGTTGGCCTGGATCTTGAAGACGAACCCGGAGAAGTCGGGTTCAGTGGGAAGGATCTGGCGGTCTATGGCTTTGTACGGCTGCGGGAAAGGCGCTAGGGCTAAGAAGCGTTGCAGAAACAGCTCGACACCGAAATTGGTGAGCGCACTGCCGAAGAACACCGGCGTCTGTTTCTGGCTGAGAACTTTTTCGGGCTCGAGGTGAATGCCAAGCCCATCCAGCAATTCGATGTCCTGCAATAACTTCTCGCCGAGCGTGCTCTCTTCTTGTTTACTGGCTTGCAAGAATTCGTCGAGGGTCAGCAAAGTTTCAGCAGCACGGCGCTCGTTGCGCTCGGTGCGGGTAAACAAATGCAGTCGCTCTGTTTCCCGGTTGTAAATGCCCTTGAACAGGTTGCCATCGCCGGTGGGCCAATTCATCGGCACTGATTCCATGCCAAGCACTTCCTGGATCTCATCCAGTAGCGCGAAGGTATTGCGCGCTGGACGATCCATCTTGTTGATGAAGGTGAAGATGGGAATGCCGCGCAGGCGGCAGACCTCGAAAAGCTTGCGGGTCTGCGGCTCAATCCCCTTGGCCGCATCGAGCACCATCACCGCGCTATCGACCGCGGCAAGGGTGCGATAGGTGTCTTCGGAAAAATCTTGATGGCCGGGGGTATCGAGCAGATTGACTACGTAATCAGCGTAATCGAATTGCAAAACGCTCGAGGAAATGGAGATGCCGCGGGTGCGCTCGATCTCCATCCAGTCGGAAACGGTGTTGCGCCGATCGCGGCGGGCGCGCACGTTGCCGGCCAGCTCGATTGCCCCGGCGTACAGCAGCATCTTCTCAGAGAGCGTGGTCTTGCCCGCGTCGGGATGCGAGATGATGGCAAAGGTCCGCCGTTTGTAAACGGGAAGCATCTCTTTGATAGGAGGAGCAGCTTGGCTAAGGGCCATTTGGTGTGCCAATCGCGGCACAAGAATTGATATTACCTGAATTTATGTGGGGCAATCTAGCGTTTTGCGCGCCACGTACATCATCATGTGCCCGATGTGACGATCAGTCCAGTTGGAATGCATCAAGAATTTGCGCAGGCGCCAACCTTGCGGGAGATTGAAAAACCAGTCCAGTCGTATTTCATCCTTGACGCCTTTGTAGCCGCCATATTGCTGCGTCGTTACCACGTCAAATCCCAACCTTTGGAGATGGGCAGAGAACTCTTTCTTGGAATAAGCGTATTGATAGAACTCTTGGCCTTGCGGGTTTCCATTGTACAAACCAAGCCTTGCCTTTAGCCGTCGCAGAATATTTTGATAAGGCACGGAAATGAATGCCATGCCTCCCAGTTGCAAAATGCGATGCGCTTCTTTCAGGAAGGGATCCGGTCCGTCGACATTGTGTTCCATGACCCCTATCGAGATGTAACCTGCGTAATGTCCATCAGGAACATTCAAAGCAGTCACATCTCCAACCCGGACATTTAGATGCGGGAACTTGCCCTTGATAAATTGGATCGTATTCTCGGCATAGTCGACACCTTCCGCGTCGTAGCCGAGGACGGTGAGAGCCAGAACAATTTGACCCTGCCCGCAACCCGCCTCAAGAATTTTCCCTTCCTTAGGCAGATACTTCGGAAAAATTTCGGCGTAGTATCCGAGATCCCCTTTTTGAGCCTGAGCATAAAGTTGATCGGTGTCTTTATCGCTCCAAACAGAATCCCAAAAGTCG
>JANWHN010000097.1 GCA_025450445.1 Anaerolineales bacterium | reverse complement strand
CAGTATAGTGGTTCTTAGAAGGTTAGGCTTTCTCCACCCTTTAATACGTGCGCCTTTGTGCGTGTTTCTTTCTCAACACTCTTTGCCCAAGCTTCCCCGTCCTGCGCCAGTTGCGGCCATGTGTTGTAGTGACATGGCACCACGTTCTTCGGCTCGATCAACTTCACCGCCTTCAGCGCATCCTCGGGTCCCATCGTGAAGTAGTCACCGATTGGCAGCACAGCCAGGGTGATTCCCGCGTCCCCGATCAGGCGCATATCCCCAAATAACGCCGTGTCGCATGCGAAATAAATTCGTTGCTTGTCTTCAGTCGTGATCAACAAGCCGGCAGCCATCCCTCCGTTCGATCCATCCGGAAGATCCGATCCATGCAGGGCGTACGTGAATTTCAAATAACCAAAAGGATGTGAGACCTTGCCTCCAATCATTTGTCCTAATGTTTTCTCCAACCCTTTTTTGTTAAACCAGTCCTCTATCTTATTGTTGCTGATGACCAACGCCCCGGTCCGTTTGGCCAGCGCTTCCACGTCCTCCACGTGATCATTGTGCCCGTGGCTGACCAGAATGTAGTCGGCTTCCACATCCTCAACCTTCACCGGCGAACTTGGATTGTTATTGAAGTACGGGTCAATAACGATCTTGTGCTCGCCGATCTTCAACCCGTGGGTTCCGTGTCCATAATATGTGTAAGTAAATGCCATGTGTCTCCAGAAATTGGTTAAGTCATTATAAAATCTTTAGTTCTATCTATACCAGATAGGTTTAACTTATTAATAGTAATCGTAGTAGCCGATGGGGATAAGCGGATTACCCTCCGATCCCTTTAGAAGCAGCTATATATCTCCTTTTGCGACTGCTTAACTCTGTATATGCTGGTTTCCCGAGGACGTTTTCCAAACCAAAACTGTTCATAGAATCGCCGAAGTTTTTACTAAAGCAGAGGCCCATGCGTATTTGGTAAAAATAGGAGTCTTGTCCCCCTGCTGTCCCTGTTGGGAGAAGAACAAAAAGCGGCTAATCCTTAGACTTTGCTAAGACAAATCTCCCCCGCAAGGCCCAGTTACCCACAACTACAACCGACTTATCCACAGCCTGAGATCAGTTTCCTGAGTACCTCTTCAGCACACGCAGTGCTCTTAGGGTGTTCCAGCGGCTGGCTGTGCCCCTGGCTCTTTCCATCTCGAGGCCGACTGGATCGCGATGAATGTTCTGGCGCGGCCAGCGGCCGTTTTGCTGCTGCTTCTTCCCCACCAGCGCCACCGCGTCGGCAAGTCGCTTGTCGGGGGCAGCGCCGGCGCTGCGCAAATAGTCCAGTCCGCGCAGGAGATCGTAGTGCCAGGTGGTAGGAAACGAGAACTGGGTCCACTTGGCTCGCTTGCCAGATTGCTTGTCCACCAAGATGGGCTTGCCAGTTAAGAGGGAGCGCAGCATGCGCCGCTCGAGCAGATACTCCTCCCCCCGCAGCCGCGCCGCCCTCACCGCCGCGTCGCCTGTTGTCTCCTCGTACTCCAGCAATCCTTCCAAGACGCAGATCGTGGTGTGGAACGAGCCACGCACGGAGCCATTCTCCACTTCGCAGTTCCATCCGCCATCCTGCAATTGCTCGCCAATGAGCCGCTCGGCCAGCTTTTCACTCGGCTCGCCGAAATGCGCGCCAAATCCCAACACGCGGCCGTTGATGCAAGGCTCTACCTCCCCTTCGAAATACGGATTGCCTCCACGGTCGGGTCCGCTCTTTAAATTCCACCACTTATCGTAAACCCAGGAAACGTTGTCGCTCAGGCGCCCAATCATCCTGCGCGCTTGGTCGCTTTTTGGATCCAGCCCTATGGCCCACAGCAGCTGCATCGTGGCCAGCGTGGAATTCCACAACGGGAAGTCTCCATCATCACCCCACGTGCCGTCCGCATTCTGCCGTTTAAGCAACTCGGCGCCCCAGCCTTCGGTCGCGATTCTTGATCTTTCCGCGGCAACAGCCTCCGCCGACTCATCGGTAAGGTCGCGCATCACCTGCCAGCGGATCGCCGGATCCGAATCAAGCAGCCACTCGATGCCCGATTTGGTCGGTTCCTTGAATTTTGGTTTAGCTGTTTTCGGGTTCATGGTTCTAGCCATTTACTTGGCTTTCTTTTTCGCCTTCTTCGGAGCGGCCACGCTGGTGCGCAGCAGCGGTTCGCGGATCGCTTTTGCGTCCAGCTTGCTCGCTCCCAGGAATTGGACGAAGCGTGAAAAGCCGCGCCCCAGCGCCTTGGCGAATTTCTCGTCTTTGCCGAGCGCCTTTTCCTCCAGCCACACGCCAAGGATGACGAAGGTGTTGGTCGTGCGGTCGAGCTTGCTGTCGAAGCGGGCAACGAGCTTCTCGCCCCACAAGATCGGCAGCGTGTAATAGCCAAACTTGCGCAGGTGCAGGGGTTTGTAAACTTCCCAGACGTAGTCGAAGCCAAAAAGAATCTTGGCCCGCCCGCGAGCGCTGACCGGATCGAGCGGCGAAAGGAACGCGACCTCCTGGGTCGTGCTGGTTTCCAGCGGGGCCCATGCTTTTGGCACCCGGCCCGCGCTCAGGTCGCGCAGCAGCTTGGCGTCGCTGCCAATCGCGTAGTGCAGCGCCTTCCAGCCTTCGACCTCCACCTCGATGATGTCGCCGTCGGCCAGCATGGTTTTGATCACCCGGGTCGCTCTATCAAGCGGCACACCGCGGTGATACGAAGTCGAGGGCGGAGCGCCGAAATCCGGCGTGGCAGCGCGGCGCACCTGCGACAGGCCGTCAAAGCTGATGTCTTTTTTGATCAGGAAGCGGTCGGCCTCGTCTTCGTCGCTTTCGCGCAGCAAATGCGCCGGCGCCACGCTCTCGGTGAGGGCATACACGCGCTCGAAGTTCTCGCGATGGTGGGTCATCACCTCGCCGGTGCGCCACAGATAGTACAAGGCCAGCGCACTGTCTTTGCGGCCGCGATAACTTTGCGTGCGGGTGCGGGTCGTCATCTGGAAATCACGGTTGCTGACGGTGCCGCGCTCGCGCAAGATGGCGCGCATTTCAATGACAGCTTTGGCGTGCTCTTGGCCCATCTCGCGGATACGGGCGTTGTCATCCCGCTCGCGGCGCATGGCCACCCGCCAGAAGGGCAGCTCCTCCATTGGGCGCACGGCCAGCCAGCCGCCCCAATCGAAGAACTTGCGCTGCTTGTAGGCGGCGTCCTCCCACATTCCGGGCTTGTAGTCGAGCACGCGGCTGTGCAGCATGAGATCCTGGCTGCGGGCGATGATCTGCAATGGATCGAGTTGCAGATAATCGATGGCGCGCATGGCTTGCGCGGTGCCCTTTACCCCGCGCCAGCGGCGCCCTGGCCACAAGCCCTGCCTGCCCAGGATGAAGCGTCGGGCTATGTCGATATCGATGGTGAGCATGCTGGTTGTTTTCGAGGATGTGTGCCGAAGGAGGGAGTCGAACCCTCACTCCCGGAGGAACACGATTTTGAGTCGTGCGCGTCTGCCAGTTCCGCCACTTCGGCTTGCGTGAAGCAAAAAGTATAATCATTCGGTTGTTCAGGGTCAAGCAGAGCGCAAAAATCATAGAAAGAGCTAAGACAAGATGAAGTTAGGGATCATCGGTTTACCCCAGGCGGGCAAGACCACCATCTTTAACGCCCTCACCCGCAGCACCCGCCCGCTGGCGATGAGCGCCGGCCGGATTGAGATCACCACTGCCGTGGTGGATGTGCCCGACGAGCGCCTCGACAAACTGGCCGCGCTCTTCAAATCCAAGAAGATCGTGCATGCGCAGATCTCGTTCGCGGATGTAGCCGGCATGGGCTCCGGAGAGGCTAAGGGTCTATCGAGCCAGTTACTG
Source organism: Anaerolineales bacterium (assembly GCA_025450445.1). Taxonomy (GTDB): domain Bacteria; phylum Chloroflexota; class Anaerolineae; order Anaerolineales; family UBA11579; genus JAMCZK01. The sequence goes on along the minus strand of JANWHN010000097.1, from coordinate 2,371 downwards.
AATGCGCTGAGTGGCATGGACGGCTTGGTGCTTGTGTTGCGCGCATTTGAGGACGAAAGCGTGCCGCATCCCGCCGGCAGGGTTGATGCGGCTCGCGATCTGCGCGCCGTCGAAGACGAATTGCTGCTCAACGATCTGATCATCGTCGAGCGCCGCTCGCAAAAGGTGAGCGAGGAGCGCAGCAAAGGCGGCCGCGATATTCCTACCCTGGAGCGCGAGCTGGCATTCTTCAAGCGGCTCAACGACACGCTCGTCGCCAATCAGCCGCTGCGCACATTGCAATTCAGCGAGGATGAACTATCCAAGCTGAATGGGCTCGGTTTGCTGAGCGCGAAGCCATTGCTGGTCGTGCTGAATCTTGGTGAAGGCCAAGCCGAACCGAAGACCGAGACTAAGCTGCCTGTGCTCGGATTGCAGGGCAAGCTCGAAATGGATCTCGCCCAACTCTCCGCTGAAGACGCGCAATCCTTCCTTCAAGAATATGGCCTGACCGAGATCGGCGCGCGCCGGGTGATCCGCGCTGCCTACGATCTGCTCAACACGCAAACCTTCTACACCGTCGCTGAACCTGAAGCGCACGCCTGGATGCTTGCCCGCGACGCTAGCGCGCTCGAGGCGGCCGGCGCCATCCACTCCGACATTGCCCGGGGCTTCATCCGCGCCGAGATCGTGGCCGGCGATGAGCTGCTCGAGCTGGGCGGCCTAGCCGCTGCCCGCGACAAACGCCGCCTGCGCCTCGAAGGCAAGGAATATCCGATGAAGGACGGGGACGTCATCAACGTCCGCTTCAACGTTTAAGAAAAAATGACTATCAATCAACCTCCTGCGGATGCTAGAATGCCGGACTTGGTGAAACCGGTTACAGCAATGCGTACAATCCCGACCACCATGGCTTCGCAGCACCCGGATCACGCGGCCAAGCCGTGGTGGCACAGCAAAGAATTCCTCAGCACGCACCACGAGGTGCGCGAATGCTTCATTGCCTTCAGCGAACTGGGAATCGGCGAGTGCAAGTGGGATTGGGAGGGCAAGTTCGTCGATGAGTCGGTGATCGAGAAGCTGTATAGCGATCACTTCGATTATTTTTCGCAGCATCCCATCGGCAAGGAAAAATTCATCACGTATCGCCTACCGAACCCGCGAGTCGAATCTGAATTTCGGCTCGGGCGCGCCTACATGGGCATCCTCGGCGCAGCCAGCCTGGCGCGCCAGGTGGGCATGGCTGGCAACCCGCTCTTCGAGGTCATCTTGCCGATGACCGAAACCGCGGAAGAGATGATCGCAATCCAAGAATCTTTTCAGGAGATCGCCGGGCTTAAGCACAAGCTCTATAACCTGAACGGCGGCACGCTCAAGCATATTGAGATCATCCCGCTGTTTGAGCATGTCGAGATCATCAGCACGTCCGACCAGATCCTGCGCGAATATTTCGCGATACACAAAGAAAAATTCGGCTTCCTCCCCGATTATTTCCGCCCCTATGTCGCTCGCTCTGATCCGGCGATGAACTCCGGAATCGTGCCGACCGTGGCGGCGATCAAGATCGCGCTGGCGAAGTTCGCCGCGCTGGAATCCGAGACTGGCATCCAGATGTTCCCGATCATCGGCTCCGCATCACTGCCATTTCGCGGCGGGCTGACGCCATATACAGCGAAAGAATTTGCCAATGAATATCAGGGCGTGCGCACCGCGCTGATCCAAAGCGCGTTTCGCTACGACTTTCCCACCGCGGATGTGATCGAAGGCATCCGCCAGCTGGATGTCGAATTGCCGCAAGCGAAAGCGCGCCCGGTTTCGGCGGAGGACGACAAGAAATTGCGCGCTCTTTTCCCCGCCTTCGAAAGTCCGTATCGCGAAACTATTGAAGCCGCCGCCGACCTGATCAACGAGCTGGCTTCGGCGCTGCCGAAGCGCCGCGAGCGCGTGCAACACATTGGCCTGTTTGGGTATTCGCGCGGCGTGGGTAATGTGCGCTTGCCGCGGGCGATCGGTTTCACCGGTGCCATGTATTCGCTCGGCATTCCGCCCGAGCTGATCGGCACGGGCCGCGGTTTGGCTGCCGCGAAAGAGCAGGGCCAACTGGCGCTGATCGAGTCGGTTTACTTGCGCATGAAAGCCGATCTGCGCCAGGCGGGACGTTACTTGAACAAAGCCAATCTGCAGCAAATGGCCGCCACGCTGCCCGCGTTCGCAGGCGTGTTGGAAGATGTGCGCCAGATCGAAATTTATCTGGGCGAAGAGCTTGGCCCGCAATCCGAAGAAGAGATCGAGCACGGCAACCTGGCGGCCAAGGTTCTGCGCCAGCTGAAAGACGCGCTCGACCCCGACGTGCTTCGCCAGGCCGCGGTGTTGCGCCGCAGCCTGGGTTGAT
>JANWHN010000096.1 GCA_025450445.1 Anaerolineales bacterium | reverse complement strand
GCAGATCTGGTGAGGCTCCTGGAAATATTGTCTATCGGGGAAGAGGATTTGCAAGCGCTTGCAACCTATATTCAAGCTAAAGCGTTTGGTTTTGCCGGGGCTATTGCAGAAGGTCCCACCGTTCCCTCAGGTGAAACGGCAAGGTTTACAGGTCGGGTGATCGACGGCACAGACAGAGATTTGCCGCCCGATCTTGAGGCGGTGATCTTTGGCTACGATCATGACGTGCTTGCCTTTAGCACCACAGCGCCGGTTGATTCGCAGGGCAACTTTGATTTTTCTGACGTCCCACTTGTCGAAGACCGCATTTACTTTGTCTCTATTGACTATCTAGGCCTGAGCTATTTTTCTGAATTCATTACCCCCGGTGAAGATGGTACGGACTTTGCGATACCCATTACTATTTACGAAACCACCGCGGACGCCAGCGACCTTGCCGCAGAGGTTGTTCAACTTATTTTTGAGTTCCCGGAGGCGGGCTTTGTCCGTGTAGTAGAACGGGTTGAGGTCACCAATCTTGGCGATCGTGCAGTGACACCCACGTCGGACGGCGTGCCGGTGCTTCATTTCTCTTTGCCAGCTAACGCTAGCGATCTGCAGTTCCAAGAGGGTGAGCTAGGCGATCGCTACGTCGCCGTTGAAGGTGGCTTTGGCGACTTGCGGGCGGTTCTGCCCGGCCAAAGCAGCTACCAAATTTTGTTTGCTTATGATCTTCCATATAGATCTGGTATGAACCTAGAGGTCCCGCTCGATCTGCCCGCGCGCTCAATCCTTGCCATGGTTCCCGAGGGTCAGATCGAATTGGAAGGCTCGCCGTTTCAACTACTTAGCACACAGCAGATTGATGAAACCAACTATGCGGCCTACCTTGCCGAAGGCGGTTTTACTCCAGACGACAAGGTCAATATTACGTTGCGCGGACGTCATCCAATGGGAGGCGGTGGGTTGCAATCCATCATCGCCGATGATCGGTTGATAATTGGCATGGCGGTGCTAACTGCGGCCGTGGGAGTCGCCTGGTTGTGGCTGCGCCGCGCTACTGCCACAAAGCCGCAGACAGCAGACCAGATCATGGACGAGATTATCGCCTTAGATGATGCATATGAAAAAGCAATTATCAAACAGAGTACGTACGAAAAACGCCGAGCTTTGTTGAAAGAACGTTTGCGAGCTATTGTAGAGAAGTCGAAGAAATGATCTCTGTCTCCGGATTAAGCAAGCGTTACGGCTATCGCCTCGTTTTGCGCGATCTGGACCTGCGCGTGGGAAGAGGCGAGATTGTCGCTTTACTTGGCCCGAACGGCGCTGGTAAGAGTACACTCCTGCGCATCCTTGCAACCTTAAGCCACCCAACTTTTGGCCAAGTCGAAATCGCCGGTCTTTCGTTGCCCATTCACGCCGCGTCGGCTCGCGGACTGCTTGGTTATCTTGGCCACCAACCGTTGCTCTACGAAGACCTCACTGCCGAACAAAATCTGCATTTTTTCGCCCGCCTTTATCTGATCCCACGGGCTAGGAAGCGCGTTGATGAATTGCTGGACCTGGTTGGGCTTGAGAGCAGGCGCACGGAGCAAGCACGCGCATTCTCCCGCGGCATGCAGCAACGGCTCGGCATTGCGCGAGCCATACTGCACAAACCTAAGATCTTGCTTCTGGATGAGCCGCATAGCGGACTGGACAAATCTGGCGCTGAGATGATGGACAAGTTGCTGCGTGAGACAGCCAAAAAAGGGAACACCATCCTCTTCGCAACCCATGATCAACACCGCGCACTGGCTCTGGCTAAACGCATCGAAGTATTGGCAGGCGGTAGCTTGGTTTCACTCGGGCGCAAGCTGAGCGTGGCGCAATTGTCTGCGCAATATGATCGCGCTCAGAGGGCGAATGGTTAATTACTTTTCCGCGCTTTTCTCTATTCTTCGCAAAGATCTTGCCGTCGAGTGGCGCAGTCGCCAGCTTCTTACGGCCATGTTGGTCTTCTCTGTTTTAATAATTTTGATATTCAATTTCGCCCTCGAGCTCGATGCGCGACTGCGTGCCGAAGTGAGCGCGGGAGTGCTGTGGGCGACCTTTGCCTTTGCAGGCACGCTGGGACTGAATCGCTCAATGGCGATAGAAAAAGAACATTCATCATTGGATGGTTTATTGCTTGCCCCGGTTGATCGCAGCGCGATCTATTTCGGCAAAACCACGGCGAACACGGTGTTCATATTGGTTGTGGAATTATTCACACTGCCCATTTATGCTGTCCTCTACAATGTCAATCTTTTTACGCCCGGTTTTCTGATTGTGATCATCCTGGGTTCATGGGCTTACTCCGCCATCGGGACCTTGCTGGCTGCCATGGCCGCTCAAGCGCGCAACCGCGAGCTGTTGCTGCCGGTCTTGCTATTTCCGGTCCTAATCCCGGTCTTGGTCGCCGCCGTTCGCGCGAGCACAGGAATTTTGGATGGCCTCGAGATGGTTTACATCTGGCCAAGTCTAAACATCATCATTGCCTACGGGCTGATCATGCCCGTTTTGGGCTACATGTTTTTTGATCTCATCGTGAAGGATTAATTCTCGTATGGCATTGAAAAGTTTAGATCGCAAACCACGCTCGCTAAGCGCGCTGGACATCTTTTCCTTTTTACTTGTTTCTGCTGCTACTTATCTTGCGCTTGTCTACGCACCAACTGAATCGGTGATGGGACCGGTGCAGCGTATTTTTTATTTTCACGCGTCAGCAGGGTGGGTGGGCATGGTCGCCTTTATTGCTGCAGCCGTTGCCAGCCTCATCTATTTGATCCGCCCCAACAAGAAATGGGATGTTTTTGCTGTGGCCGCCGTCGAAGTCGGCTTGGTTTACTCCTTCATCAATATCGCAACCGGCTCCATTTGGGCACGCCCAATATGGAATACCTGGTGGACTTGGGACCCGCGGCTTGTTACTGCCACCGTGATGGAGTTGGTTTACTTTGCCTACTTGCTGCTGCGCCAAGGCATTGAAGACCCCGAACGCCGGGCACGCTTTGGGGCTATCTACGCGTTGCTAGGTTCGGCCTCGGTGCCGCTCACGTACATGTCGATTCGCATCTGGCGTACCATTCACCCGGTGGTCATTGGCTCCGGATCCCCCAGTGCTCAAGGCGATTTTGATATGACTAGCACAATGGTATTCACCCTGCTCTTCAGCTTTGTAGCCTTCACGGTGCTGGGTACTACAGTGCTCTGGCACCGTATCCGCCTTGGCTGGCTGGGGGAGCGAGTCGAAGAGCTGCGTTACAAAGCGATAGGGTTCTAGGAGCGATGCTGACTAATTTCGGTCCTGCTGAAACAACTAGTTACCTGATCCTTGGCTTTGCTGTTATTTTTGGGGCGCTAATGCTGCACATTGCCAGCATTTCGATGCGCGCCCGTAATTTGAAAGCTGATTTAGCATTATTGGAAACTCTAGGGAAAAAGGCTAAAAAGAAACCCTCGAAGCGAAAAAAGAAGTAACACGCTCATTCTAGAGCGGGGAAACCTACCGCTGCGTTAGAATGCTCTAACAGCTATGAGCATGGATCAATCGGTATCTCCACGCTGGTCTTCGGGTACCAAGTTGGTCGCCGGCCTTACTCTGGTGGCGATCATCGCCGCGCTGTTGATTCGGTTTAATAACCTGATCGTTCCTTTGCTCCTGTCCTTTATTCTCTCTTATTTACTACACCCACTCGTCACCCAGCTAGCCGCTTCCGCAAAGATCACTTGGCGGGCAGCGGTCAACCTGGTCTTTTTCGCCTTCCTGATCGTCATCGTCATTTTGCTAACGCTCAGCGGATTTGCGATAGTGGACCAGATCGATACTCTGGTGCGCTTTATTCAGAATTTCATATCTGGCCTACCAGAGTTTGCCGGAACTCTTTCCACTGCCGAAGCCGTTCAGTTCGGCCCTTTTGAAATTAATTTCGCCGAGCTTGAGCGTTTGCTGATCACTGAATTTGAAATGGATTTCTCCGAGCTCAGCCGCCAACTCCTGACCGCTCTTCAGCCCGCGCTTGGGCAAGCCGGCTCCGTGGTCGGCGCGTTGGCCACCTCCGCGCTCACCACAATAGGTTGGGCGTTCTTTGTCTTCCTGATTTCCTATTTCCTCCTCGCTGAAGCCGGCCAGGTGCCAACCTTCTTCAGGAATGTCAATCTCCCGGGTCACGATGCAGACCTGCGCCGCATGGGCCGCGAGCTGGGACGCATTTGGAATGCGTTCTTGCGTGGTCAACTGGTTCTGATCATTATGATCATCTTCACCTCGTTTCTCTTGATGAGCGCTCTGGGCGTCCACAACGCGCTGGCATTGGCATTCCTCACGGGCGCGGCGAAGTTCGTTCCTTACTTAGGTCCATTGATTGCCGGGCTCGTTACTGCGCTGGTTGCATATTTCCAGGGCGGAAATTATCTCGGCATCGAACCACCCCTAACATACGCAATCATTGTTGTTGTCTCTTCCGTTGTCTTGGATCAGATATTTGACAATTTGGTCACTCCGCGCATTTATGGAGAAGCGCTAGGGGTGCATCCGGCGGCCGTTTTGGTCGCCGCTCTTATCGCGGCCAGCCTGCTTGGATTGGTCGGCCTGTTGCTAGCCGCACCCGTGCTCGCTAGCCTGCAGCTTTTTGCTACTTACGCCATCCGCAAGATGGTGGACCTTGATCCCTGGCCCGACCCTGAGTCGGACCTGGCCCCAATCGAAGTTCCACTGGCACGTCCCTTGCAGGGTGTATGGCAGAGATTTCGGGCCTATCTAGCCCGCGTCAGTAGGCGAGGTGATAAATGACCGAACAGAATGTAAAAACAGAGACTCTGGCGGAAACCGAGAATTACATCGCCTGGAAGGCAGAAGAACCCGATGGGGAATTGACCTATCACGTAGAACTGGACGGGGTGACCCTTCATTTCTTCAGGGAAGAATGGGCTGAATTTCTGAAATTGATAGGTTCGTTAAGCTAGTTTTGCCTGTATACTAGATACCCCTTCGGGGGATTTTTTAACGTAAAGAAATGGCTAAAAAAGCGCTAATTCTCTCTCCCAGCCTCGGTTTTGCTGGCTTGATTCGCCAGGTATTGGAAGATACCGGGGATTTTGAGGTTTCCATCCTCGGCAAGCTGATCCAGTCCGGCGATCTTCGTCGTGCGAGCAATCTTACTCTGGTCGTTTTGGACGCCGATTTCGTCGAATCTGGACTTGCTGAGGTTGTAAAGAGCCTGCGCTACCAGTCTCCAGATTTGAGCCTCATTGCCATCCCAGCTGAAACCCGCCCAACTGATCCACAGCTGGTTGAGCTGGGCGCAGATGCGCTATTGCGGAGCCCGTTTTATCTTCCCGATCTGGTTCACGCAGTTGAGCAATTGTTCGGACCGCTTACAACTGGAGATAAGAGCAGACGCGTCGCTTACGGGGCTCCGGTGATTCGTAAGACGGCAGCATTGCAACACCCGCAAGCATCCCCAGATTGGTTGAAGGACGTGTCGCAAGCAGCACAATATTTGACGCGACTGACGCTCGAATCGGCATCGCAGGCGGCATTGATCACCCGCGGCGAAAAGGTCTGGGCCTACGCCGGCGCGTTGCCAAAGGAGGCGGCGGAAGAATTGGCGGATGCCATCTCTGAGCATCTCTCCGCGGACCGAGCTGATCTGGCGCGCTTCATTCACCTAGAAGCGACAAAATCCGATTACATGCTTTATGCCACCGGACTTGGTGGCGAGTATGGACTTGCGCTTGTTTTCGATGCGCAAATGCCGTTCAGCCAAATGCGCGCTCAGGTGGATGAGATCGCTTCTGCGCTTGCTTCCGCTCCGCAAAAGGAATTGGCCGAGAACGCGACGGTGCAGGCTAAGACGTCCTTGAAGAGCGGCATCCTCCGCTTGCGTGCAGGCGAGCCAAACGGCGAGCCGGCTGGAGAGGGACCCCGCTCCCGCGGCACTGTGCCGTCAGGAAATGAGCCAAGCTCAATTCGCCGCGCAACTCATACGGGTTCATTGGAAACTACATCTGCGAGCAGTTACGACCTGCATTATTCATTTGTCCTGATCCCGCGCCTCCCAACGCAAATGCTGGTCGGCGATCTCTCAGACAAAGTCGCCATCTGGCTGCCCCAACTTTGTCTTGCTTTCGGCTGGCGATTTGAAAATATTTCGTTGCAGTCTGAATTCCTGCAATGGACGATTAGCATGGGACCGAACGAATCACCCGAGTCGGTAATAGAAACATTGGGCAAGTATCTTTCGCAACGCATCTTTGAAGAGTTCCCACGTATGGCAAAAGAAAATCCGTCCGGCCATTTCTGGGCCGCTGGCTCGCTGATCGTCAGCGGAACACAGCCGGGCGCGGAGCTTGTAACCCAATACATTCTGCAGACTCGCGCCCGCCAGGGCATCCCCAATCGAAGCTAGTAGAATTGCATAGATGCCTCAAATGCTCTATCTCATCGATGGGCATGCACTTGCCTATCGCACCTATTTCGCTTTAACCGGCGCTGGGGCTGGCACCGGCCGATGGTCCACCTCTTCAGGCGAGCCGACTGCCGGCATTTTCGGTTTCACATCCGTGCTTCTTCGCATCCTTGAACAAGAACGTCCCGATTACATGGCAGTCTCCTTCGATCGCGGGCGCACATTCCGCGATGATCTTTTCCCAGATTACAAAGGCACCCGCGAGAAAATGCCCGATGATCTGCGCACTCAGATGGACCGCATCCGAGAAATGTGCGATGCGTTCGGCATCCCGCGCCTCGAGATGGAAGGCTATGAGGCCGACGACATCCTGGGCAGCATTGCCAAGCAGATGTCGGAGCTCGGGATCGGAGTCAAGATAATTACCGGCGACAAGGATCTTCTTCAACTGGTGGATGGGCGCATTATCGTGAGCTTGCCCGGGAAGCAGCTGGCCGACTCCAAAGACTACGGTCCAAAAGAAGTATTCGAATATCTCGGAGTCCAACCGGAACAAGTCGTCGACTATAAGGCCATGATCGGTGACAAATCGGACAATATTCCCGGCATCTCTGGCATCGGCGAGAAGACAGCCAGTGTGTTGCTGCAAAAATACAAAGATATCGAGGGTATCTATAAGCATCTCGACGAACTGAAGCCAGCCCAAAAACAAAAATTTCAGGACGGAGTCGCCCAGGTCGAGCTCAGCCACAAGCTCTCGGAAATCGTCACGAATCTCGAAATCGAATTTGAGCTGGAAACCGCGCGCACAAACCAGATTCAGCCAGCCTTGGTTCACGAGTTGTTCCGGCAGTTGGAGTTTCGCACGCTGATGAACCGACTCGAAACAGTCATGAATTTGATGGGCGTGACGTCTGGATCAGCTGGCGATGGCCGATCCGCGGAAGCAGGCGAGCAACTCGGACTTTTCCCCGACGATCCGACGGCAAAAAAAAAGGCCGTTAGCCATATTGAGCCGGTCATTGTCGACACCTCTCATGCGCTGGCTGACTTAGCCAAGACGCTGGCTAAAGCTAAAGAGATCTCTTTCGATACTGAAACCACCAGTACCAACCATATGCGCTGCGAGTTGGTTGGTATTTCGATCGCGGTCGAGCTGGACAAAGCCTTCTACATCCCGGTCGGCCACGACCCAAAACTAGGTAATCAGCTCCCTCTTGCAGATGTGATCGAGGCGCTGCGGCCTTCTTTTACCGACCCGAAAGTTCCCAAAATTGGACACAACCTGAATTTCGACTACGTGGTCTTGACCCGGAATGGTCTAGAGGTGACCCCGCTGTCTTTTGACAGCATGATCGCAGAGTGGGTCCGTGATTCCGCCTCTCGTAATCTCGGCCTAAAGAACCTTGCCTGGGTACGCGCCAACCTAGAGATGGTTGAGATCGAGGACCTGTTACGCAAGGGCCGCAAGCAGATCACGATGGCGCAGGTGCCAATCGAAACAGCGGCTGCCTACGCTGGCGCAGATGCCGAAGTGGTCTTGCGAATGAAGCCTGTGTTGGAGGAACGGATCAAAGAGGTGAAAGGCGAAAAGCTTTTTACCGACATCGAAATGGCACTGGTACCAGTTCTTTCTAAGATGGAACTGCGCGGCATCTCACTTGATGTCGATTTCCTCCATAAGATGTCGGCGGAGCTGGACAAGTCGTTGTCCGAAATCGCTCAGCTTGTTTACAAGGAAGTGGGGGAGGAGTTCAATCTCAATTCGCCTTCACAGCTTTCGCATGTCTTGTTCGATCGCCTTAAGCTGCCCGCGCCCGAAGGCTATCGCCGAACTCTGACCGGCCCGCGTTCCACGGCGGCGGATGTCCTCGAAGCCATGGGCGACTCGCACCCGATTGTGCGCTGGATGCTAGACTATCGCGAGCTCTCAAAAATCAAATCCACGTACACGGACGCATTGCCGCTGCAAGTTAACCCCCAGACAGGCCGGGTGCATACGTCGTATAACCAAGCGGGTGCGGTCACCGGGCGGCTGGCTTCCACCGAGCCAAATTTGCAGAACATCCCCATCCGCTCGGAACTAGGCCGCAAGGTACGCCACGCGTTCATTGCCTCGCCCGGACACCTCCTCCTTGGTGTCGATTATTCGCAAGTCGAGTTGCGTATCGTCGCTCACATCGCCAATGACGAAGCCATGCTGAAAGCCTTCCGCGAAGGTCAGGATATTCACACTACAACAGCAGCTTCGATACTGGGGTTGCAGTTAAACCAAGTTACCGCAGACCACCGCCGAAATGCAAAAGCGATTAACTTTGGGCTGATCTATGGCATGAGCCCATTCGGCCTCACGCGCACGACCGACCTAACTTTGGCCGAAGCCGAAGATTTCGTAAAGGCCTACTTCAACCAATTCCCCGGCGTGCTCGCTTACATCGAGAACACCAAGAAACTGGCTGCCGAACAGGGCTATATCGAAACCTTGTTGGGACGACGACGCTATTTCCCGGCGCTGAAAGATGGCACGAACTACATTCTGCGCAGCCGCCTCGAACGTGAATCGATCAATAGCCCTATCCAAGGCACTGCCGCCGATATTATGAAACTGGCAATGCTGCGTATCGCATCGGCATTGCCAAAGGCGAATCTAAAAGGCCAGATGCTTTTGCAGGTGCATGACGAGCTTGTTCTCGAGGTCCCGGAGGATGAAATCGAGAAAACGGCGAAACTGGTCAGCAAAGAAATGACTGATGCTTACGAGCTCAAGGTTCCCCTAGCTACTGAAGTTAAATGGGGCAAAAACTGGGGCGCGATGAAAACGGTTCAGCAGTAAAAAATCAGAACCTTAGGAGATTTATGACTTACAAATTCGCGGAAGTAAATGGCATCAATATGCATTACGATGTTCAAGGCGAAGGTGACGCACTTTTGCTGATCCACGCTGGGATCGCAAACCTTAGCATGTGGGACTTGCAGATGCCCGCCTTTACTAAGCATTTCCGTGTTATTCGCCATGACGTGCGGGGCTTTGGAGAGACGCCTGATCCTGCCGGAAATTACACAGATCACGAGGATATCCATACGCTTCTCAACCTTCTCGGAGTCGAGCGCATGTCAATTGTTGGTATTTCCAACGGCGGCCGCATTGGAATCGATGTGGCGTTAGCCTTTCCAGAAATGGTCAACAAACTGGTTGTGGTCGCTCCGGGTTTGGGCGGTTATTCTCCCCAACCTGAAGTTGAAAAAAAATTGAAAGCATTGGGAGCCCTAGAATCTAAAGCCGACGAGGCAAAGAAACGTGGCGCCTTTGATGCGGCTGCAGAGATCACCGCCCAGATCTGGGCATATGGCCCAGGGCGCAAGCCGGACCAGGTCGACCCGGAGTTCCGCAAGCGGGCATTAGCTGTGATCCGCCACACCGTTGCCATTCCGTTGGGCGATGGAATCGGTGAGATCGTGAGGCCGCCTGCAGCCGGCAGGTTGAACGAAATTAAAGCGCCAACGCTTCTCATCATTGGCGACGAGGACGTTCCATTTATGTTTCCTGTGGCTGAGGCGTTGGAAAAAGGCATCCCGAATATTAAGCGCGTAGATATGAAGGACACAGCTCATCTGCCGCCAATGGAGAGGCCTGAGCAGTTTAATCAGATTGTGCTAGACTTTTTATTGGAGCGTTAAAAACTTAACCTATGGTTGCTCTGCAAGGCAACGAAGATCTTTTTCGCTTATCGATGAATCAAGGCCATTCGGCTGCCTGGGAGGGCAGGTGGCAGGAGGCAGTCGAGCACTATAGCCGCGCCTTGCAGGAATTTCCCGACAATCCGCCAACGATGAACAGCCTGGCTCTCGCGCACCTGGAACTGAATCATTTGGACCAGGCGCTCGAGCTCTACAAGCGTGCCGCTCGCTTGGCGCCCGAGGATCCGCTACCGGTCGAAAAGACAGCCGAGATCTTCAAACAGACCGGCCAAATGGACGAGTCGATCGAGTATTCGCTCCGGGCCGCAGATCTTTACATGGCGCTGCGTGATGCGGATAAAGCGATCAACAACTGGACCCGAGTCATTCGCCTGCGACCTGAGAATATCGAAGCGCATGAGCAACTGGCTGTCATTTATGAAAAGTTGGGCCGCACTCCGCAGGCGATTACTGAATACATCGCCGTTGCCTCCTTACAGCAACATGAAGGCATGCTCGAAGAAGCTAAGGCAAGCGGCGCTCGCGCCCTGAAGCTAAATCCAAAGAACAAGGAAGCTCAGCAAGCAGTCGCAATGATGCAAGCATTCAAGACTCTGCCCAAACCGATCCGCATGGGTGCGGCAACCGGGCCGTTGCGTTTGCCAGCAGGTTTGGTCAAGCCCGCGCTCAAATCCGCCTTGCCAATCCTTGAGGAGGGGCCGGACCCGATAGAAGAGGCGAAAGATAAGGCTCTCCAAACTTTGGCCTCGATGCTGTTTGACCTGACCCCAGCCGAAGCAGAAGCAAAAAAAACCGGCAGCTTGCGCTCTATTGCTAAAGTAGTTTCCGAGGGCATTCTGTCACGCGGCTTCGACGAAAAATCGATTGTCCGCCATCTCAGTAAAGCCATTGATCTGCAAACAAAAAAGAAACTCAAAGATGCCAGTGAAGAATTGAAGAAATCCATTGAGGCTGGGTTGGATCATCCCGCAGCCCATTTCAATATGGGTATCTTGCTTTCGGTCGAAGGGCGCACTGAGAGCGCTCAGCGTAGTTTTCAAAAGGCGGTTAAGAGTCCCGATTTTGCATTGGCAGCCCGGTTGCTTTTGGGTGATTTCTTGCGCGAGCAAGGCCGTGGACAGGAAGCGGTAGCTGAATATTTGCAGGCATTAAAGACGGCCGATGTGTCAGTCGTAGCCGAAGATAAGCAGGATGCGCTGCTCTCCCAATACGAGCCGCTGATCGCCGCTGCGCAGGCAATCGAGGAAAAAGAAGCCACGTTGCTGGGCGAGAATATTCGACATCTACTGATCCGCTCGAATTGGCGCACTGGCATGCTTGAGGCGCGCGGCCAGCTGCCTGGCGTCTCCAATGGCGCCACGCCACTACCAGTCGCAGACATCCTCACCCAGGCGAACAGCGGTCGTCTCGTCGATGCGCTGGCGCGCATTAATCAGATTTCTCGCGCTGGCCACCTGCGCGCCGCAATGGAAGAAGCCTTCGGCGCCTTGGAATTTTCCCCAAGCTATTTACCGCTCCACATCCATATGGCCGAACTTCTGATGATGAATCAAAAACCGCAACAAGCCATTGAGAAGCTTGCAACGGTCGCTCGCGTCTATAGTTCCCGCGGCGAGACCGATCGGGCCACGGCGATGTATCAGCGCATCGTTACCATCTCTCCGCTCGACGTGGATTCGCGTTCGCATTTGATCGACCAGCTCACGGCCGCCGGCAGCGTTCAGGACGCGGCTACTCAGCTGCTTGAGCTGGCCGATGTGTATTATCGACAGGCCCAATTGGACAAGGCCCGCGAAACATATGAAAAAGCATTAAGGCTTGCACAAAGCACAGATGTGGACGCGGCCTGGCACGCGCAGATCTTGCATCAAATGGCGGATATTGACCTGCAGCGATTTGATTGGCGTAAGGCTCTGCGGGTATACGAACAATTGCGTACTCTGTCGCCAAACGATGAAGCCGCCCGGGTCAATTTAGTTCAACTGAATCTGCGCTTAGGTCAGGAGAACAAGGCCAACGCCGAACTCGACAACTATTTGTCCTACATGAGCAGCCGCGGCCAAGATCAGGACGCGGGGAATTTCCTAAAGCAGCTAATCGCTGAGAACCCGCGATTCGTGCTGGGCTTTCGCCGGCTCGCTGAACACCATCAGCAAGCCGGGCAGCGCGAAGAAGCAATCCGTGCTTGGAATAAAGTGGGTGAGTTCTTGGTAGAAGCTGGCGACCGCGAAGGCGCTAAGGTGGCTGTACGTGCCATCCTTTCGCTGAATCCCCCAAATCCAGAACGCTACCAGCAGTTCCTGCAGCGATTAAGTAAGTAGCGAGGCGTGGCCTACAAACCTAGAGCTGCAGGCAGCGCCGCTACGCTGGAGAGGATCATGTCTGCGCCGCGGGCGCGCAATTCTTTTTCGTCACCAAATCCCGATAGCACGCCAACCGTTTGTGCTCCGGCAGCTT
>JANWHN010000095.1 GCA_025450445.1 Anaerolineales bacterium | reverse complement strand
TTTTCCAAACTTTCCGAAACCTGGCCCGGCTTAACCGCGAGGGGGATGTAGATCCCGAGCTGCAAGCCCGCCTGTTTAGCTCTGTTTTCTGGGCCATGGCTGTGCTTGTGGTCCTCGGAAATGTGCTCGTTGGCAGCCTAACGGGATTCACCCCAGCCGAGCGAATTGCCCAGCTAAGCACATTTGTCTTGTTGTTTGGAATTTGGTGGTTGTGGAAGAGCGGCCGGGTAACCCTGGCTGGACACCTAATGGTTTGGGGGTTTTGGAGCCTAGCCACCCTTGTGGTTCTCAGCGAAGCTGGACGTGCAAGTCACTGGCTAGTGCCGCAATTCTTCCTGATCGTGCTGGCGCGCTTTATTCTAAATGGGCGAGTGGCGATCTTTTTGGGGCTGCTAACAGCCCTTGGCGATTTCGCAATTTATCAATTTGAACTTCATCGCTTTTTGCCAGCCGAATTAAGCCAGATAGCGATGGGGGAAGATTGGGCAGCGATCGCGCTCGGTTTCCTGTTCCTGTTGTTTATTTTTTTCCTGACGGATACGGTCTTGAGAGAAACCCGAAAGAAAAACAGGCTTTCTGAGGACCGCTATCGATCATTGTTTGATCGCACCAACGACGCCGTTTTTCTGATTCACCTGGACTTGTATTATTTGGAGGTCAATCAAAAGGCGGCTGACCTGCTTGGGTACACGATAGACGAATTGACCGGCAAGCCGCTTACCGAGGTGATCGCTCCCGAAGAGGTCCCGGCAATGCTGGCGAATTTTGAGCGGGTGATGATAGAAGGAATGCTGCCCATTTTTGAACGCACGGTTGTGCGCAAGGATGGCAGCCGGCGAGTGGTTGAAGTGAACGTGGCAAGAGTGAACGACTCAAAGGGTAACGCGCTTTATCATCAAAGCGTAATGCGGGATGTGACCGAACGAAAAGTGCTTGAGACCCAACTACGGATTTCTCTTGAAGAGATGGAAGCACTGGCAATGCAAGATTCGCTGACCGGGCTGCTAAACCGACGAGCGATCAACGAGCACGCCGAGGCCGAGTGGCACCGAGCTGTGCGCGAACAACGGCCCGTGTGCATTGTGCTGATCGACCTGGATAATTTAAAGGATGTAAACGATACGCACGGCCACCCAATGGGAGACCAGGTGATCCTGGAGCTGGCCCGGGTGATCAAGGGTTCGCGCAGGCAATATGACTGGGCCGGGCGCTGGGGCGGAGACGAATTTATGCTGGTTCTGCCGGGGGCAAATTTGGTGGAGGCGAAGGAAATTGCTGAACGTTTGCGCAACAGCTTTGCAAATTCCGAATTAATTCTAGGTTTTGATGAGAATGTTCGCTCGTATGTAAGCTTGGGTATCGCATGCTATCCGGGCCGTGGGGAGGAGATAAACCTGGACCAATTGATCGCCCTGGCCGACCAGGCGCTCTATCGGGCTAAACAGGCTGGAAAGAACAGGGTGGAGGTCTATCGCAGCCTGGGACAGACGGTAAGGAATTAACGCGGCGGCGCAAGGCGCGTCGATCGGAATGACGGTGGGAATGGGCTTGGAGGGCATTTGGGTTTTGTAAACGGTGAAAATACGTAAAAAATTTTATGTGACCTGATATAATGTCATCTGAACTTTGGCCCCGCCAATTGGCTGGGCTGTTTTTTTGAAAGCTACGGTCGGCAAAAACCGCCGACCTAGGGGAGAACGGTTCGTTGTTGGCGTTATCAATTCTCAACTGTGTCCGTTCTCCAATTGGAGATTAATGAAGTCGGTTAGAAAAGATCTCAGAAATATCGCAATCATCGCCCACGTTGACCACGGCAAGACGACGCTGGTGGATGGTTTGCTGCGCCAGGCGCACACGTTCCGCGAGAATCAGCAAGTGGCGGAGCGGGTGATGGACTCGAATGACCTGGAACGCGAGCGCGGCATCACCATTTTGGCGAAGAACACGGCCATACGCATCGTGGATCCGGCGACCGGCGAGCCGGTCAAGATCAATATCGTCGACACGCCCGGCCACGCTGACTTTGGCGGCGAGGTGGAACGGGTACTGAACATGGTCGATGGCGTGCTGCTTCTGGTGGACGCGGCCGAAGGCCCGCGCCCGCAGACGCGCTTCGTGCTGAAGAAGGCGCTGGAGCTGGGCCACCGCGCTATTGTGGTGATCAACAAGGTCGACCGCCGCGGGGCGGACGTAACCAAGACCCTGAACGATACGTTCGACCTGTTTATTGAACTGGGCGCAAGCGACAAGCAAGCTGATTTCCCGGTGGTGTACGCGATCGCGACCGATCAACGAGCGGGGCTGACCGCGGATGTTGGCCCGGACTTGCAGCCGTTGTACGCGACGATATTGAAAGAGATCCCCGCGCCGGAAGTAGACCCGGACGCCCCGCTGCAAATGCTGGTGACCACGCTGGACTATGACAACTACCGCGGCATCACAGCCATCGGCCGGATTTTCGCGGGCAAGATGAAAGCTGAACAAAAAGTGGCGCGGCTCACTCATCGAGGCGAGACCTTGCCTGAAACTGTGCAGTACTTGTATGTGCTTGAAGGATTGTCTCGGGTCGAGGTTAAGGAAGCGAGCGCCGGCGACATTGTTGCAGTTGCCGGATTGGAAAATATTTCGATCGGTGAGACATTAGCCGATCTGGAAAATCCTGTTGCGCTGCCAGCCATCCATGTGGAAGAACCGACGGTGCGAATGATGTTCGGGGTGAACACGTCGCCGTTCGCTGGCCGCGAGAGCAAATGGAGCACCTCGCGCAAATTGCGCGAGCGCTTGTATAACGAACTGAGGAGCAACCTGTCTTTACGAGTAGAGGATACGGATAGCGCCGATACGTTTATTGTTTCGGGACGCGGCGAACTGCATTTAGCGATCCTGATCGAAACGATGCGCCGCGAAGGTTACGAGTTCCACGTGGCACGGCCGGAAGTGATCTTGAAGAAAGACGCGCAAGGCAACACATTGGAGCCGTTTGAAGAAGTGCATGTTGAGGCCAGCCAAGCGGCAACTGGCGCGGTAGTGGAAATGATGGGTAAGCGCCGCGGCGAAATGCAGCTGATGAGCGAGTCGGCCAGCGGAACGACCCAAATGACATTTATTGTGCCGACACGGGGCATGCTCGGTTTCCGCCAGCAGTTCTTGACCGCCACCAAAGGCACGGGGATCATGAACTCGCTGTTCCATGGCTATCACCCAATGGCCGGCCCGATCACGTCGCGGGCGCACGGTTCATTGATCGCTTATGAGGCTGGCACCGCAGTGACGTATGGATTGCGGGCGGCTGAGGAGCGCGGGGTCTTGTTCATCGGACCAGGCACCGAGGTTTACGCGGGCATGGTGGTTGGCGAACAGCCGCGCGATCTAGACATGGAAGTGAACGTGTGCAAGGCAAAGAAGCTCACCAGCGTGCGGGCGGACTCGAAGGGCGAGATCGAAGCCCGTCTGTCGCCGCCGAAGATCATGAGCCTGGACGAGAGCATCGAACAGCTCTCGGACGATGAGCTGCTGGAGGTAACTCCGCTGAGCCTGCGCATCCGCAAGAAGATATTGGATATGCATATTCGCGGCCGCGAAACGAAGCGGGCGAAAGAGGCGCTGAAGGAGCAAGGCTAAGGGCGAAGGGTAGCTAAAAGGCGCAAAAGCCCAAGGAAATTTGGTCATTTGGAAGAGGTGAACCGAGCGGTTCCTCGCTGGAACGGTTCGGCAAATCTGGTGAGGGTTGTAGGACACCGCTCGGAATGACAAAAAAAAGAAAGAAAAACCCGCCGGTGCTTTTCCGGCGGGTTTTGTTCTGTGAATGAAAACTCGGCAATCCTTGAAGGTAACTGCGCGGCATTAAAAATCGTTTAGTATAGAAGCACCTACTACCGAGGAGGAAGAACTATGCTGCCGGTTGGCGATGACAATACTGGGCGAAGGATCACCCCGCTGGTTACGTACGGGTTGATCGCCCTGAACGTGCTTTTTTTCATGATTGAGATGGCCGGGGGAGAAGAATTCATTATGACCTGGGCGTTTGTGCCCAGGCGGTTCCTGGCTAACCCTTCCGCTGATTTCCTGACCCTGTTCACTTCCATGTTCATGCACGCCGACTATTTGCACATCGGCTCGAATATGCTGTTCCTGTGGATCTTTGGCGACAATGTGGAAGACCGCTTTGGGCATGTGGGCTACCTAATCTTTTACCTGTTGTGCGGGCTCGGCGCCACGTTCACTCAATTATTTTTCAGCTTCGACTCCAATATTCCCAATCTGGGAGCTTCAGGCGCGATTGCAGGCGTGCTGGGCGCCTACCTGCTGATGTTCCCGCAGGGGCGGGTATATGTGGCCCAAGGCCGCGGGGTTATCCCCGTGCCGGCGCTGGTGATGATCGGGTTGTGGTTCGTTCTGCAGCTGTTCAGCGGCGTGGGCTCCATCTCGCAGGCTGGCGACGTGGGCGGCGTGGCTTACATGGCGCACATCGGCGGCTTTGTGACCGGCTTCTTGCTGACGTTCTTGTTCCGAGGAGCGAACCGGGCGCAACTGCGCGGGTAGATTTTGACAAACAAAAAGCCCCGGAATTTCCGAGGCTTTTTTTGATTCACAGCGGTGCGGGTTATAGACCCTTCATGGCGTTGGCGACGGCCAGCAGGACGAAGCCTGCGGCAATCAACAGGGTGCCATCGAGGCCGCCGAGGTTGAGGCCCGCGTAGTGGATGAGCAAACCAGCGACGCCCAAAACCACTGCGATAAGCCAAGTAACGTACTTCGGTGCTGATAATTTCATATTCGCTCTCTCCTCAGAGAAAATAGTGGATGGTAACTTGAGTATAGCACTACTCCGCTACACGGGTAGCTTGACAAAGCCACGAAAAATAACCTAAATGACCAAATCAATGCATTAATTGGGCCTAGGCAAGCGGGCTTAGCAAAATCAGATTGCTCCAATGACGAGTAAATGGGGGAAAGATGAACGAACTTTATGATTGTCAGAATAGTGCCAGGGCCATCCGGAAGTGTTCCGGCTAGGCTTCCAGATGCATCCGAGATAACGTTCGAAGTTCTCTCCAAGATTGGTGCCACAACCTGAGCCCAGGCGAGCGCTCGAGAGGGAACACACGGGTCTTCGGAGGCGGCGGGCGTCGACGTAACTACTACGATCCGCGTGACCTCAACGACCTGCGGGGTTTGCTGAGCAGGCTGTAAGTAATAAAACCAGAGCCAGTAGCTTTTTCATTTTGCCTCCAAAAACCGAGTGAGTCCGTTTACTCTCTTAAATCACGCGGGTAAGTGAGCTTGGCGGCTTCGGCTTTGGCGGGGTCGATCTCGACGGTGATGAAGGGCTCGGCATCCCGCGTGCGGGCGATGACGTTGCCGTTAGGGTCGATGACCCAGCCGGCGCCGCCCCAATGCACGCCTTGGCTCTCGCCGCTGCGGTTAGCCGAGATGCAATACGCGCCGGACATGACGGCGAGGGTGCGGCCGCCAGCGATCCACTTGTCGACGCTGGCGCTTTCGGTGGCGCGCGGATTGGCGAGGATGTGGATGCCCTGGCGTGCGTACGCGCGGGCATGCTCGCCGAACCAAAGGTCGGAGCAGATCATGAAGCCGATCTTGAGATCACCGGCTTGCACAGCCTGGAAGTTTGGGTGCGCGGCGCGCTGGTACCAGGTCGCTTCCCAGAAGAGCGGCTCGTTGGGCAAATAATATTTTCTGTGGCCGAACTGGGCACCTTTATCTTTTGTGTAAATGAAAGCATCGTTATGCCTATTGCCGTTTTCGACGACTGGCCGCGTGCCCAGGATGAGGTCGGCTTCCAGAACGGCGAGGCGTATCATCCATTCTTCGTGAGCATCGACCGCGGCTTGCCAGCGGGCAGGGTCGACGGTTTGGGTGTTAGCGATCCAGGGATAAAAAGGCATTTCCGGCAGTAGGACAACATTGCTGCGCTCGGCGCGGACATGGTGGAAGAGATGCTCAAAGGCGGCTTCGAGGTCCTCGGGCGTGTCAGGGAGCTGGGTAACGGTTATGCGTTTCATGGCGCGATTGTAATGCCGGGAGGTCTGCTAGTCGGTTAGTCTGCTAGTCGCGCGGAGTATCCAAGCGGAAGCGTGGTGCTCCATCCCAATATGACCGTAATAGTCGACGGCTTTGGGCGCGGCGAGCAGAACGATGTGCGCTTTTTTGCCGAGCTCGGCTTGAGTGCGGCGGATAAGCTCTTTGCCGATGCCCTGGCGCTGGTGCGTGTCGCGCACGGCGAGATCGGCTAGGTAGGCGCAATAGCACCAATCGGTTAGCGAGCGCGAGATGCCAACGAGTAGATCGCCGTCCCAGGCCGTGATGGTGAGATCGGCTTCGCTCAGCATTTTTTGCACGCAAGCGCGATCGTCGACGGGGCGCCGTTCGCCAAGGGTGGAAGAGACGTAGAGATCGATGGCGGACTCGAGAGGAAGATCAGTGTTGATTTTGTAAGTGATGGGCATATGACCTCAATATTGAACCCCATCCCTGCCCTTCCCCTTCAAGGGGAAGGGTGGCTGCGTTGCAGCCGGGATAGAGTTAGTTAATTAAGTGACCGGCGCTTCAAGCGGAGCGGGTGGAGGAGTTGTGGGAGCGGGGTCTTCGCCCATGAGACCGAGACGCCCACCGACGCGGGCGTGGAGCAGAAAATAGCCGATGGTGCAGATGACGCCGACGATGCCAGAGGCGTACCAAACCCAGTTGAAACTAATGTTGTCGGTGATCAGGCCGGCGGCGAGCGGACCGACAGCGAAGGGGAAGGCCCAGCTAAAACCAAACATGGCCATGTAGCGCCCGCGCATATCTTCGGGCGCCATGCGGGCGGCCAGCGCCTGGCCGGTTGGGGCAACGATCATTTCGCCGATGGTAATGATCACCATCGCGACCGCGAAATAAGCCAGCCCGCCGAAGAAGCCATACATTGCGAAACCAACGGCCAGGAACAAGGTGCCGACGGCCATAAGGACAAGCGGGGAGTAGCCTTTCACCTTGCGGGTGACCCAGAACTGCAGCCCGAC
>JANWHN010000094.1 GCA_025450445.1 Anaerolineales bacterium | reverse complement strand
GGCATCACCCGCGACATGCTGATCATGATGATGAGCGAAGAATCCTGGGACGCGGTGATGGATACCAACCTCAAAGGCACATTCAATTGCTCCAAAGCGGCCGTGCGCAGCATGATGCGCGCCCGCAGCGGTCGCATCATCAATATCTCATCCGTCTCCGGCCAGATCGGCAATGCCGGGCAGACCAACTACTCTGCTTCAAAAGCCGGGCAGATCGGTTTCACCAAAGCGCTAGCCCGCGAAGTTGCACCGCGCAACGTGACCGTGAACGCGGTGGCGGCCGGATATGTAGAAACTGAGATTTGGGCGGGCGTGCCCGAAGAGGCTCGCGAAGCTTTCATCAAGATGATCCCGCTTGGGCGCAAAGGCACACCGGAAGAGATCGCTCACGCGGTCGCCTTCCTCGCGTCCGATGAAGCCAGCTACATCACCGGCCAGGTGTTGGCGGTGGATGGCGGAATGGCGATGTTCTAAATGCGCTCGCCCGGAAAAACCACGGTTGCTCCTGATGTTCTCCTCACCATTGCGCGCCTCACCGCACTGAAGGTGGACGGCGTGCATTCGATAGGCAGCGCGCCGCGCGGTGGCAAGGACAGCAAAAGTGAAGCCGGGGTTGTATCGCAAGTCATTGACGACACAGTCGATCTCGACATTTATTTGGTGCTCGATAAAGACACCAACTTACGTCTCGTAAGCCGCGAGGTCCAAGCGCAGATTGCAAGGGCCATCGAAGAGTCGATCGGTATGGAAGCGGGACGGATCAACGTGCACGTCGAAGACGTTTATTTCCCGACACTAACCTCGCCAGCCAGCTAACATGAAACCGCGCACCCGGGCGCGCAGCCTCGCACTTCAGGCCCTTTACGAGATCGACCTGACCGGGCACCAGCACGAGGAAGTGCTGGCTGACCGCTTGGCCGACTACGACCTCGAAGAAAAACTGGAAGACTTTGCCAGCCGGCTGGTGCGTGGCGTAATGCCGATCCGCAAAGAGCTCGACGCCTACATCGGCGAGCATGCGCCGGAATGGCCCATCGACCAGATCTCGATCATCGACCGAAACCTCATCCGCATGGCGGTTTGGGAATTCGCGGTGAGCGATGAGACCCCAGTGAAAGTGGCGATCAACGAAGCGGTTGAGCTGGCAAAACGATATGGATCGGACAGCTCCTCGCGTTTCGTGAACGGCGTATTGGGCAGCTTAGCAGACCGGAAGAACGAGATCGCCCAGGCTCTGGGTCACCCGGCGGCGAACGAGACCAAATAACATGGAATTCCTCGGCATCGGTTTACCCGAAGTGATCGCGGTCGCGCTGATCCTATTTCTGGTCCTCGGGCCGCAAGATCTGGTGAAGCTGGGCAGCACGCTGGGACAAACGTTGCGCAACATTCGCCAATCGGGCGCGTGGCAATCGTTCCAGGAGGCTCGCCAGCAACTGCGCCACCTGCCCGATGAGCTGGCGCGGCAAGCTGGGATGGAAGAGATCAATGAACTGCGCGGCGAGCTGAAGGAAGAGCAAGCCAAGCTGAAAAAGCTGGATGAGCAATTAGTGGCCTGGACGCGGGCGCCTGAATCCCTTTCCCAAAAGAAGAAGCCAGCCAGCGAACCGACTGAAAAAAGCAGCGAGGGCCAATAGTGCGCGCACTCCTGGCGCAGGTTTGGCGCCTGCTGGCCGCGCCCTTTCGTTTTGTGGCTCGTGTTTTGCGCCGCATCTTTAGCCCGATCAGCAAT
This sequence comes from Anaerolineales bacterium, assembly GCA_025450445.1. Lineage (GTDB taxonomy): Bacteria > Chloroflexota > Anaerolineae > Anaerolineales > UBA11579 > JAMCZK01. The sequence continues at coordinate 11,928 of JANWHN010000094.1, read as the reverse complement.
TTCTTCACCACTGAGCCTGAAGACTCGCCGCTGGGCGAGACGGTGCAGAAGGCGATCGCCCACCCCGGCGACGTGCTCAGCCATCTGGCCGCGCTGCGCGGCCACCTGCTGCGTGCCACTCTGGCGCTGCTCATCGTTTCTGCTGTCGTGTTCAATTACGCCCAGCCCATGCTAGATCTCCTGGCGCGGCCCATCGGCGGTATTCAACAATTGCAGGCCGTCGATGTAACTGAGCCGATTGGCGTGGTAATGCGGGTCACGCTGCTCAGCAGCTTTGCCATCACCCTGCCCTACATCGCGCTCGAGTTGCTCTTGTTCGTGGCGCCTGGTCTTTCGCGCAACGCGCGCGTGATCGGACTCGTAGCGATCCCGCTGGTTTTTGTTTTCTTCATCGTTGGAATGCTATTCACATATTTTGTTTTGTTGCCGCCAGCGATCGAATTCCTGCTTAACTTTATAGGCATTCCTACCGCGGTGCGGCCGTCGTCATACATTGCTTTCGCAACCGGGCTCATGTTCTGGGTCGGGCTGGCGTTCGAATTCCCGCTGGTGTCCTATTTCCTTTCGGCGATGGGGCTGCTGCCGGCGCGCTGGCTCAGCGCCAACTGGCGCATTGCGGTCGTGGCGCTGGCCGTTTTGGCGGCCGCGATCACGCCCACAGTCGACCCGATCAATATGCTGCTGGTCTGGGTTCCGCTGGTCGGGCTCTATTTCTTGAGCGTTGGAACCGCGTCGTTAGCCCAGCGGCAGCGAGCACGCAGGTTGGCGAAATGAAGAAATTGTTACTTGGTTGCCTAGTGATTTTGTTAGCTGCCTGCAGTGGCGGCGAAACGGATCTGACGACTTACGAGTTGCCTTCAAACGTTGAAGTTACGTTCAATGTTTTGCTGCCAGAAACCAGCCCAGCGAATGAAGCCGCGGTCTTCACGATCTTGGACGACCTGACTGGGCTTGCCTTCAATCCACAACATCTGGAGATGGATCGCAGCGGCGATTCAAGCTATGCAATCACGATTAATTTGCCGACAGGAACATTGGTCAAGTATCGCTACGCGCGCCAATCAGGAGCCGGCACGATCGATGAGATCGATGCAGGCGGGCAGCCGGTCGCCTTCCGCGCCTTCCTTGTCGATGGGCCGGGGCATGTGGCGCATGACCTGATCGCCAGTTGGGCCGACCTGCCGACCGCGCGCGAAACCGGCCAGGTCAGCGGCACAGTGTCTCAATCGGGCAGTGGTGCTCCGCTGGCGAACATCGTGGTCACGGTGGCTGGCAAGCAAGCACGGACAGATGGAGGCGGCCATTTCGCGATTCAGGGTTTACCCGAAGGATTGCAAAACCTTGTTGTCTACGCCGAAGACGGCACGCACCTCCCCTTCCAGCAAGGTGCGTTGGTGGCGGCTAATAGCGACACGCCGGCCAATGTGCAGATGCTGCCGAACCTGATGGCGGAGGTGTTCTTTATTTTTGCGCCGCCAGCAGATCACACTGCCGGCGTGCCCATTTACGTCGTTGGCAATATGGGTACATTAGTAAGCAAACCGACCCTCGCATCCCTGCCTGACGGTCGCTATGGCATCACGCTGCAGGTTCCGACCGGCGTGGATGTTCGTTACAAGTACACGCTGGGAGACGCGTTCTGGAATCCGGAGCATGATGCCGAAGGCGGATTCCTGGTGCGCCAGCTCATCGTCCCGGCCGGCACAACCAACATGACGATCGAGGACACATCGCTGGCGTGGACCTCAGTATCGACTGCGCCGATCTGGTTCCAGCTCAGCGCGCCGGATCCAGGCAGCGCGGTGTATATCCAATTCAAGCTGGCCGATTGGGGGCCGGTGCTGCCGATGTGGCCGCTGGGCGTTGGAAGCTGGGCCTACAAGCTCTACAGCCCAACCAACTTCGCTGAGCCGCTCGAGTATCGCTATTGCCTGGATGCGGGCTGCACGATCCTGGAAGCTGCGCCCGGCTTGCCACGCAGCGTGCAAGGCAACCAGGCAACGACGCAGATCATCGAAGATAGCGTCGACGCGTGGCAAGGCCAGTAAAGCGCGAGGCTCGCACGCTATAATTATTTTGCAATGACAATCGACGAGCAAAAAAGACTGGCAGCGGAAGCACAAGCCGAAGGATTAGAGGAAAGCGATTCTCCGCGCATCTCGCGCGGCGCGGTTGTTGGCTTAATTGTGCTGGTCATCCTGCTACTAGCTGGGGTGGGCTTTGCGGTCTTCTATCTGCTACAACCCGGAGCCCCCACCGAGACCCTACGCGATGTTTTCATCATCATTGTAGCGTTCGAGTTCATGGTCATCGGCCTGGCGCTGGTGATCTTGATCGTGCAGCTAGCCAAGCTAGTGAACATGCTCCAAAACGAAGTCCGCCCTATCCTGGATTCGGCCAGCGAGGCGGCCAACACGATGCGCGGGACGGCTCGCTTCCTGAGCCACAACCTAACCGAGCCAGTCATCAAAGCCAGCGCGGGGATCGCGACCGTGCGTAAAGCCTTAGACTTATTTAATTTTGGCCGTCGCAAATAGGATATGATTTCGTTAACTAAATCAAGGAGAACGAGATGACTGACAGGAATGGTAGTGACTTTGGAAGCTTTCTTTCCGGGCTGGTGCTCGGTGGTTTGATCGGTGGGGCAGTGGCTCTGCTGATGGCACCTGCATCTGGCGAGGAAACCCGCAAACTGATCCGCGAGCGCGGTATTGAGCTGCGCGACAAGACCGAGGATGCCTTGGAAAAGGCAGCCGCAGAAGCTCGCCAGCGTGCTGACGAGCTGACCATGATGGCCAAGGAACGCACCGCTGAGTTACGCGGTAAGGCGAACGAACTGCGCTCCCGTGGCGAAGCCGCCGTTGAAGACATTCGGCTTCGAGGCGAGGCGGCCGTTGAGGCTGCGAAGAACCCGCCCAAATCGAAAAAAGACGGGTCGTCGAACTAAACGAAAAGGACTGCGCAGGCAGTCCTTTTTTATTGCCCTATTAGCGCAGGTAATTCGTTTATCAGATCGCCAGCCAGCACGCCGGCGGTGCCGCCCAGCCGGGCAGCTGCGCGTAACCCAGCTTGGCCATGCAGCCAGACCCCCGTGCAGGCTGCTTCAAACGCCGGTACGCCCTGAGCGCGGATGCCAGTAATAATGCCAGCCAGCACGTCCCCGGTGCCGGCGCGGGCCAACGCGGGCGTGGCGACCGGCAGCATGGCGGCCCGCCCGTCGGGCGCGGCGACAACACTAAAGGCGCCTTTTAGAACTACAACATGCTTCCATAACTTCGCATACTTCACGGCGGTCTCCAATCGGTCCGCCTGAATCGTTTCCAAATCAACCTTTGTCAGGATCGACATCTCTTTTGGATGAGGTGTAAGAACCGAATCTTTGGGCAGCCGCGCCGGCCAATCTTCTATTTTTGCAAGCAGCTTCAACGCATCGGCATCGACAACCGGCGCAGGCAAATCTGTCTTTAGCAATTTCTGAACAAACTCACCCGTCGTTTCTTCTTGTCCAAATCCGGGGCCAAGCAAGGTAGCGGTTGCGCGCCTAAGTCCCTTCTCAACTTGGACCGCGGCTTTGCCAGCGATCCAGCCATCCTCTTCAGGGAGTGGCAGCCAGGTAGCTTCGGGCAACTGACCGACCAAGCCGGGCTGCATGCTCTCCGGCGCGGCGATGGTGACGAGGCCGGTGCCAGAGCGATAGGCGGCCTTACCAGCCAGCAAAGCCGAGCCGGGGTATTGGCGCGAACCGGCGACTATCAGTGCAGTGCCGAAAGTGCCTTTGTGAGCAGCCAGCGGCCGCGGCGCAAGCGGTGCCCGCGCTATGGCTTCATCCAGCACAAAATGTTTGATCGTTGCCCATTCAAATAGATCATCCGGCAGACCGATATCGCCAACTTCAAGATCTCCCAAGTATTCAAAGGCCGGTAGGGTCAGCATGCCGCGTTTCACCGCGGCCATCGTCAAAGTGAGATCAGCTCTGAACGTCTCCGGCGCGACGGCTCCGGTGTGGCAGTCCATGCCGGATGGACAGTCGACCGCAATGACATAAGCGCGCTTGGCCATTGCCTGCAGCATTTCGGCGGCGGCGGTCAGCACGCGGGCGATATCTCCGCGCAGGGGCAACCGAATGCCGGTGCCCAACAAGCCGTCCAGCCAGACCGGATTGCTCGAGAGAAGGTCCTTTAGCCTTTTGAGATCTGGGTCTGTTTCAAGTAAATGGATTTCAGTGCCTGCCGAACGTGCCCGATTTACAAATTCTTCATCACCGCCACGGCCGACAAGATATGCGGAAGTCGTGCGTCGATCGACGGCCAGGTGGGCCAAAGCGACCAGAGCGTCGCCGCCGTTGTTTCCGGGTCCAATCAGGGCAAGGATTGATTTGTCTTTGTGGCTATGCGCAGCGACCGCTTTTGCGAGCGATGCGCCGGCATTTTCCATCATACGCACATACGACAGCCCTGCCTCGTCGGCGGCTTTTTCGATCGCGAGCATCTCAGAAACGGTGACCAGCTTCGCCATTTTTTATCCCGATGTAAGTATACTTTTAGCAATGAAGCAAAAGTTATTTTTCTCTTTGGTCTTTGCCCTACTGCTCGTCGGCTGTGCACCTGGTCAATCACAGATCGAAGTTGAGACTCTGGAATTTGACTTTGGCGAGATCCAGCTAGGCGACACCGTTTGGCGCGATATGCAGCTGAGCAACGCCGGAACCAGCGAGCTGGTCATCGATCGCATCGTTGGCTCGTGCGACTGTACCCGCGGCAGCGTAACCGAGAGCGAGATCCCGGCTGGCGGCAGCACGCTGCTGCGGATCAGCTTTGCATCTGCCGAGCTGTACGGCGATGTCGTTGGACCGATCATCCGTAGCGTTTACATCTACTCGAACGACCCGAACCAGCCAGAATTGAAGGTTTCGTTTAGCGGCACGATAGTCCGGCCGCAACCAGTGGAATAAAAAAACGAGGCCATGCCTCGTTTTTTATCGGCAGGAGTTCCGTTACTCAGCGGAGCTGAGTAGGACACTCTATTAGTTGGCGCTGTTTTGCGCCAACGTAGTGCGCTGGGTGGGAATCGAACCCACACGCCTTGCGGCACACGGCCCTCAACCGTGCCTGTCTACCAGTTCCAGCACCAGCGCAATGCGCTACGCAGCTTTCGCTGCTATTGCAGAAACTACTCGGCATAACCGAGTAACGTTTTCGGCAACCTTATCCCTAAGAGCGCCGCAGTATTATAATCCGCTCAATTCTCAAGTCAACTGCCTTAAATTTCATCAACAACGGGAGCTTTTTGAGTGGGTTTTTTGCTGGAATTGCTATTTGATGTTGTCTTTGAAGTCGTTGTTAGCGCCGCGGGTGCACTTCATTCTAGCTGGGGTGATAGTGACTCGCCGGTCCTCAGGATCGTGGCGTTTGCAATTCTAGCTGCGATAGGTGGGCTGATCGCTTTCCTGGTCTATTGGTTCCTGATTCGCTAAAACATGCGCATAGTTTTAGACACCATGGGGAGCGACGCCCACCCGCAGCCCGAAATTGAGGCGGCCGTGATGGCGCTCAAGGAATTTGGCGAGAGCCCGATCTTGGTCGGCCCCGGAGAGCGATTGCGTGGGCTGCTGGGCAACCGCGGCGAGCGCGTTGAAATCGTAGACGCTCCCGAAGTCTTCGAAATGAGCGAGCATATTTCTGGCAGCGCACTGCGCAGCGCCAAGAACTCGATGGGCGTTGGCATGGACCTGCTGAAAGAAGGCAAAGCCGACGCCTATGTAAGCGCGGGCAACACCGGCGGAGCCATGGCGATAGCCCTTTCGCGCTTAGGGAGATTAAGCGGGGTCAAGCGCCCTGCCCTCAGTGTCCTGTTCCCAGTGAACGGCGGAAAATGCGTGGTGCTGGATATTGGGGCGAACGCGGAATGCAAGCCGGAGTACCTGCTGCAATTCGCGCTGATGGGAGCGGTGTACGCCGAACATATTTTGGGCGTGAAGAACCCGCGGGTCGGACTTATTTCAAACGGGGAAGAAGCGGGCAAGGGAAACGAGCTAGTCAAATCCACCTACCCTCTGCTGGAAGCAAGTGGGCTTAACTTTGTTGGCAACATAGAAGGCAAGGAATTATTCGGCGGCCAGGTGGACGTAGCAGTAACAGATGGCTTCACCGGCAACGTACTAATGAAGGGCGCCGAGGCTATCGCTAAATTAATCACCGATCGCATTCGTGAAGAATTGATGGCCTCGGTCCGTACCAAGATCGGCGGGCTGTTAGCTAAGCCAGCCTTCCGCGAGCTGGCCAAAGACCTGGACCCACGAGAGGTTGGTGCGGCGCCCCTGCTCGGCGTGAACGGGCTAGTGTTCGTGGCGCATGGGCGCTCGGATGCGAAAGCGCTGGTCAGCGCGATCCGGCTGGCGCGGCAATCGGTGGAAGTGGGCTTATTGGATTATTTGCGAACAGCGATCGAACAAGGATTAAGCCAGCTCGGCGCAGAGGCTGCAGAGTAAATGCGCATCGTCACCAACGAAGCACTTTACAGGCGCAACACGCGCCTAGCACTAGTCGCAAATTTGGCCGGGATGTTCATGCTGGTCGGCTCGGTATTTGTTTTGTTTAACACCCCGGATCAATTTGGCCAGTATCTTTTGTTTCTGCTTGGCGGGGCGATCCTTGTGCAGGTCGGCACTTATCTCGGGCGCTGGAATCGCAGACCCGATCTCGCTTTGAATAAGGCTTTGCAATCGCTGGATAGCACTTACACGATCTACCACTCGCGCACCCCGGTGCCGCATCTACTGATCGGGCCTTCGGGCTTATGGATCCTACTGCCGAGAAACACGCGCGGAACGATCACCAATGACGAGCAGCGCAAGCGCTGGCGTGTAAAAAGCGGCTTGCTGGCGCGGTTTGGGCAAGAAGGGATCGGCAACCCGGTGCGAGATGCAAGCTGGGAAGCCGAGGCTTTAGACCGATTCTTTCAGAAGACCTGGAAAGGCGCCCAGTTGCGCGTTCAGGCTGCGTTGATCTTTGTCGACGAGCAAGCTGATGTGCAGGTCAGCAGCGGAGCGGCTTTGCCAACCGCTGGCCTCAAGCGCGCTAAGCAGATCTTGCTGAAGAGCGACCCGAAGGCACGGCTGAGCCGGCAGCAGATAGATCAACTCAACCAGCTATTCGAGAAACCACAATCACCACAGGAAAAATCAAAACAGCAATCTTCTGGCTAGCAAGCAGGCTTTGAGCTATAGTCCAGACTTCGCCTAACAAACGGATCATCTATTTTCATAGAGGAGATACATGGCAACGAGACGCGCTTCGCGGAAGCGATCTTCAGGTGCAAACCTGGAAATGATCGCAAAGTGGTTGTTCCTGGCCGGGTTAGTTTTGTCCGTAGTGATCGGCGTTCTGGTCACCACCACGCCTGAATTTGCGGGATTATCAATAGTCATCACGATTTGGATGCTTCTGGCTGTGTTAACCGGCTACTTGTTCATCCGCAAGCAGGATGAGCTGCACTTCTTTGTGCTGGCTGTTGTTTTATTCACCTTCAACGCAAACCTAAACAGCCTGCCTTACGCTGGGCAATATGTGGGCAGCGTGTTAAACGCGCTCAGCTTTTACCTTGGCCTGGCTGCTCTATCGGTGGCCGTGCGCAACATCGTCGGTTGGTTCGTCCCCGACTAGCTGAAAAGCGACCCTAAAACGCACGGCAAATAGCCGTGCGTTTTGTTTCCGAGTAACAGAGCTTAGCTAATACACGTTTAATTTTCAAACCTGCGAATGCGGTTTTTTAGACCGCGCCTTTTTTAGGAGGAACATGGAAACTATTCTTCTCATACTTCTCATTTTGGTTTTGCTCGGTTTTATCCCATTTGGCGGACGGAGACGCTTCAGCAACAATAGCCTGATCACCATCTTGGTTGTAATCTTTGTTATCTGGCTACTTTTACGTATTCTTTAATCTGAAGCGCAACCATTTTTTGAAAACTGTGTTCTAGGGCTTAGAGGAAGTTGCCTATATGACGACCGCAAAACCCACTCAATCCAGTTCCCCGAAAGGAAACAGTATGGACACTAGAAGTCTAGCCCGTTGGGCATTTATCGTTGGTTTGGTTATCGCGTTCTTGATCGCGCTCGTGCCGGATGTCCCTGAAGTTTTGCTTTGGGTCATGATCATCTTAGGTGCATTTGCCGGCTGGTCATTTATTGCAGAGGGTGAGGGCGAACACAACTTTCTCCTTTTGGCGATTGGCGTATTCCTGTTCCAAAACTCTTTTGCCACCCTGCCTAGTCTTGGCGAGCTGCTGACCGCATTCCTCACCAACCTTGCCTTGTTCTTCGGAGCGATGTTTATTGCGATTGTTGTGCGGAACATCGTTGCCTGGCTCCGCGTTGTCTAAAAAGAACAGTAGTAAAAAACGCCGCTCGATCGAGCGGCGTTTTTGTTTAAGCGGGGACCTTAGCGACCAGCCGATTATCTACGGCTTTGAGCGTTGCTTAAACTACAAATGTCGTTTATACTACATTGATAGCTTTACGTGATAGTCCACTCTGAAAAGGTGAAAATGTTAGTTAAGGAAATTCAAGAACAAAAACACGAAGATCCGCGCATCACCCGCACCCGCGGCATGCTGACTGCCGCACTCAGCGAGTTGATGCGTGAAAAAAGCTTCAACGCCATCACAGTGCGCGAGATCGCAGAGCGCGCCACCCTCAACCGAGTTACTTTCTACGCACACTTTCAAGATAAATTCGCGCTGTTGGAATACGCAGCTCGCCAAATGATCCGCCAGCAGATCGAAGCGCAGCTTCCGAATGGAGCCTATAGCGACGAGAACTTGCGGCGCTTGGTTTTGCTGGTGTGCAACTTTGTTTCAGACATTGACCAGTATTGCCCCCCTCCCCACGGCCAGCTCGAACCATTGATGGAAAAGAAGATCAAGACCGAACTCTACGATGTCATGCTGCATTGGTTGCCGACGAGCAAAAAGACCAGCGCCAGCCGGGAGCAGGCGGCAATGATGAGCGCCTGGGCGCTCTATGGCGCGGCGAAGCAATGGAGCCAGGACAAAGCCCAGAAACCAGCCGAAGATTTCGTTCGACAGGTAGTGCCGCTGATCAAAGCCAACTTGCAACCATTCGTGGAAACCAACGGCGGCCAGACTGCAAAGCGCGCTCACGGCGGCGGCAGTTCGTCAGGAAGATTTGTTTCGCTGCTCCGTCTACAACATGTCTATCGCTAACGAGGAGAAACTGTGGAAAGTAAATTTGCTGAACTAAAAAACCGTCTCGCCGAAGTCACCGACCTGACCGCCGCAGCATCGGTGCTGAACTGGGACCAGGCCACGTACATGCCGCCAGGCGGCGGACCCGCCCGCGGCCGCCAGCTAGCGACGCTCAGCTCGCTAGCTCAGGACAAATTCGTGGATCCGGAAATCGGAAAGCTGCTAGACGAATTGCAGCCATGGGCCGAAGCTAAAGGCTACGATTCTGACGAAGCCGCCCTGATCCGCAAGACCCGACGCGATTACGATCGCGCCGTCAAAGTACCGACCGATTGGGTGGCGCGCTTCAGCGCCCATTCTGCGGGCGCCTATCAGGCTTGGACCGAAGCCCGCCCGGCCAACGATTTCAAAAGCGTGGCCGATAATCTCAAGAAGACCCTCGACCTGAGCCGAGAGTTTGCCGACTTCTTTCCTGGTTACGAACACATTGCTGATCCGCTGATCGACGGACCTGACCCAGGCATGAAGGCGTCGGATATCCGGCGCGTGTTTAGCGAACTACGCGAGCAACTTGTGCCTATCGTCAAAAAGATCACCGACCAAAAGGAAGCGGATGACAGCCCGCTGCGCAAGAAATATCCCGAAGAAAAGCAGCTCGCTTTTGGGCTGCAGGTCGCCAACGAATTTGGCTACGACCTGGAAAGGGGCCGCCAGGATAAGACCCACCACCCGTTTTGCACCACATTCTCCATCGGGGACGTGCGCATCACCACCCGCGTGAAAGAAAAATATCTGGCTGACGCCCTGTTTAGCACATTGCATGAGGCTGGGCACGCGATGTATGAGCAAGGCGTAAACCCCGATTACGAAGCCAGTCCTTTAGCTGGCGGCGTTTCCTCCGGCGTGCACGAGAGCCAATCGCGCACCTGGGAGAACGTGGTCGGACGCAGCCGCGGCTTCTGGGAGCACTACTATCCGCAACTCAAGAAAGTCTTCCCCGCGCAGCTTAAGGGCGTGGGTCTGGACAAGTTCTACCGAGCGATCAACAAAGTCGAACGCTCGCTCATCCGCACCGATGCAGACGAGGTTACATACAACCTGCATGTGATGCTGCGCTTCGATCTTGAACTCCAAATGCTGGAAGGCAAGCTGGAAATCAAGGACATGCCCGAAGCCTGGCACGATCGCTACAAGAACGACCTGGGCATCCAGGCGCCCAGCGATGTGAACGGCGCGCTGCAAGACGTGCATTGGTACGGCGGTCTGATCGGCGGCGCGTTCCAGGGATATACCCTCGGCAACATCATGAGCGCGTTATTCTACGACGCGGCGCTGAAGGCCCACCCGCAGATCCCAAAACAGATCGGCAAGGGCGAATACAATACGCTCCATACGTGGTTGAGGACCAATCTCTACACGCATGGCTCTAAGTACACACCGAACGAGCTCATCCAACGCATTAGCGGCGGTCCTCTGCGCATTGAGCCCTACATTAGATATCTCAAGACCAAATACGGAGAGTTGTACAAGCTCTAGGTAACAAAACAAAGTTCAGGCGCGTCATATAATCAGACGAGAAAGGCGGGTAGCACCCGCCTTTCTCTTTGAGGAAATCCAATGCAGCAACAGAGTGTAAGCATCGAAAAAGCACAGAGCCTGGGCGCGAAATTCTTTCGCCTCTGGCAGGCTTCCTCCGCCTCGAACCTGGCCGACGGCATCTGGCTGACCGCTGGGCCGCTGCTGGCAACCACGCTGACCCGCGACCCACTGCTGGTCGCTGGGCTAGTAACCGCGCAACGATTGCCTTGGTTCCTATTCTCGCTGCACAGCGGCGCGCTTGTGGATCGCTGGGACCGCAAGAAAATATTGTGGATCGGCAACGCAATCCGCACGCTGCTGATCGCGGCGCTGGGCACATTCACGTATCTCCAGATGATAAATATCTACGGGATGTACGTTTTCTTTTTCCTGCTTGGGGTCGTCGAGCCATTCTTCGATAATGCTTCTTTCGCGATATTGCCGCGGGTCGTAACTCAGCCGCAGCTGGAAAAAGCCAACGGCCGCTTGTTCGCATCCTCGACGCTGGCAAATGAATTCATCGGCCCTCCGGCAGGCGGCTTCATGTTCGCCATCTTTCCGCCGCTAGCCTTTTTGGTCAGCGCGCTGACTTATGGTGGCTCGTCGGCTTTGATGGCAACATTGCCTGGCGCGTACACGTCGCAAAAAAAGGAGCCAGGTTCAAGCTCTCGCATCCTAACGGAGATCATGCAAGGCTTCCGCTGGTTTTGGGGCAACCGCGTGATCCGCGCCCTGTCTGTTCTCGTTACCTTGCAAAACTTAGTCGCTACGGCTTGCATCTCACTGATGGTCCTCTACGCGCAGGATTATTTGGGTGTCAACGAAGTGGGTTATGGCGTGCTCATCTCCCTCGGCGCGCTGGGCGGCTTGGTAGCGGGCTTCAGCGCTGAGCGGCTGGCGAAGCCATTAGGAACTGGGCGCTCGATCCTGCTCGAAGTTTTATTGATGGGCGTTGCCTTTATCGTCATCGGCACGACGCGCAATGTGTTCATCACCGGCGCCATGCTGGCTTTCGTGTCGTTCTCATTCGTGTTTGGCAATACAATTATCCTCTCGCTACGCCAAACGCTTATCCCAGATGATCTCTTAGGCAGAGTTACCAGCGTTTACCGTTTCATCGTGTTGGGCGCTGCCCCACTTGGCGGCTT
>JANWHN010000093.1 GCA_025450445.1 Anaerolineales bacterium | reverse complement strand
TGTCAGAAGACAATTTGAACGTCATGAAAGACAGCGATTATTCGTTGGTCACGCTAATTACGTGTGAGTCATTTAATGAAAGTAGTGAAGATTACTTGTACAGGCGGGCAGTGCAGGCGGTGCTGGTAGAAGTAAGGTAGCTTGGCATTATGTTAGTTACTCAGGCCAAAAAAAACTTGTAGCCAATCCGGCTAAAAGCTGTAACTACAAACTAGCCCCAGCTTGACGCCGACCTTGACGTGCGCTCACGTTTGCTTTATACTTTTATCGTCAGAATCATCTGATTAATGCAGTAAATACCATTCATCAGAGGGTTGATGCTAAAAGACACGAAATCCTTCGACTTCCTCAAGTTCCTCGCCAATGGCAGCAGCAACGGCCATAAGAATGGTGATCGCCTGCCTTCGCTTGAAGCGCTGAGCGCAGAATATGGCGTCAGCATTTCTGTATTGCGCGAACAGCTGCAAGTCGCCCGCGCACTTGGCCTTGTAGAGGTACGCCCGCGCACCGGCATTCGCCGGCTGCCATATTCTTTTGCGCCCGCCGTGCGCGAAAGCCTCTTCTACGCGATGGCGCGCGAAAACAAGAGCTTTGACCAATTCGCTAATCTGCGCCGCCACCTTGAGCGCGCCTATTGGCAGGAAGCGGTCGAAAAGCTGACGGCGGCAGATATTACTGAACTGCGCGATCTGGTAAAGACCGCGGAAGAGATGCTGAAAGGCGATCCAATCCGAGTTCCCAACGCAGAGCATCGCGAATTCCATATTGCCATTTTTCGCCATCTTGAAAATCCGTTCGTTGTGGGGATGCTGGAAGCTTATTGGGACGCTTACGAAAGGGTAGGACTGACCCGCTACACCGGTCTTGCTTACCAAGAGCAAGTCTGGGACTATCACCGCCGCATTGTTGAAGCCATTGCAGCGAAACTATTTGAAAAAGGTCACCAACTGCTCAACGAACATTTTGAGCTTATTGACAAACGCCCCGAACGCGCAAACAAGGAGTAATTATGGCAACACCGCAAGTCAAAGAAGCCCCTGTAAAAGCTGGGCAGCCGGTGGTTAATGATTTTTCGATGACCGTGGCAACCAAGAACGGCTCGGGCAGCCAAACGTCGAACCTGACATTGCTGCGGGCGCTGTTCAAGATGGGCATCCCGGTCTCCGGCAAGAACTTATTTCCATCGAACATTCAGGGTCTTCCCACCTGGTACACGATCCGCATAAGCAAGAAGGGCTACCTCGCTCGCCGCGATTCCCAAGAAGTCGTAGTGGCGATGAACGACGATACTTTCGTCGCTGATCTCAAGAGTGTCGTGCCCGGTGGCGCATTCTTGTATGGCGATCATTTGAAATTCGCTATAGATCGCAACGACATCTCAGTCTATTCCTTCCCTGCAAAAGAGCTGGCCAAGAATTCAACAGCGCCAGCCAACCTGCGCGATTACGTTGCCAACATGGCTTATGTCGGCGTGCTGGCGCATTTGCTCGATATTGATATGAGCAAGATCCGCGAGGCGCTGGAATATCACTTCGACGGCAAAGAAAAACCGATCGCGATCAACATGGGCGTCATCGAAGCGGCGCACGCATGGTCGGTGGCGAATATCAAGAAAACAGATCCTTATCGCGTCGAACCAATGGACGCGACTGCGGGTTACGTGATGGCCGATGGCAATACCGCCGGCGCGCTAGGTTCCATTTTCGGCGGCGTGCAGTTTGCAGCCTGGTATCCAATCACGCCCGCATCCAGCCTCGCCGAAGCTTTGGCGCAAAACATTAGCGCCTTCCGCGATGTGGAAGGTCAAGACGGCAAGACCTACGCGGTCGTTCAAGCGGAAGATGAGCTTGCGGCGATCGGTATGGCTGTTGGGGCAGGGTGGTCCGGCTTGCGCGCGATGACGTCGACATCGGGTCCCGGCATCAGCTTGATGACTGAATTTGCAGGCCTTGCATACTACGCGGAAATCCCGGTCGTAATCTGGGATATCCAGCGTGTTGGACCGAGCACCGGTTTGCCCACCCGCACATCGCAGGGCGACATCCTCGCCACACATTTCCTTGGACATGGCGACACTCAGCAGATCCTGCTGCTGCCCGGCTCGGCACAAGAGTGCTTCGAGTTCGGCTGGAAATCTTTCGATATCGCTGAGCGCATGCAGACCCCAGTATTCGTGATGAGCGACCTGGACCTCGGCATGAACCAGTGGATGATCAAGCCGTTTGAATATCCGGACCGACCCATGGATCGCGGCAAGATCTTGTGGGAGAAAGATCTGGAACAGTTGAAGAACGGCTGGAAACGCTATGCCGATGTAGATGGAGATGGAATTCCGTACCGCACCGTGCCAGGCAACAAGGCACCCAACAGCGCCTGGTTCGCCCGCGGCACCGGCCACAACGACGAAGCCAAGTACAGCGAGCGTTCGGAAGATTGGGAGCGCAACATGCTGCGGCTGAAAAAGAAATTCGAGACCGCGGCTCAATATGTTCCTGAGGCTATTTTGGATAGTGTGCCTGGCGCCAAGATCGGAATCGTTGCTTATGGTTCCAGTGACCACGCCATCATTGAAGCGCGTGACTACCTGGCCCAAGACGGCATCAAGACCGATTACTTGCGCTTGCGCGCGGTACCGTTCACGTCCGCTGTGCAAGAATTCGTGAACAGCCATGAGATGATCTACATTGTCGAGATGAACCGCGACGGCCAGATGCACAAATTGCTGCAACTCGAATTCCCCGGCCTTGCCACCAAGCTGATGGCAATCGCCAAGCATGACGGCTTGCCACTAAACGCTCGCTGGGTGAAGGACGAGATCCAGAAGAAAGAGGGATTACGCCATGAGTGAAACTAACGGAAGCGGTAACGGCAAAACGGCAACCGCGGCGCCCGCTGCAAACGTGCAGCTCAACATTATTGGCATGTCCAAGAATGACTATCGCGGCGCGGCCACCACGCTGTGCGCTGGCTGTGGGCATAATTCGATCTCCAACCAGATCATTGCTGCAGCTTTCGAGCTGAACATCGTCCCCGAAGACGTGATCAAGATGAGCGGCATCGGCTGCTCCAGCAAGAGCCCGGCTTACTTCTTGAACCGCAGCTTTGGTTTCAACACTCTGCATGGCCGCATGCCTTCAGTGGCGACCGGCGCCATGTTCGGCGATCACTTGCTAAAGGCGATCGCGGTCAGCGGCGATGGCGACACCACCAACATCGGCATGGGCCAGTTCAAGCACATCATGCGCCGCAACGCCCCTGTGGTTTACATCATTGAAAACAATGGCGTGTACGGACTCACCAAAGGCCAATTCTCAGCCACCGCTGAGCGGGGTCTTAAGCTGAAATATCAAGGCACCAACCCCTATACGCCTGTCGACATCGTGCAAGAGGCAATGAGCTCAGGTGCGACTTTTGTCGCCCGCTCCTTTGCTGGTGATGCCAACCAAGTGAAATCCCTGATTAAAGCTGCGTTGAGCCACAACGGCATTTCGGTTTTGGACATCATCAGCCCTTGCGTGACCTTCAATAACGAAGATGACGCTCGCCATTCGTATGGCTGGGGACGCGAGCACCAGGAACCGCTGCACGACTTCACCTTTGTTCCCAAAGAGCAGGAGATCGTGCTCACCGACTTTGCTGAAGGCACGACGCGCACCGTGGAGATGCACGACGGCTCTAAGATCGTGCTAAAAAAGCTGGACCGCGAATACGATCCGACCAAGCGCAGCGAAGCGATGCGTTTGATCGAAGAGTCGCACGCCGAAGAAGTCTTGCTGACCGGCTTGATCTACGTCAACGAAGATCTTCCCTCTCTGACAGATATCTACAAGCTGCCAGCTCGCCCGCTCAACCGGATGACCGATAACGAAATTCGCCCGGCGAAAAGCTTGATCGAAAAAGCCAACGCGATGATGTTCTAGGACAAATAAAACTAAAAAAGCCTCCCGGTTGGGAGGCTTTTTGTTAGATGATGAACTCACGCCAAACTGGAATTCTTTACGGCCTGATCGCCTCAGCCATCTGGGGTGGTATGTACGTGATCAGCAAAGTCGTTCTGGAAGTCATCCCGCCTTTTACGCTGCTGAGCCTGCGCCTGTTACTGGGTGCAGCAACCTTGGGCACCTGGGTAGCTTGGCGCAAAGGCTTCCCGCCTCTCAGCCGTGGTGAGTGGCTCCAGCTTCTTGCGGTCGGCGTTCTTGGTTACGGCATTTCTCTCGGCTTCCAGTTGACCGGCACCAAGTTATCCACCGCGGCGAACGGATCCGTCATTACCGCGGCGACTCCGGCGTTCGTCTACCTTTTTGCGTGGATGCTTTTGAAGGAGAAGGTTACAAGACGGCGATTGTTTGCCCTATTGGTCTCGACTGTTGGCGTCCTTGCGGTGATTGATCCAAGCCAAGCGCAAATTAATTCTCAATTGTGGTTTGGCAACCTGCTGCTGGTTGGGGCTGCGGTCACTTGGGCGCTCTACTCCGTGCTGGTTCGCCAGGCGACACGCACCGTCGACACCTTGCCATTCACGCTGATCGCCTTCCTAGGCGGCATGCTAGTCGCGTTTCCCGCGACTGCGTGGGAATTGAGCGTCCAGCCTGTTGGCGCAATTTCCCTTCCGCTTGTTGCCGGCGTCCTTTACCTTGGCATCGTTTCAATGGCTGTTTCGGCATATTTGTGGAATCGGGCTTTCAAACTTCTAGAAGCTGGGGTTGCTTCTCTAACTTTCTTTGCCCAGCCCATAGTAGGGGCGGGCTTGGGAGCGCTTTTCCTTAATGAGCAACTCACTTCGCTGTTTATCGGTGGAACGGCTCTCATCTTGCTTGGCTTGTGGCTGGCCGCGCGGGACGATAGAATCCCGTCCAATCCCCTGAGGTCGTAGTTATGCTCACAGCCTTATTGCGCGTCTTTGCCATCATCCTGCTTGCCTTTTTTGTGATTGCCTTGCCAGGCAGCCTGTTGCTGCGCGACGTAGGCGCGCTTGTCTTTGATCCGGAAACGACCAAGGTTCTGGTCCGTGAGCATTTGATGGACTCGGAGCTGATCGCCAGCATGGCCCGACAGGCCACAGAGCAAATGCTGCTAGGTCAGTTTGAAGATCAGGATCCACAAACGCAATCTTCGCTGCAGGGCAATGTGGTCCAAACCGTATTGATTCAAATGAGCGAAGAAGACTGGCGGCAGATCACTGAGCTGGCCGGACCCGAGGCGCTCGTTGAGGAAAGCGTTGACAGCGTTGTGGATGCCTATACAGATTGGCTGGACAGCGACGCCGAATTCCCGAGCTTGCTCTTGGATCTGCAACCTTGGAAAGATAATACAGCCACAAACGCACCGCAAATTCTCACAGTGGTTTTAGATTCCTTGCCCGAATGCACGCTCGAAATGGCGGCACAGATGGCAATTGAAGGTTTACAAAATATTGGCATCGAAGGCGCTATTCCTGCCTGCCGCCCGCCTGAGCCCTTGTATGGTGCTCTGATCGCCAATGCACCAACGCTTCTTGCTGGCCCGCTTGCATTAGCACCGGACCAATTCGATCTAAATCAAGTTACCGCGGGCCAAGAGGCGCCGGATGAATTGATAAGACTCAAATCCGGCATTACTCAGGTTAGGAATCTTTCGCGCTGGACTTGGATAGCCGTTTCCGTGATCGGATTGGTTGCTGTGGCAATGGCTGCGCGAAGCCTCCGCCAAGTACTGACCTGGGCGGGTTGGCCGCTAGCAATAAGCGGTGGCTTTGTGGTTCTGTTGGCATTAGGAATGCTCTTTTTCCCCATTCAGTTTCTTAATGAAGCAATCGCGAATTTATTCCTCGGTGAGGGTGGGGCGCAGAGCGCCTTTGGCGCGGCGGTTGCCGCCGGCGCGCTCGATCTGGTCAGCCGGCCGCTGTTGTTGCAGGGCGTTCTCATTATGGCAGCTGGTTCAGCCGCGTTGATCTACGCGCGCGTTTTAGCGCGCCGTGAAGCTTCCCCCGGAATTCCGCTAAATCAAAAGAAAATAAACTTGTAAAAAACTATGCGTGCTGCCCAATGGTGTAGAGCATCACCAGATTGGGCGGGCGCATAGCCCCGATTGGGTAGCCGGAGATCACCACAACCTGCTGGCCGGGCTTCATCGAAGCCAGGCTGAGTGTGGTGGCTTCAATGCTAGCAAGCATCTCGTCCACGCTGCTGGATAAATTGACCATGATCGGGTGCACGCCCCAATAAAGGGCCATGCGGTTGAATGCACGTGGTTCGGGCGTGAGCCCGAGGACCGGCACGCGCGGGAAAGCTTTCGACATCAATCGCGCCGTACGACCGGACTGGGTGAAAACAGTGATGGCTGCAACGTTCACGTCTTGCGCTAGTTCTTTTGCGGCCCGCGTGATCGATTCCGCATCGTCGCGCATGGCGGCTGCGTTGCCACCTTTCCAATGACCCCATTGCTTCAGATGGCTTTCCGATTCTCGAATGATTGCGTCCATCATCGCCACGGTTTCGACCGGATATTTTCCAACAGCAGTTTCGCCTGAAAGCATCACCGCATCCGTGCCGTCGAAGATCGCATTCGCCACGTCTGAGGCTTCGGCGCGGGTGGGGCGCGGATTGTTGATCATCGAGTCAAGCATTTGCGTGGCGGTGATCACCAGCTTGCCACGCTGATTAGCGGCATCGATGATCTGCTTCTGCGCGATCGGCACCGTTTCCGGCGGCAATTCGACGCCAAGGTCACCGCGGGCAACCATCACGCCATCGGCTACATCGACGATGTCGTGCAAGTTCTCTAACGCTTCGCCGCGTTCCAGCTTGGCAATGATCGGCGTGTCGAGTCGGTCGGGTGCATGTTGACTGATGGCTTGGCGGACGCGCAGCACATCTTCAGCCGAGCGAACGAACGAGATCGCCACCATATCGATCCCGAATTCCAGACCTTTAGCGAGATCCTCTTCGTCTTTTGCAGTAAATCCGGGCACATCGATCTCTGCGCCGGGCAAGTTGATGCCTTTGTTCGATTTGAGCAAGCCGCCCATCACCACCGTGGCTTGCACGGTTCCTTTTTTGACTTCTGTGGCTTCAAGCTCTAGCCGTCCATCATCCAGCAGGATGCGCCCGCCGCTGCGCACAAAGCGCGGGAGCTCGGCGAAATCAACAGGGATGCCTGATCCATTCGCTTGGGCAGCGTCAGCGACCAGCGTGATGCTCTCGCCGCGGGTCAGCGTGACCGACCCGGTTGCCAGATCGCCTACGCGGATCTTTGGCCCCTGCAGATCCTGCAGGATGCACAAAGAGGTGTGGGCGCGTTCAGCTGCGCCGCGGATGCGCTGGATGAGCGCACGATATTCTTCATGAGTTCCATGGGAAAAATTGAGGCGGGCTACGTTCATGCCCGCCGCAATCAAACGATCGAGTGTGCCTTCGTCCTGGGATGCAGGTCCCAGGGTGGCGACTATTTTGGCGCGGCGTTCTATCATGGCTGTAGTAACCCGCTCGTTATAGGCGGGTTGCGAAGGTAACTTTAGCCTAACTTTCCGTTAACGAAGTTCATCAATTGAAGAGCGGGTGATGGGATTCGAACCCACGTATGCGTGCTTGGGAAGCACGTGCCTTACCACTTGGCGACACCCGCATTATTTATCTAAAATACGAGTACAGACGTGAGTTTCTGTACTTGCTCTAGGCTCAAACCGCCATAAGCTAGTGCCTTAATTGTAACTCGGTTATAGTACCGATATTGCTTAGGGTTGACTAGGGACTTGGAATTAAATATGTTTGCAAATTATCGTTATTCATTACCTTTGGGCGGTTGCGAGTTGCAAGAGGTGGACTTTGTATGAGCAAATTAAAAAAGACGGGAAGCTCTAAATCAATAGCTAAACCACATGGGAAGCTTCCATCCCAAAACTTTGAACCTGGTTCTGAGTGGAGAAAATGGGATTTACATCTTCACACGTTAGGAACATTAAAAAATGACCAATTTCATAGCAAAACATTTGAGGAGTTTTGCGTTCTTTTGTTTAAGAAAGCTCTTGAAAATGAAATATCTGCT
>JANWHN010000092.1 GCA_025450445.1 Anaerolineales bacterium | reverse complement strand
TGGTTTTCCGACGTGCTTGCTGGCGTTGAGGGTGGCTAAGGCTTGATCGAGATGGGTTTTAGTTTCCGAAATTAACCTAGCTTGTTGAGAAAGCTTGCTCTGGACGATGGCCATGGAAGATTGTATTTTAGTCCAACTAATCGGTGAACCAAATATCTTAAAATCCAGTCTTGATAAAAGATAAACCTTGATTTTATGACGCGTATGCTGGCAGGGCTATTCATCTTTGATTTGTGGACTGGTTAGGAAATCCGGCGAGTGAGTTGGTAGATTTGGTAGTTTTGGTAGGTTAACCTCCTTTGGTTGTTTTGGTAGGTTTGGTTGTGTTACCTTGACGGACTTAGGATAGGCTTTTAAATACCTAGCCATGGTTTGGGCGGCACTAGCTTTTGCTTCGGCCAACAGCTGGGCCTCTGCTTCCGTGAGGCGTGGCCCGATGTGATCTAGTTTGGGCGGGGGAAGGGTGTTTGGGTCGGCGAGGAGCGGCAGCAGAACAACGTGGATTTTTTTGCGGAAATTCCTGGATGGAGGAGCTGTAACTGCGAAGTAGTGCGCACCGCGGGGACGATAGAACTTAATCGCTAAGCCGCGGGCAACCAGTTTGGCGAGGCGCTTGTGGGTATTGCTTGTATCTTTGCCGACGATGTGGCTGAGATGGGTCAGCGAAGCGACCTTGGCGGTGCGAAGAGCAAGCAAAAGCTCCCTCTGACGATAAGACAAACCGCGAACGCGCATGGCGGCGCCAGCTGCCAGCAGGAGGCTACGGATCGCATCCATCTGCCAGCGCTCCGATTCAGCGATTGCAAAGCGGAGAGCCTCCTGGGGTGAACCACCCTTGGCAATGACCTTGGCGAGATTTTGGCAGAAGACGTACCACGAGGGATCAAGGTGGTCAAAATACTCCGAAGGCACACCTTGCAGCACGACATAAAGCATCTCTAGAGTTAGCATATGCCTATTAATGTCCAGAATTGGATTTTTGTGGGGAATATCGGCTGTTTGTTAAGGACGTTGATAAAACGATTAATCGGGGGATTTGGCTAGTAAATCGAAAATAAGGTGGCGCGGTTGGTGGATAATCTGCTGTAGACCCTTAGCTGGGTTTCCCTATAACGCCCCAAGCCCAGTTCACTTTGTCGTAGAGGTCGAAGTTACAGATTTAAACATGCTTTCTCGTGAGGGCGGAGAGGCTACTTCGATGCGATTCACGGTCACCGGAACCCACGCCGAATCGCTCGGTTGGGAAATTTCTCACAATGGGAAGAGTAAAGGGTGTAATATTCTTGCAAGCTCCTCGTTAGCTAATCAACTCGCGTCCCCCAAGGCTATGGAGGTAAATGAATGAATAAGGCAATACAAATCAGTTTAATATTTGTACTTTTTGTAGTTGGCGTGGCAGCGTGCGGTGCGCTGGATAATTGCCATGACGGTTATAAGGATGTTTGCATCCCACCCCCGCCTCCTGACTTAAGTTGTGATGATATTGAATTCCGCAATTTTGAAGTCGTAGGCACCGACCCACATGGCTTTGATGGAGACAATGACGGCAGGGCTTGCGAATAAGTCGAAGGATTTCGTCAAGAAAAGAGCGACCGTGAGGGTCGCTCTTTTTCTTATGAACCCAATTTTAGGTGTCGATTTGTACTAGTCAATAAATATTAAGGAAGGAGACAAAATGGACGATCTATTAATTCAAGCAGGTTTTAGTTGGGTGCTGACCGCAGTCAAGGATTCGAACCTTCGAGATAAGTACAAGCCCGTTATTCTCAAAGTGTTTAAGGTTATCTGGCTTGTGTTCGGTGCAGATCCTGAGTTCAAAGCTGTAGTTGCTGGAAAATAAACCAACTCAGATCTTTTCGGCAAGGGTTTTTTCTTTGGCCGAAAGTAATCGATAACATTTAGGAGATTGAGCGGAAGCAAATCGATCTCAGCCGCTACACTTAAGCCGGCCTTTAACAATTTTCGGTGGGCTCGGCGATTTTGATTGGAAGGTATGCTCCCGCGATGCAGCCGGAAACTCAGGAGTCTGCAGTCCGGTTCGCAGCCTGCACATCATTCCACCAGTCACCATAGCTCCCGCGCTGAGCTCGCCTGTAACTAATGCCACGACAACCGATAACACGCCCAGCTTTGCTTGGCTGTCGGTGGCATACGGCGTGACGTATGAAATTCAGATCGACAACAACAGCAATTTCAGCAGTCCGGAAAGAACCAATACCTCAAACTCGCTCGACTTTTCACCGGCATTACTCATGAACGGAAAGTACTACTGGCGCGTGCGAGCCATCAATATCAATGGCATACCCGGCGCGTGGAGTGCCGGCCGCGCCTTTACGATCGTTCCTTAATTACCAAAGCCGGCCCTGATAGAGGTTGGCGGTTTTTATTGAGTAGAATGCCCGCATGCCAAAGCCAGGCGGGGCCAGTGCGGTTGCTCATCCCAACATCGCTTTTATCAAATATTGGGGCAACCGCGATCACTTGCTGCGGCTGCCGGCTAACGGTTCTCTCTCCATGAACTTGGGCAGCCTGAAGACGCAAACCACCGTCGAGTTTGATCGGCAGCTCAAAACGGAGCAGCTTCGTATAAATGATAAAGACGCGCTGCCAGAGCAGGTGAAACGCGTTTCTGCGTTTCTCGATATTGTTCGCCAAATGGCCGGCATTGAACACTTCGCTCGGGTCGACAGCCAGAACAATTTTCCCAGCGGATCAGGCATCGCCTCCTCATCCTCTGCTTTCGCAGCTCTTGCGCTAGCTGCAACCCGCGCCGTCGGGCTGGACCTGAGCGAACAGGCTCTCTCGCGTTTAGCCCGCCGCGGTTCTGGTTCAGCCAGCCGCTCTGTGCCGGCCGGATTTGTGGAGTGGCGCGCGGCGAATACCGACGAAGACAGCTACGGGAGCTCGATCGCTCCCGCAGGTCACTGGGCGCTCGAGGACTGCATCGCTATCGTCAGTGAGGAACACAAGGCGATTGGTTCGAGCCAAGGTCACAAGCTCGCCGATTCGAGCCCGCTGCAAGCTGCTCGCATAGCCAGCGCCGAGGCGCGTTTGGCGACCTGCAGGCAAGCGATACTTCAACGCGATTTTGCAGCCCTCGCCCAAGTGACCGAGCTCGATAACCATCTCATGCACGCGGTAATGATGACCTCGCGGCCGCCTTTGCTCTATTGGCAGGCAGCTTCGGTGGCGGTTATGCACGCGGTCAACGACTGGCGTGCCGCAGGCACTCCAGCTTGCTACACGCTGGACGCCGGGCCGAACGTTCACGTTATCTGCGAAGCTGCTTCTGCCGACAAGGTTGCTACTCAATTGAGCGAGATCCCCGGCGTAGTCCGCATTCTACGCTCCGGGCTTGGTGGCGCTGTCCAGTCGCTTGACTAATCTATCAATTAACTGGTGGGCGAAGTCAAATGGATATAATCCAGTCCTAAATGAATTTCAATATCTTTGTCAAGTTATTACCACCACCCCTGTCCGAAAAAAAGTAACAACTTGACAAGCTAGAAGGAAGATGACTGCAATCACTACATTTGCTTCGTTCGTTTTCGCTCTCGCCGCACTCATCGTAGTCCACGAGCTGGGCCACTTTCTGGCCGCCAAGCTTGTGGGGATCAAGGTGCAGGAATTTGGCATCGGCTTTCCGCCGCGCCTGGCGCGCCTCTTCAAAGCCGGCGGAACTGAGTTCACGCTCAACTGGATTCCGCTCGGCGGGTTCGTTCGCCCCATCGGGGAGAACGACCCGAGTGTGCCAGGCGGCTTGGCAGCCGCCAACCCATGGAAACGGCTGTTTGTCCTCATTTCCGGCCCCGCAATGAATTTGCTGACCGCACTGCTTCTATATGCGTTTATTTTTTCGCAGCTGGGCCGCCCTGACCTGAGTGTAGTCGAGATTGCGGATGTTTCTGCCGAGTCGCCAGCTGCTCAAGCGGGCCTGCTCCCCGGCGATGTGGTTGTGGAAGCCAATGGTGAAGAGATCAATAGCAGCGAAGAATTGCGCGACATTATTTATGCGAATCTGGGCGAGGAGATCGAGCTTGTCTACGATCGCGGTGGGATTGAAGGCAGCGTCGTGCTCGTGCCCCGCGATCCTGCGCCAGAAGATGGCGCCATCGGCATTGCCATGGGTCACCCCAGCAGTCCGATCAACGCCGGCGAAGCCATTTTTTACGGTGGCAGCGCAATTTTCGAACAATCGAACGCGCTGGTTGCACTACCCGGCCGCCTAATGAGCGGACAAGCCAGCGCCGACGAAGGACGCCTTGTGGGCTACAAGGGCATGTACGACATCTACACCGAGGTCCGCGAAGCTGACGCGGCGCCCGAGAGCGATCTCCCGCCGGGCATCAACACGCTTTCCTTCTTCGCCTCGATCTCGGTCTCGCTCGGCTTGCTCAACCTGCTCCCAGTGCCAGCGCTCGATGGCGGCCGCATCCTGTTCACACTGCCCGAGATTCTTTTCCGCCGGCGCATCCCGCCTGCCTATGAAAACGCGGTCAATCTGGTTGGCTTGGCGTTGCTTTTGCTCTTGATGGTTTACGTAAACCTGCAAGACTTCGTCAACCCGCTGGTTATCCCATAATGGACGACGACTTAACTCCTAATCCGAGCGAACTCTCTTTCGGCGAAGTGCTCAACGCGCTGCGCGATGAAGAGAATCTCTTCCCCGCCCGCTACCTTTACCGCTTATCTGGGCTAGAAGGCGAGGAATTGCATCAGCTTAGTCTCACCTGGGGCAAGCTAGCTTTTGAACGCCGCCTACGATTGCTGGAAGATCTTGAGTTGCTCGCCGAAAGCAACACGGTGCTTGAGTTCAGCGCGGTCAATCGCATTGGCTTGAGCGACGCGGCCGCTGAAGTGCGCGTCGTCGCAATACGCTCGCTGTGGCTGTCGGAGCAGGCCGACCTGGTTCCCCAATTTATCAAGCTCCTGCAAGAGGACGAAGATACCGCCGTGCGGGCTCAGGCTGCCGCCGCCTTAGGCCGCTTTATTTACTTAGGCGAACTCGGCAAAATGGCGGCAGGCACATTGAAAGAAATCGAAACGCTCTTGATCGGTGTTCTGGAAGGTGATGCCGATACCTTGATCCAACGGCGTGCGTTGGAATCTTTGGGTTATTCAAGCCGGCCCAATGTCGCTGAGTTGATCGAGGAAGCTTATCAAGGCGGGCAGCAAGATTGGATGGAGAGCGCTCTGTTCGCCATGGGCCGTTCAGCAGATGATCGCTGGGAACCGATGATCGTCGAAAGCCTGCAAGACTCGAATCCCGATCTTCGCCGCGAAGCCGCCAAAGCCGCCGGCGAACTTGAATTGGCCGAGCTGACCCCAGATCTTGTTGAGCTGCTGGAGGACGAAGACAGTGAAGTGCGTCTGGCGGCGGGTTGGTCGCTCTCGCAGATCGGCGGACAGGGCGTTGCCGAAGCCCTGCAAGGCGCGATCGAAAGCACTGAAGATCAGGACGAGATAGATCTCTTCGAAGATGCCTTGGATAATCTTGCCTTTACAGAAGAAATGGGGGGATTGAACCTGATCGATTTTTCGCCGGAAGACCTCGAGGAATTTAGCAGCCCGAATGGCATCGAGGACGAATCGGCGGAAGAATCCGATCTCGAATAAGCTAGTTCAGCTAGCTTACAATTCGTAAGTCATAGGGTTCGAGAAGATTTTTCAATGTCTATTCGCTATTCTCTTTTGTTGCTCGCTGTTGCGGTGCTGGCCTTCCGTCCGGGCAGCGTTCAAGCTCAGGGATCGATTGAGGTCATTGAGCAACGCGCTGATTATATATTTAACAACTCAGTTCATTTCAGCTTGGCATTTCAAAGTCCCGAAGTTATCCATGAAGGCTATGTGCTTTATCAGGTCGAGGGCAGCGATCGCGTTTGGGTCTACGAAGGCGAGGTCAGCGAAGAACAAACAATGAATGTCCAGGTCGCTTTGGATGCGAGCAATGTGATCGGGGTCTTCAGTAATATCACATACTGGTTTCGCCTGGGCTCAGACCACGGTGATTTCTTTGAGAGCCAGCGCTACAACTTTTATTACGAAGATAATCGCTTCACCTGGCTAACTGTTGAGCGCCCGCCATTTACTCTCATCTGGCACAACGGCAACGAGGCTTTTGCGGCATCCATTCTCGCCGCAGCCGAGCTGGGTGTGGCTCGCGCCCAAAGCCTTCTGCCGCTCCCCGACCCAACCGCCATCACCTTGCGCGTCTACGACAATGCCGCCGATGTGCAGTTGCTGGCCCGGCTGGCTGGCTACCAGTGGGCTGCCGGCCACACCGATCCGCAGCACGGCCTGATCTTGCTCTCGCTGCCGCCGGGTCCCCAACAATCGCTGGAGATCGAACGCCAGGTCCCGCACGAGGTCGCTCACCTCATGCTCTATCAAGCGCTCGGCTCTGCGGGCTATGCCCAGCTGCCCGCCTGGCTCAACGAAGGCATCGCTTCTAGTGCGGAGTTGTATTCCGATCCGCTCCAAAAGGAAGTCCTCGACGTCGCTCACGAAGCTAACACGCTCATTCCTTTTTATTCGCTGTGCTCCAGTTTCCCCCAGGATGGATTCAGTGCCCGACTCGCGTATGCACAGTCGGCCTCCTTCATTCGTTATCTTGTCCGCACCTACAACTCAACTGGTTTTGGACTCTTGGTCAATGCCTACGCCACTAACCCAGATTGCCTCACAGCCTCGCTTGAATCATTTGGCAAAGACCTGGCTACCCTCGAGGCCGATTGGCGTCAGGCTACGTTCCCTGCCGCCGAATTGCCACCTTGGTCCCTGGTTATCGGATCCGCTGCCGTTGCCGCGCTAGCCGTCTTGGCCATCCGCCGTTTCAGCCGCGCAAAATAGTTCATGACGTCAACAGACCAATTGCACGCCTGGGTTCAGGGCAAAGTTCAGGGAGTAGGTTTCCGCTACTTCGTTCGCCAACGCGCCGCCGGGCTTCCCATTGCCGGCTGGGTCCGCAATCTAAGCGACGGCCGCGTTGAACTGCTCGCCGAAGGCAGCCGCGCCCATCTCGACGCCTTGCTAGCCGCCGTGCGCCTGGGTCCGCGCGGCTCCCAGGTCAGCGATGTTCAGGTGAAATGGGCACCCGGAAACGGGGAGCTAGAAGGATTCGTGGTGAAGCCAAATGTCTAGGAAAATCAGGCTGTGAAAACAGCTCCAATCCCAGGTTCGCCGCCCAATTTTTTGTGAATAGTTCGGTCTCGATCCAGAGAAGTGACGAACAAGACTTGATGAGGGAAGTAGTGTCGGATCGTTGAGAAATTGGATTCAGGTCCGATTTCGGTCACACCGATCCAGTCAGCGCTGAGCATCATCTCGTCTGCGGATTCGAGAAACGTCTGAGCGTCCAAGCGCTGGCCAGCGATGCTGGCACCGGGTGCGGGCGCGGGGATCCCGAACTTGGTTTGGGGAGCTTCAGCCTTTAGCAAATTCGCGGCATCCAACCACCAGTTTCCAAACTCGGCTCCAGTTGTCCAATTGGAATAGGCACCCTCGGCCAGCAAATTGGGCGTTTTGCCAATCTCGAAATAGCTAATGCCCGCGTCGACGTGTTGCTTGAATGCGGGACGCAGGCGCGCAAACCAATCGCGCGGAGAAATCGGTTTTCCGGTGGAGCGTAAATTAAGTTGGGTTAATATGAAAAATGCTGGATTGATCTGCTTTAAAGTTGCGATCTGTGCCTGTGTGGTTTGCTCATTAATCTTTACAGCCTCGATCTCTGAACGTTTGAAGGCAGCAAGATCGGCGTCCGTCCACGGTGCAACCCGCGGCGCTATCGCGCCCACAAGGCAGCGAGCTAATGGCCAGGCGTAATGACTCGCGTCTGGGGTGGGTGGCGGAGAGAGGAACGGAGTCGGATCAATGATGTCGTCCGCAAAATGAGTCAAGCCGGCCGCAGTGGCGCCGTCGTGCTTCAGGGTCAGGTGGATATGACCACCGCCGGCCTGCCCAGTTGGGCCAGCTAAAGCGATCTGGTCGGCGGGTTTGACCCTTTGGCCGCGGTTGGCGATCACCTTGGCGAGGTGAGCATATGTTGTGCGATAACCGTCAGCGTGCAAAATCGTGATGTGGCGTCCATAAGAATTGTCATCTGGGCGATCGTGAACCTCTGTGACTTCGCCGGCAGCGCAGGCGTAGACACTGCTGTTAAGCGGAGCGCGAATATCCAAGCCTTCGTGGCCCGGTGGGTTGCGAGTGGCGTGGAGCTCAGGATTGGCGTTGAACGACTGCGTGACCACGTAATAATCCGTCGGCCAGCGTAATTGAATGCTGGCTTGCATCAAGAGAATCCCAAACGTTTTTCTTTCATTGAGACATAGCGCCCCTGGCCAATAATCAAATGATCCAGGACTTCGATATCTAACATCAGTCCGGCTTCGCGGATTGCCTTGGTCAGCGCGACATCGTCCGGACTTGGAGTCGGATCGCCGCTAGGGTGGTTGTGGACGAGGATGATGGCGGCGCAGTTGCGCCGGATGGCCGGCTTAAACACTTCAGCAATGCGTACTTGCCCGGCATTAAGCGACCCCTTGGTGATCTCGACAATATCCAAGACCTGGTTGCGCGTGTTCAGTTGGATGACGCGTAAATGTTCTTGCTCGAGAGCGGCCATTTCGTACTGCACCAACGCGGCTACATCGGCTGGGCTGCTGATCGCCGGGCGCTCTTCGGGATCCTGAATGCTCAGGCGCCGGCCGAGCTCAATAGCGGCTTTGAGAGTGGAGGCCTTTGCCTCACCCATTCCATGCTGATTCTGGACTTCATTAAATTCCGCACGTTGAATGCCGTTTAGTCCACCGAATGTTTGCAAGAGACGTTGACCTAATTCGACTGCGTTCTCTCCGGGTACCCCGGTGCGCAGCAACACGGCCAGCAGTTCAGCCGTATTCAAAGAGCCGGCTCCCTGGCTGATCAAACGCTCGCGCGGACGCTCATCTGCAGCTAAATCAGCTATGCGATAAGTTGGTTTATTCCCTTCCACGCTGAGGAGTTTACAAGAAACACGCCATTCTCAGCCTCATGTGTTGACACCGATTTTTCGAGACGGTATAGTCCTTGACGATGCGCCGAAAAATAGTCATTTTCCTTTTAGCAATGTCAGTCGTCAGCCAGGCGTGCAATCTGGAACGAGTTCTAGATCCCTCGCTGCCTACTACTACACCTCAAGGCAGCCCTGCTCCAGAAGAAACGACCCCGCCAACTATTGAGGCGATTCCTCTACCCACACTAACAAATGAAGCGCGGATCGAAGAAGGGGACAAATTATTTTTCTATGGAGATTGGGACGGCGCGCTGCGGGAATACGAAACCACGCTGGACTCAGCCGGTGAAGATGATTTGCGAAGTGCAGCCCTGTTGGGTATGGGCCGTAGCTATTTGGCAATGGGGAATGTGACCGCGGCGCGCGAATCGATCAATGTTTTGCTGGACCTTTATCCCGATTCAGCTCAGGCTGCGCCGGGGTATTTAGTTTTGGCCGAGATCCAGACGGAATTCGAAGACGCGAACGCGGTTGCTGCAGCCTACCAAAGCTATTTAGACCACCGCCCGGGCCTTATCGATGCTTATGTGCAGGAATGGCGCGGCGACGCGCTGTTTAGCGCCGGCGACTACGAAGGGGCGATCGCGGCTTACGAAGCTGCGGTTGCCGCCGCGCGGCTGGATGATGGAGCAATGGTGCAGGTCAAGATAGGGAACGCGCACTCAGAGGCTGGCGATCATGAAAACGCAGTCTTGGTTTACCAGGGAATCTATGACAGCACGCTCAATGATTATTTAAAAGCCGACATGGACCTGTTGCTCGGCCGCGAGTATTTGGAATTGGGCCAGACTTCAACCGCGTACACCTACTATCAAGATGCGGTTACGAATTACCCGTTGGCGTTTTCATCCTACGCCGCACTTGTGGAATTGGTGAATGCTGGCCAGCCGGTCGAAGAATTCCAGCGCGGCTTGATCGACTATTACGCCGCAACGGTAACAACCGACAACGAAGGCCAGCAGGAGCTTTATATTGTCGCGATCGCCGCATTCGATCGCTATCTGCAGTCCAACCCAGACACGCACAACGACACAGCCCATTACTACCGGGCATTGTCCTATCGCGCGATAGGCGACTACGAGCTATCGCTCAGCGAATGGGACCATATGATGAGCGAGCATGCCTTCGATACTAACTGGGTCGAGGCTTATCGACAAAAGGCGCGCACCCAGTGGCAATATTTGGGCGACCATCAAGCCGCGATTCAAACACTGCTTAGCTTTGTAGCGGCGACGCCAAGCCAGAAAGCATCGGCCGAATTTTTGTTCACTGCCGGGCAGATCGCTCGCTACGGCGGCTTTCTGACGCGCTCGGTCGAACTCTGGCCGCGGGTAGCGGAGGAATATCCAGCCTCGGAGTACGCATACGATGCGCTTTTCCTGGCCGGGATTAGTTCCTATAGGCTTGAAAATTACCCCGAAAGCCAGAGCCTGTTCCTGCGCGCTTACCAAGCTTCGCTGAGCCTGGAGGAAGAAACGCAAAGTTTATTTTGGATGGGCAAAGCGCTGCAAATCCAGGGCGATGAGGACGGTGCGCGCAACGCATGGGAGCAAGTTGCCGCGCTCGACCCCACCGGCTACTACACCGAACGCGCCCGTGACCTGCTGGCCGGGCTGCTTCCGTTCCAACCGCCGCCAAACTTCTCGTTTGAATACGATATCGAGGCCGAGAAATTAGAAGCTGAAGCTTGGATTCGCACTACGTTCACACTGCCGGCCGACACGGACCTGAGTAACCCGGGTTCACTGCAAGCCGATCCGCGCTTTTTGCGCGGCACCGAGCTGTGGAACCTGGGCGAGTGGGAACTGGCGCGTGCAGAGTTCGAGAACTTGCGCGAAAGCCTGGTGACCGACCCAGCCAATTCATATCGGCTGGCGAACTACTTGTTGCAGCTTGGGATGTATCGAACGGCGGTCTTTGCTGCTCGCGAAGTACTCAACATCGCGGGAATGAGCGACGCCGCAACTCTTACGGCGCCCACGTATTTCAATCGCATTCGCTTCGGTGCCTACTTTAGCGAGATCGTGTTACCTGAAACAGCGTCGGAAGATATCGATCCGCTTTTCTTTTACGCGATGATGCGCCAGGAGAGCTTGTTCGAAGGCTTCGTGACGTCTTCTGCGGGAGCGCGTGGCCTGCTCCAGATCACCCCGTCCACAGGAGAGCAAGCCGCCACGCTGTCCGGCTGGCCGCCCGAGTTCACCCCAGATGATCTTTATCGGCCGTTAGTGAGTATTCGCCTCGGCGCTGATTACCTGGCGGCCCAGCGGCACGCCTATACCGGCGACCTGTATGCCACCTTGGCGGCATACAATGCTGGTCCTGGCCCGACCTCGGACTGGGTCGCTCAGTCGCGCGGGGATACGGATCTATTTTTGGAAATAATCGATTTTCCGGAAACTTACAACCACATCCAAAGCATCTACGAGCTTTTTACGATCTATCGCAACCTATACACAATAGAAGCTGAATAGATTATTGAGCAGGTTGAGTGGGGGTAGGATCGAGGAATACCGGCTGTGGCGTCGGTTCGAGTTCTTCGACCTGGCTGCCGGCAACCAGGAACCATTCGTTCAAAGTGGAAAAGCGGTCACTGGATTGAAAGATCGGACCGACAGATACGCCGCGTACAAGGACTGAAACCGCATAGTTGTAGACGGGGAAATAAAGCGGCAACGAAGGTAGCTCGCGCATGAAATGATTTTGGAAATTGCGATACAGACGGGCGCGCTGAACTTGGCTGGTCGAGACGCGGGCTTGCTCCAAGTATTCACTTGCGCGGCGGTCATCCCAGCTTGAATAATTTTGGCCGCCCGTAGCCTCCGCTTGATGCCAGAACGGATACGGGTCAGGATCGGGTGAGCGGGACATATTGAGATCGACTAGCGCGGCTTCGTAGGCGCGAGTGTCCAAGTAATCCGTGATCAGTTCTGCATAAGGGACCGCAACGAGATCAACTTGAACGCCGATCTCGGCCCAATTGGCTTGGATGCTTTGCGCTATCTGTGTATGCAACGCATCGTTAGGATGGGCAAGTTCGAAACTTAGCGGGACACCGTCTTTGGCGCGCACCTCGCCGCCTTCGGCAGGCACTGTGTAGCCGGCTTCCTTCAGCAAGTCGGTTGCTCTGTCGGTGTCATAGGAAAGCGAGCCTAAGTTTTCGTTGTAAGCCCAGGTTCCGGGCAAGATGGGGCTATCGGCGACGAGCGCCTGGCCCTCCATAAATTGATCGATCAGCCATTGCCGATTGATGCCATGCATCAATGCCTGGCGAACGAGTGATTCTTGCAAGAAGGGAACCGCGGCATTGTTCAGATTGAGCATGACGATGCTGAGACGCGGAAGCCGAGCGCTGTACATATTCAAGGTGGGATTGGAGAGCGCTTGCGGCAAAACATCTGCATCGACAAAACTGATCCCTTGAACATCGCTCTGTTGGTAGGCATCGTAGGCGGCTTGCGAAGTTTCGTAATAGTTGAAGACAACCTGGTCGATGAATGGTCGGCCAAGGAAATAGCCTTCCCAGGCCGTCAACGATACGCCAGTCACCTGATCATTCTCAGTGATCAATTCATCGAAGCGATAAGGCCCGGAACCGATTGGTTCCAAGTTGAAGGGTGCATTCAGCAGTGTAGCGGCATCCATATTGCCGAGCAAATGTTGTGGGAGGACGCCGAATGTCAAATAGTCCATGAAAGGCGAATAGGGTGAGGGTAGGCGGAATTGAATGTTGCGATCGTCGAAAGCAAAGACCTCGACCGATTGCCACAAGGTGCGTACATCGTCAGGAATGGGTAGTTGATCGCTGCGCAGCATTTGAGCAGTGAACGCAATGTCTGCGGTGGTGAGCGGAGTGCCATCGTGCCACGTCAGGCCCTCGCGCAACTGGAAGTTGTAAGCCAAACCATCTACCGAGATGCCCCAGGTTTCTGCCAGGTCAGGTTGCACGTTGCCGCGATCATCGAAACGCACCAGCCCGCTAAAGATCAGGCGATCGATATCCTGATCGGGCGGATTGGTTGCATCCAGCAATGGGTTCAGGCGGCCGATCTCACCGACCAGCGCTTCAATATAGATACCGCCTTCGGCGGGAGAGGCCGTGAAGGCGCGCAGGATCGGCTGCTGGGCGAGCAGTAGAACAGCGATGGCGACCAGGGCCAGCGCAACTAGGAGGAGCTGCCAGCGCAGTCTGTTCATTCAGTTGAAAAACGAGCGGTTAGCCGGAAACGTACACCGTGTAAATTGCGAGAGAAAAAAAGAGGAAGCTCAAAATGATAGTGATACGAAAGAGGGTCTTTTCCAAACCGCGGCGAGCGGAGAAAGCCCCGCCCGCTTCACCACCGCCGGCCAAGCCGCCCAAGCCGGCGCCTTTGCTTTGCAGGACGATCGCGGCCACCAGGGCGACCGATAGAATGATCATGGCGATATCGAGATAATTTTCCATTTGCAGCGCACCACCAAATTTTTTTAGTTGATAGATTTAATAGCGGGCGGATTATAACCGTTCGAACGGAAAAACTGCCCGAGCCGTTAATCAGAAGCGGATGAGAACGATTTCAAGCACGGCTCTTCTCGTATCGAAACTTTTGTTCTATAATGTTCGCCTTTAACATATGAGCCCCCAATTCAATCTTCAAGCCCCATTTGTCCCCACCGGTGACCAACCCGAAGCTATCGATAAGCTACTGGCCGGAATCAAGAAGGGAAACAAACAACAGGTTTTGCTGGGAGCTACGGCCACTGGCAAAACCTACACAATGGCCAACATTATCCAGGAAACGCAGAAGCCGACCCTGGTGCTGGCGCACAACAAAACGCTGGTCGCACAGCTATATGCCGAATTCCGGGAATTCTTTCCCGATAACGCGGTTGAGTTCTTCACGTCTTACTACGATTACTACCAGCCAGAAGCTTATGTGCCGCGGCGGGATCTCTACATCGAAAAAGAGACCGATATCAATGAAGAGATCGAGCGGCTGCGCTTAGGGGCGACAACCTCGCTGCTCTCGCGCAGGGACACGATCGTGGTGGCTTCAGTGTCTTGCATCTATGGGTTGGGCAATCCCGAATCATATGGGCGAGTAGTCATCAAAATTGACAAGCGCGGTTCGTACCGCCGCGAGACCCTTCTCCGCCATCTGGTGGATACGCATTACACGCGCACCGAAACCGATCTGATGCCGGGCGGTTTCAGAGTGCGCGGCGACACGCTCGAAGTGGTTCCGCCGCACCAAGATAAGCAAGCCTATCGGGTAACTTTCTTCGGCGACGAAGTGGAGCGCATTACCGAAATAGCTACAGTTTCCGGCGAGATCAAACGCGAGTTGGAAACCATATCTTTGTACCCGGCCAAGCACTTCATCACAGACGAAGAGAAGCTCGCTTTGGCAATCCAAGGGATTGAGAACGAGATGGTTGAGCGCTTGCGTTATTTCAAGGAGACAGACAAGCTGCTAGAAGCCCAGCGGCTGGAACAGCGCACCCGCTACGACCTTGAGATGCTGCGCAACGTTGGTTATTGCTCTGGTATCGAGAACTATTCGCGACACATGGACCAGCGCGCGCCTGGCACGCCGCCCTGGACACTGATCGATTATTTCCCGGCCGATTTCCTAATGATCATTGACGAATCGCACATGACCATCCCGCAGGTGCGCGGCATGTTCAACGGCGACAGGGCGCGCAAAGATGTTTTGGTCGAATATGGCTTCCGCTTGCCATCGGCAGTCGACAATCGCCCGCTGATGTTCGATGAATTCGAGAAACGGCTGGGCACTGTTATCTACACCTCGGCCACCCCGGCCGACTACGAGATGCGCAAGTCCCAGCAGATCGTGGAGCAGATCATTCGCCCGACGGGTCTGGTTGATCCAGAAGTTGAAGTGCGGAAGATCGAGGGCCAGGTTGATGACCTGATCGGCGAGATCAACAAACGCGTCGGCGCCGGCGAACGCGTGCTCGTAACGACGCTGACCAAGCGCATGGCCGAGGATCTTTCTGAATATCTGTTAGAGATGGGTGTCAAGGTTCATTACCTGCATTCCGAAGTTGAGACACTCGACCGGATCAGCATTCTGCGTGATCTGCGGTTGGGGGTCTACAGCGTTGTGGTCGGCATTAATCTCCTGCGCGAGGGCTTGGATCTGCCCGAGGTGTCGTTGGTAGCGATCCTCGATGCGGATAAGCAAGGTTTCCTGCGCTCTGAGACCGCGTTGATTCAGACAATCGGACGGGCGGCACGCCATGTTCGTGGTCGCGTGATCATGTATGCAGACAAGGTGACGGATGCGATGCGTTACGCGATCGATGAAACCAACCGACGCCGTGCCAAACAGGTGGCTTACAACACGGAACACGGCATCGAGCCGGTTGGAATCGTAAAGGCGGTGCGCGATCTCACCGATCAACTCAAAGCTCGCGCAGTGGCCGAAGGGCGCGCCGAATACAACACCAATGGCGCCAGCGCCGAGAAGCTACCCAAGCGTGAGCTGGAGCGATTGATCAGCGAGCTGGAAGGCCGCATGCGCCAGGCCGCCAAGGATCTGCAATTTGAGCAGGCTGCGCTGCTACGCGATCAGCTCTACGAAGTGCGCACCCTGTTGGCTGAGGAAGGTAATCTTAAGCCGTGGGAGAAGATGCGCGTTATCGCCGGTATTGCCGATGAAGGGGAATAGGAATGACCATTACCAACAACGTCACCCGCATGCTCGTGGCGAAGAAGATCCCCTTCGAAGCGCATGAACTTCCAGCAGAAAAATTAGGGGGAGTTGAAGCAGCTGCTTTCTTGGGCGTGGATCCCACGCAGGTGTTCAAGACCATTGTTGCCATCCCGGATGGAGCCAAACCGGTCCTGGCCCTGGTGGCGGCTCCCGCGCAATTGGACCTAAAGGGGCTAGGCCGCGCCCTTGGTGGCAAGAAGCTGCAGCTTGCCACACAGGCACAAGCTGAAAAGCTGACCGGGCTGCAGGTCGGAGGGATTTCGCCGCTGGCGCTGGTGGCAAAAGGTTTTACGGTGGTAATCGACGAGAAAGCGCTCGGTTTTGAGAAAATCTTCATTTCCGGCGGGCAGCGCGGGCTAAATATTTCGCTCTCGCCCAAGGATCTGCAGTCGCTAACCGCCGCCAGATTGGCGGCTATCAGCGAAGACTAGTTACTTCCAAGCCTCTTCGATTAAGCGCTTCAGAGGCTTGCTGCGGTAGTAGCCAGCGATCACGAGGGTCGAGAAGCCAAGCCAGAATATTCCGGCAACAATTTCTAGCAAGCCACCAAGAAACGTGAGGATCACCAAAGCGGGCATCAGCACATAGTAAAAACTCGCCAACGTCTTCTTGTCGTAGCGTTTTAAAACCGGCCGTGCAGTGAAGTTCTTCTCTTCGATCTCTTTGATCCTTCGGAAAACACAAATATTCAGATTGCCCACCAGCCAGATCGCGGCGAGCACTGCGTACGGCGCCGGGTCGGCGACCAGCCAGATGCCAAATAGCAATCGAAATACATGCGGCATCGCGTTTAGGAAAATTTCCATGTACCGCATATTCTTGAAAACGAAGGTGTAAAGCAAATTGACGATCAGGAAGCTGATCGCCATGATAACAACTTTCGTATCGATGAGTGCGGCCACAACCAACCCGCTGGTGATCAGAGTCAAAGCAATCACCAAGGCGGTGTTGCGTTTTATTTGGCCGTAAGGAATTGGGCGGCTGCGTTTGAACTTATTTTTCTTGTCGAGCTCGGCGTCTCTGTAATCGTTGAGCGCATAGATCCCCCCGTATAGCAATGGCACCAAAACAAACAGCGCCTTGCCCAGCAAGAGAAGCTGCTCTCCCGTTGGCGCAAACCCGGTGCCGATGAGAAAGCCGAAGATCAGCTGCCCGAAGGTGCCATAGTCAGCCCAGCGAGTGAGCCGTGCAAATGGATCTACCTTGTTTTTTATTGTTTCCAACATGGGAGGTGCGTCATTCTAACATTTGCGTTGATTTGCCTCAAAAAACCGCGATGATAGAATATATGTGCGATGATGTTTTCTGACAAAATTCAAGGGCAACTGGACACGCTGCCCGTAAAAACCGGTTGCTACATCATGAAAGATGTAAGCGGCAAGGTGATCTACGTGGGCAAGGCGGTTAACCTACGCAGCAGAGTGCGCTCTTACTTTCACAGCGCGGCCCAAATCGACAATAAAACGCGCGTCCTGGTGGACAACATCACCGATATCGAATGGATCGTGGTCGCCTCCGAGCTCGAGGCGCTGATCCTCGAGATGAACTTGATCAAGAAACATCGTCCACAGTACAACATTCGCCTCAAAGATGATAAGCGCTACCCTTATATCAAGGTCCACTGGGCTGACCCGTTCCCCAAGGTCACAGTCACTCGCCAGATGGACGAGGACGGGTCGCGTTATTTTGGGCCGTACACCAGCGTGTGGGCCGTGCACAAAACACTCGACGTGCTCCGGCGCATCTTTCCCTATCTAACCTGCGACCGCGTGATCACCGGCCAGGATGAGCGCGCCTGCCTTTACTTCGACATCAAGCTATGCACCGCACCCTGCATCGGCAAAGTCGATCAGGCAAATTACCGCCAAATGATCTCGGACCTATGCGACTTCCTGAATGGGCGCACCGAAGCGATTGTGAAACGCATCGGCCAGGAGATGGAAGTCGCATCCACGGAACTCCGCTTCGAGAAAGCCGCAGCCTTACGCGACCAGCTTGAGGCGATCGAAAGTGTGGTTGAACGCCAGCGGGTGGTATCGACTGATTACGTCGATTCGGATGTGATCGCCATGGCACGCTCTGAGCGCGAGGCCTGCGTGCAGATCTTCTTCATCCGTGGCGGAAAATTAATCGGGCGCGAATATTTCATGATGGAAAACACAGCTGGCACCCCGGACGCTGGCGTGATGGCCGAGTTCATCAAACAATTCTACGATCAGGCAGCCAACGTGCCGCCTGAGGTGCTGCTGCCTCACGAAGTGGAGGAAGCCAACGTGATTCGCCAGTGGCTGAGCAAACGCCGCGGCGATGGCGGAGTAGAGATCAAGATCCCTCATCGCGGGCCGAAGCACGAATTGATCCAAATGGCGGCCGAGAACGCGGCCGACACCCTGAATTCGCTGCAAGCCCAGTGGCAAGCCGACACCCATCGCCAGACCGAAGCGCTCACGCAGATCCAGGAAGCGCTAGGGTTGAGTCACGCGCCCGAGCGGATCGAGTGCTACGACATCTCTAACACTCAGGGAACCGCGGCCGTCGGCAGCATGGTTATTTTCGAGCACGGGGTCCCAAACAATAAGCTCTATCGGCGCTTTAACATCAAAACGGTCGCAGGTCCTGACGATTTCGCCAGCATGCAAGAGGTACTGACCCGCCGCTTCAAGCGCTGGGCTGCGGCCCAGGATGGCAGCCCGCTGCCGGGCAGCAAGCCGGACGCGGCCTTTGCCAAGCTGCCAGATCTGCTCATTGTAGATGGCGGCAAGGGGCAGCTGGCGCGAGCTGTAGCCGTTTTGCAAGAAGTCAATTTGCTCGACCGGGTCCCGTTGGTGGCGCTAGCCAAGCAGAGCGAAGAGCTATTTCTACCGGATAATCCGCGCGGCGTACTGCTGCCGCGCAATTCGCAGGGGCTGTATCTTTTGCAACGTATCCGCGATGAGGCGCATCGCTTCGCCATCACAGCTCATCGAGCGCGGAGAAGCAAGTCGGGGATCGCCTCACAATTGGAGAAAGTGCCGGGCATTGGGCCGGCTAAGCGCAAGGTGCTGCTGCAGACTTTTGGGTCGATCGATCGGTTGCGTGAAGCCAGTTTGGATGAGCTAATCAAGGTGCCTGGGATCACCCCAGCCTTGGCCGAGAATATAAAAGGACTCCTGGAATAAAGAAGCATTGAACTGGAGTGGACAGCGGGCTGTGCTGGTGCTAGTATGTGCGCCGTCCCTAGGTGACAAAAATGGCAAAGAAAAATCAAACAAAGCGTGCTTCATTTAGCCAGGTGTTATTTGCGGCAATTGCGATCTTGGTGATCGCGACCATGATCCTTGGCGCGGTAGCTAGCGCTTACTAACCGACACCTTCTGACAGGGTTTGAGATAGGTTTTGATAGGACGCCGGGGGCTAAATAGGCGCATGGCTAAAATCCTTCGTCCTACCTACATTGTTCCGATTTGCGTGTCGCTCGCCTGGGTTTTCGACTTCCTCTTCTGGGGCAAAGCCTGGGGGATTTCGTTCCCAATCTTCACCGCCCTGATGCTGGTTCTGGGGTTCTGGTTTGCAAACCGGGCTGGATTCAGGCCCGCTCGCAATAGCTTGCTGTTGCTGGTCCCGATCCTCTTCTTTGCGGCAGTAACCGCCATCCGCGCCGAAGGCTTTACAATTTTCCTCGCCGTCGTCTCCACGATTTTCCTGTCATTGATCCTTGCCATCACTTTTCTGGGCGGCCGCTGGTCCCAATACAGCTTCAGCGATTATTTCGCCAAGGTGCTCCTTATCTTTCCAATGGGCATCGGCTTGCTGCGCAGCTCGCGGCCTAAGGACTCGGGCAAACGCCCATCCCGTCCATTTGTGCCGATCCTTCGAGGATTGCTGATCGCGCTGCCAATCGTCTGGATCCTAGCGGCCTTGCTCGCTTCCGCAGATGTGATCTTCGCTGACTGGCTGACGGGTCTGTTTTCGTTCCTCAAGATCGACAACGCGGTTGAATACATTTTCCGGGGCTTTTACATCCTGATTCTTGGCTATCTGCTTGCCGCGGCTTACCTGTTCGCCCTGAACAAAAGCAAGAACGAAGAGCTGCTTGGATTAAAGAAGACGCTGATCTCGCCGGTTTTGGGATTTACCGAAGCGGCGACCATTTTGGCG
Organism: Anaerolineales bacterium; assembly: GCA_025450445.1. Classification (GTDB taxonomy): domain Bacteria; phylum Chloroflexota; class Anaerolineae; order Anaerolineales; family UBA11579; genus JAMCZK01. The sequence continues at coordinate 8,886 of JANWHN010000092.1, read as the reverse complement.
AGCGTATGTTTGCTCTTTGCGGCCTTCGTGGTCGTGCAATTTCAATATTTCTTTGGCGGAACAACAAATATTCTTGGCAACTCGGCCGGGTTTACCTATGCAGAATATGCGCGCCAAGGGTTTGCCGAACTAGTTGTTGTTGCTATCATATCGCTGTTCCTGTTTATTGCTCTCAGCACCATTGCCCAACGCGGAAAAGCACAGCAGCAAAGCTGGTTCTCGGGTCTCGGCATCGCTCTGATGCTATTGGTCAGCGTCATCCTGGTTTCAGCCTTTCAACGCTTGTTGCTTTACGAAAGCATCTTCGGGTTTACTAGGCTGCGAACGTTTCCGCATGTGTTCATGATCTGGCTGGGCATCTTGCTGGCGGGCGTTGTGGTGCTTGAGCTACTAAACCGCCGGCGCGCCTTCGCCCTAGCAGTCCTGCTGGCCGCGATCGGTTTCGCTGGGACGCTACCCTTGCTTAATGTTGATGCTTTCATCGTAAACGCGAACATTCAACGTTATCGGGAGACCTCGGACATTGACATTGGTTACCTGGCTTCCCTTTCAGAGGACGCAGTCCCGCCGTTAGTGGCAACTTACGAGCAGGCTGCGGTAGATGGCGACGAGGACCTAAGGCAGATCGCGGCGGGCGCGCTGGCCTGTCACGCCAGCCGACACTTCGACTATTCGGGAGATGCTGCCTGGCAATCGTGGCATTACTCACGTTCTTCGGCAAGGCAAATGTGGGAACAGATCAATAGTGATCCTATTTTCGAACAGATCTTGTTGGAGCCGGACGGCGAGTCAAGATATGTCCAAGCCGTAATGGTTAACGGACAGGAACACTCCTGCATCCCTACTAGCTGGGATTGATCGTTTGCTCGCTCTGTTATGATTTCATCCACACCTGTGGAAAAAGAAGTCCTCACAATCCGAGAAAATGCAGACTGGCCGCGAGACCTGCGCCAGCCGGATCCTTCAGACGCGCTGGATGACCTGCGCGCCATCTTGCTGCGCGGTCTGCGCGCCGCGCTTAACGGCCGCGTTGACAGCGACCTCGATTCGCTGAGCGAAGATTTCGCCCAGGAGGCATTGCTCAAGATCCTCAACAGCCTGGATACCTTCCGCGGCGAGAGCCGCTTCACCACCTGGGCGCAGAAAATAGCAATCCACGTTGCCCTTTCAGAGCTCCGCCGCCGGCGCTGGAAAGACGTCCCTTTGCAAACTTTCACCCAAAACGCCGAGGGCGAGGAGTTCACCCCATTGCTCCTCACCGATTCCAGCCCATCGCCCGATACCCAGGCTGCCCGCCAGGATGTATTGCGCGTGGTCGAGGACCTGATCTTCGACGAACTGACCGAGCGCCAGCGCACGGCCATGCTGGCTATCGTCCAGGACGGCATTCCTCTGCGCGAGGTCGCCGAGCGCATGGATACCAATCCAAACGCTCTCTACAAGCTTCTCCACGACGCCCGCCAGCGGCTGAAGCAACGCATGGAAGAGAAGGCTGGCTTGACCGCGGAAGAGGTCCTGGCGCTCTTTGGGAGCAGTAATTAATGGCGCCTAACTTACGTCTACAATGAGGCAAGACATGACACCTATTAAGCCTGACACTCTGAAAGAGATCGTCCGCCGCATCATACGCACGCGACCGGACGAGATTGGCTGCGAAACCTGTTTTGATTCTCTCGACCGTTTCGTGGATATGGAATTGGAAGGCAAGGACGCCGCCCAGGCCATGCCGCTGGTCAAGCGCCATTTGGAGATCTGCGGAGGTTGCAGCGATGAATATCACGCCCTGTTGACCGCGTTGGAAGACTTCAAGGACTCAGCATCCCCAGCCTGATTAAGCAAAGTTAAGCGAAACCACTTTCGCGAAGCCTGAATAAGGTGCTTAAAACCCCATAGGTATAATTGCGGCTTATGCCTAATGCAGAAGACTTAGAAAAAACTTTGCCTAGCTCACCAACGGGGGAAGCCAAGGCACAAGATTTAGATAAAACCCAAAAAGTCACACTAAAACCAAAAAAATCGAGCCGCACTCGTTGGATTTTGGGGAGTATCGCTGGCTTTATTGTCGTTGCCGGGCTCGGCGCGCTGGGCGGCATGCAAGCGGGCGTCTTTGCCCGCGAGCAAGAAGGCCGCATTCAAAGCGCGGTGGAAGCCTATACTCAATTCCAGCTTGGCATCAATGACCTGCAAAACGGTCAATGCGATATTGCCCGCCAGCGCTTCGAATACGTGATCGAGCTCGATCCGACCTATCCGGACATTGTAAATTATCTGGTGCAAGCGCAGCTTTGCACCGGCATAACTGCCGATCCGAACGCGCAAATAACAGCCGGGCCGACGCCGACACCTGACACGCGGGCGGCCGAGCTGATCTTCACCGACGCGCAATCTTTGTTGTTGTCCCAAAATTGGGAACAGCTATTGATCACCCTCGACAATCTGCGCAACAACAATCCCAACTTCCAACCGATCGAAGTCGATCGCATGTATTACATCGCCCTGCGCCACCGCGGCGGCGACAAAATTGTGGCCGGCGATCTGGAAGGCGGCATCTTTGACCTGAACCGCGCCGAGCAGATCGGCCCGCTGGATGTCGACGCGCAGAACTTGCGTCAATGGGCGTCCTGGTACATCATTGGCGCCAGCTTCTGGGAGATCGATTGGCCCCACGCGGTCGAATATTTTTCATTGTTGGTGCAAGCGGCGCCCAATTTGCACGATCTTAATTTCTTCACCGCGCAAGACCGGCTTGCCACTGCAGTCTCGTTTGAAGGCGGCGACCTGGTGGACCAAGCCAGAGAACTGGCCGACGATGAACTGTGGTGCAGCGCAGATTCAACAATGACCGAGGCAGCTGAACAGCGCGAATTAACGCCAGAAGAACAAGACCTGGCTGTTTATTATGCAGAGCAGTGCGTAGCTTTCGGCGATGTAGAACAGTAACTACCTAACATTCATGTTGCCAATCCCACCGTGGGCGCTGACGCTGTCGTTCTGGCTCCACATGCTCGCCACAGTGGCTTGGCTTGGTGGCTTAGCCACGCTGGCCCTGATCGCCATTCCCAGCTTGCGCCGCTCCCTAAAACCAAAAGAATTTGCCACCTGGCTGACCACGCTAAATAAGCGCCTCGATCCGATCGGTTGGCTCAGCCTGGGACTGCTTACGTTTACCGGGCTCGTCCAAATGGATTCGAACTCAAATTATCAAGGCTTGTTCAATTTCTCAAATCCATGGGCACAAGCTATCTGTCTGAAGCACGTTGCATTCGTGGGCATGATTGCCGTCTCGGCCTACATTACTTGGGTGGTAGCGCCTGCTCTCCAGCAAAGCGCTCTGCGCTGGGCCGCTGGCAGGCAAGATAGCAGCGGAAAATGGACGCGCCGCTTACAAGTGATGATCGCCATAAACTTGGCGCTCGGCCTGATCGTGTTGGCTTTCACCGCCCTGGCACGCACATCCTAACCTCTTAGGCACAAAGCTTGCACACAAGCATTGCACACGGAGGTGTGCAATGGACTCAGAAACACTCTCGCTTGTCGCCTTGTTGACGGTGCATTTCGGCTTTGCCGCGCTGCTCGGCGCGCTCATGAGCCGAGCGGTCAGTTTATTCCATGGCAGCGTCTTGGGCGTGGCTAGCTTCCTTTACATGACTGCCACATTCACCCTGCCGCTTGAGCTGTGGACCAAGATCATTGTGCTGCTGATCAGCGCCATGCTGTTTGGGCTTTCGGCAGCCCAAACGCCGCGGTTCCTGTTTCACCCACGCATCGGCTGGCTGTACGCCGGGCTTGCCATGACCCTCATCTTCGCCTGGACTGCGACACAGGGCTGGCAAACGCCTTTGCTCAGCTTGGGCGCCGCGGCTGCTTTGGCCGCTACCCTGGCTTGGCGGCGCGGGCTAGGCAACTCGATCATCGGCCATTCGGCCGGATTGCTCGATTAGCTCGCCTTAGCAGCTTTATCCAGCCGTTCCACCCGGCTCGCTCGCAAAAGCGGCTCGGGCGACTCGCGCCCCAGCTCCAGTTTGCCCTCGATCAGGAGCGGCGATTTACCTGCCAACTCAGCTCGATCGCGTACGTACACATCGTCCGGAATCACAACCCGCATCGTTCCTTCAAAATCGGCCAAGTCCATAAAGTACAGATACTTTCCTACACTAGTCTCCACGCGCCGCCAGGTCTGGCGCATGCCGGCCACGCGCAGCTCCTTGTCGAAACGATTGGCTGCTTCGACGGTGCTGATCGCTCCTGAAGCCCTGATCTTGTCAGCATAAACATCCAACGGGTGGGCGACCAGGTTCGCGCCGAGCAAACGTTCCTGCCCAGCCGCTTTCTCTTGTGGGGTCCAATCATCGACCGGGTCAGCGTCGGGGCTAAACAGAGGGATCTGACCCCGCCTCCAGGTGCCGCTTTCCAGCTCGTTGAGCAAATTGGGGATGCTGCCCAATCCGTCCAGCGCACCGACCTCGATCAGATTGCGCGCCTCGCCCTGCCGCGGGAATGCCCGTGTTAGCAAATCGGCCAATGAGTCGAATGGACGCAGTTCCATGATGCGCGTTTGAGTTTCATGGGTGAGATCGCGCAGCTGGTCCAAACCCATGAAAAGTTGAGGCTTGTTATCAATGTAGGTCACGCTGAATTGGGATTGCGAGAAATTGATGTGCGGGGCGCGCACTTTGAGTCCGAGGCGGCGGGCTTCCAATAAATAGGTTGGTTGGCTGTAGTAGCCGCCCCAATTTGCCATCACTGCTGCCATGAATTCGGCAGGATAGTGGGCCTTGCACCACGCCGAACGCCACGCCGTGGCGGCGTAGGCGGCCGAATGCGCTTTCGGGAAACCGTAGCCCGCAAAAGCGGCCATCATGTCCCAGATTCGCTCAGCCAGTTCTGCGGGCACGTTTTTCTCTTTCTTCGCGCCGTCGATAAATTTCGCTTTCAATTGATCCATCAGCTTGCCCGGATCGAAATGGCTCATCCCCCGGCGGAGCATATCCGAATCGGCCAGACTGAACCCAGCCATCTCGTGCGCCACGCGCAGCACTTGTTCTTGATACAAGAAGACGCCCTTGGTCTCTTCGAGAATTGCGGAGAGCGCAGGATGCAACTGCTGCACCTCTTCTTGCCCAAGATGGCGGCGTACAAATGCGTCCTTCAGCCCGCCTTGTAGAGGTCCCGGCCGGAAGAGCGCTAACGCCACCATCACGTTATCAATATTGTCCGATTGCACTTCGCGCAGCGTGGCGCGCATGCCGGGGCTCTCGATTTGGAAGCAGCCGATCGTGGCACCGGTGCGCACGATCTCGGCCGTGGCCGGATCGCCGTCGGGAATCCGTTCGAGCACTTCAAGGCGGCTGTCGCCTGCTTCAGGATGCAGCGTACGGATCTGGTCAGCTACATCGCCCAGCACCGTCAGTCCACGGATGCCAAGGAAATCCATCTTCACCAGTCCCATCTTCTGCACGCCATCCAGATCGTATTGGGTCACGGTGACGCCTTTGCCTGAATACTGCGTCGGCACCAGATCGTTGAGCGGGCCGGAGCTGATCACAATCCCGCCGGGATGGATAGATAGATGGTGGGGCGAATCGAGAATTTCTTCTGCTTGTTTGAAAATTAAACGCGAGCGTGCATCAGGGAAGCGCGACTCCAGTTCGCCATAGGGCTTGTTATTCGTATCCGGCAAACTGCCGGGCGGTCCCCAGAAGCGATAGGGCAGCGTGTCCACCATCGTTTTGATCTGCGCGGGCGGAAGGCCGTGGGCTTTGGCCACCTCACGCAGCGCAGAACGACGGCGAAAGCGATTGACCGTGGCGACCATGGCCACTCGATCGCTGCCGTAATGTTCGTAGACATGATGAATAAGAATGTCGCGCCGTCGCGAGCAAATATCGATATCGACATCGGGCGGCGTGGGCCGCGCCGGATTCAAAAAACGCTCGAAATAAAGATTAAGTCGAATCGGGTCGGGCGACGTGATGCCAAGGCAATGTGCTACCAGTGACGAAGAAGCCGAACCGCGCGACGAAACCGGCACGTCGGCCTTGCGTGCGAATGAAAGAATTTCTTCCATGATCAGGAAGAGGGTTGTGTATCCACTGTTCTCAATGCCCTGGATCTCGTGCTCAAGCCGGGCGGAAATTTCGGCGGTTACTTCAGGATAAAGGCTGCGTGCTCCGGCGTAGGCTTTTTCACGCAGCGCCTCGGCGGGGGTTTGGCCGCTTGGCAATTCCAGCTCCGGAAAATTTGGAACACCTAACGGCAACTCGAACGTACAGCGCGCGGTAATCTCATCGCTGGCAGCAAGCGCTTGCGGGTAACCAGCAAACCGGGCCTGCATCTCGGCCTCGGTTGGGAAGTAAGCGCCGGCGGGCGCTGCCGCCGCATCCGGCAGGCGTTCCAGGCTTACGTTCAACCGCATCGCCGTCAGCGTGCGCTGCAGCTCCGCTTGCTCGGCGCGTAGATAATAGATCGGCCAGGTAGCGACCGGCGTTATCTCAAAACTCTTCGCTAAAGAAAGGAGTGAGTTATCAACTCGTGGCATTTGCAGATAAAGGCGGTCTGCAAATAGATCCTTGAGCGCGCTGAAAATGTGTCGTTCATTTGGGCTTCCTTTTGCAAGCGGCCGCAGTGCAGCCATGCAAATCAGTCCCGCATGATGTTCTCGCAATTGCTCCCAAGCCAGCGGCCGAGCTTCGCCATGCTCCTCGTTTTGCAACCAGGAACTCAGCCGGCACAGGCTCGCCCAGCCGTCTGCATCCATTGCTAGCAACGTCAGCGGCAATGTCCCGCCGCCGTACTGGCGCCGCACGGTCAAGCCGGCATCCATGCCCAGGATCGGCTTGATCCCAGCCCCGCGACAAGCCTCCGTGAATTCGATCGACCCGGATAATCGGTTGTGATCGGTTAGGGCGAGGGCTTGCTGGCCCGCCGCAACTGCCGCGGCAACTAGCTGGCTGGGCGCGGGGATGCCGGCGAGGAGGGAGTAATAAGAATGCGTGTTGAGATCCGTGGCCATAGAACTAATGTTCGTTTAGGATTATAGAGTGGAATTCCAAAACTATGTTCAGGAACCGATTCTTGACAAGAGCATCTATCCAGAAAAGATTTTGTGAGTTAAACACAAATTCCGCTTGCGCGGAATTTGGCGAGTGACTCCGACAGGACTCGAACCTGTAACCCATTGATTAAGAGTCAATTGCTCTGCCAGTTGAGCTACGGAGCCGAAACAGAAAAAATTATAACAATGATTTACATTATTTTGGAGCTACACACTCGCTTATAATCACCCGCTTGCTGCCTAACAGTTGGGAGTTACGTTGAGCCTCATTGAAATAGAAGATCTCTCTAAAGAATTCAAGATCCTTAACCGTCGCGAAGGCTTGGGCGGGGCGCTCAAAGACCTATTCTCTGGCGATTACCGCTACGTGAAAGCTGTCGACAAGATCTCGTTCAAGATCGAAGCGGGCGAGAATGTTGGCTATATTGGGCCAAACGGCGCGGGCAAATCCACTACGATCAAGATGATGACCGGCATCCTCAAGCCGACCTCCGGCAAGATCCTGGTCAACGGCGTACCGCCCTATAGCAATCGCATCTCGCACGCCCAAAACATGGGCGTGGTCTTTGGGCAACGTACGCAGCTTTGGTGGGATTTGCCGGTGATTGAATCCTTCAAGATTCTGAAAGAGATCTATCGCGTCGACGACGAGACTTATAAGCACCAAATGGGCTTGTTCAACGACCTCATTGATCTCAAAGTCCTCTACCCGATCCAGGTGCGCACGCTCTCGCTCGGCCAGCGCATGCTTTGCGATATTGCTGCGTCCTTCTTGCACAACCCTAAAGTCGTCTTCCTCGACGAGCCCACCATCGGCTTGGACGTCTCGATCAAATCCCGTATCCGCACCGTGATCCAGGAGCTGAACCGCACCAAGAACATCACCATCATTCTCACAACACACGACCTAAGCGACGTGCAGGCGTTGTGCAAGCGGATCATCATTATCGACAGGGGCAAGGTTATTTTCGACGGTCCGATCCAAACCGTCACCCAAATGTTCGGGGCTTATCGCACGCTGAAGCTGCAGTTTCAGGGATACAGCGATGATCTCTACAAACAAGTGGAAGCCAGGACCCTCGCGCAGTTTCCATCAGCAGACGGGCTCCAGTTTGCCGCCACTGAGGAATGGACCAACATCACCGTCAACCAAGAGAAGACCGATTTTCTGCAAGTCTTGAATTTCGTCATGGCCCAGTTCCCCATCGAAGATGTGCGCATCGAGGAGATTTCGATGGAGAACGTCGTTCAGCGGATTTATGAGGGCGCACTGAAGTGAGATCCTATTTGGCGCTAGCGCGCGGCTCGTTCCAGATGTATTTAGCCTACCGTTCGGGTTTCTTTTTCGCGATCATCAACAACCTCATCTACCTCGGCATAGCCTTCTATCTTTGGCGCAGTATCTTTGCTGGCCACGAGACTTTGCGCGGCCTCACCTTCAACCAGACCTTCCTTTACGTTGCGCTGGGCAGTTCTGTATTTGTGCTGCTGAAGACCTGGACTGATTGGGAGATGGCGTTCCAGATCCGTCAGGGGAGCATCATCATGACCCTGGTTAAACCACTCAATCTCCAATTCTTCATGCTTGCGCAGTCGGCCGGATTTTCAGCTGGCAACTTCTTGTCCATTACTCTGCCAACCCTTTTGGCGCTCATCTTTGTCTTTAGAGTGCAGGTCGAAGCCGGGATTGGGTTTTTGTTCTTCCCCATTGGCCTGGCGTTATCTTTTTTGCTTAACGCGGTCATAGATTACATGGTCGGACTCACATCTTTTTACACAGAGTCGATCTGGGGAATCAGTTCGGTGAAGGAGATCGTCATCCTCTTTCTCTC
>JANWHN010000091.1 GCA_025450445.1 Anaerolineales bacterium | reverse complement strand
GTATTCGACGGCGTGCCCTACAGTCGTGATCTTCTGTGCATCTTCGTCAGTGATTTCGCCGCCAAATTCTTCTTCAAACGCAATGATAAGTTCAACGAGGTCGAGCGAGTCGGCTTCGAGGTCTTCGCGGAAACGAGCTTCGCGAGTTACCTTGGCTCCATCAACGCCCAGTAATTCGACAATGACATTCTTCACATTTTCAAACGTATCTGCCACATTGGCCTCCGATTTTTTATAGAAAGCGGGGCAATTGTACCTGCGGTCGATTCGCTGTCAAGCAATCGGCAAACGCCCATGCTAAAATAACAGTTGAAACTAAGCTAGGTCAACTACCCTCAATTCACAGGAACACTAGCTCATGGCGAAAGTTACGCCCACCAGCAGCCGCAAATCTGACCATATCCGCATCAACTTAGAAGAGGACGTTGCCTCCCGCATTACGACTGGGTTGGAGCGTTATCGCTTTGTGCACAACGCATTGCCTGAGCTCAACCTGCCCGAGATTGATCTGAGTATTGAGATCTTTGGCAAGAAGCTTAAAGCCCCCTTGTTGATCTCTTCGATGACCGGCGGCAGCAAAGAAGCCGCCCAGATCAACCAGCGGCTCGCTGAGGCTGCTCAAGCCGAAGGCGTGGCGATGGGGCTTGGCTCTCAACGGGCCGCTATTGAAGATAAGCGCCTGGTGACCACCTACCGAGTGCGAAATGTGGCGCCCGATATTTTGCTTTTCGCCAACCTAGGAGCGGTGCAACTTAACTACGGCTATGGCCTGGACCATTTGCGGCGCGCGGTGGACATGGCTGAAGCCGACGCAATCATGCTGCACCTCAACCCGCTGCAAGAAGCCGTGCAACCCGAAGGCGACACGAATTTCAGCGGTTTGCTTGAGAAGATCGAGATTATGTGCAAACAGTTACCCGTTCCGGTGGTTATTAAAGAAGTTGGCTGGGGGATCTCGGCTGAGACAGCTAAGCAATTGGCGCGGGCGGGCGTGCAGGCCATCGATGTGGCCGGAGCTGGTGGCACATCTTGGACACAGGTGGAGATGCACCGGGCGACAAATGAATCGCAGGCGCGCCTTGCCGGCGCTTTCGCAGGCTGGGGCATCTCGACGTCGGACAGCATCGTTTACATTCGCGAGGCTCTGCGCACGATGCGCATCTTCGCATCTGGTGGTTTGCGAACCGGGCAGGATATTGCTAAATGTATCGCGCTCGGCGCGGAGCTTGGCGGCATGGCGAGCCCTTATTTGAAGGCGGCGGCGAAATCGACTGAAGCTGTCCTCGAAACCATCCGCGAAGTCGCGATGGAATTGCGCGTCACCATGTTCGCAGCTGGGGCTGCGAGCATTCCCGATCTGCAGCGATTGCCGATGGCTGTTCGTCAGTAAAATTCCCTGATGTCGCTGGAAAAATTTAGAGCAGAAATGCTGCCCGCCGTTGAAGAGGCGCTGAAGGCAGCCGTGCAACCCGCGGCTGGCGCTGGGCAGCAAGAGTTGCACGACATGCTCGCCTATCATTTGGGCTGGGTGGGCGAAGGCGCAGGACCCAAGGCAACCGGAAAACGCATTCGCCCCACCCTGCTGCTGCTTACCACCTCAGCCGCCGGCGGCGATTGGAAAACGGCGCTGCCAGCCGCGGCGGCTGTAGAGCTGCTGCACAATTTCTCGTTGATCCACGACGACATTCAGGACAATAGCGAGCATCGCCGCGGGCGCAAAACGCTGTGGGCCATCCACGGCGTAGCAAAGGCGATCAACGCGGGGGATGCAATGTTCGCGCTGGCGCACATTTCGATGGAGGGTCTAGAAAGCGTACTTACGCCAAAAGCATTCATCCAAACTTCGCGATTGCTGCCGCGCACCAGTTTGCAGCTGACCCAGGGTCAACATTTGGACCTGGCTTATGAAAACCAACCCGGCCTGAACATGGATGATTACTGGCCTATGGTGTGGGGGAAGACGGCAATGCTGATTCGGGCGTGCGCACAAATGGGCGCCTTGGTTGCAAGAGCGGGCGAGCGCGATCTACGGGCATACATGTTGTTTGGCGAGAAGTTAGGGCTTGCTTATCAGGTGCACGACGATTTGCTGGGTATTTGGGGCGACGAAGAGCAGACCGGTAAATCTATTTACAGTGATCTGTTAAGCGGAAAAAAATCTTTGCCGGTGCTCTACGCGCTCCAACAAAATGGTGAATTTGCCAAGCGATGGAACAACGGCAGCGTGCAGCCGGGAGAAGTCGCCGAATTTGCTCACCTGCTGGAGGCGGATGGGGGGCGCGAGTATGCCAGCGACCAAGCCAGCAAGCTGACCGGTGAGGCAATCGACGCACTGGGAGCTGCTGAGCCCGAAAAGACCGCCGGTTCTGCGCTCACAGAACTAGCAGAGGAACTAGGACGACGAGAGGTTTAGTAAGCTGGGATCTCGACTTCGCGGCCACCCACGTCGACACGGTGGTGCGGGAGCCAGGCAATTGCAAATAAGCTCACGTAAACATCGCTGCGCGCAGGAGTAAGTGGGACCTGGGAGATCTCTTGCACCGCTTGGTCCCAGCGTGTGTCGATTTCTTCAACTACGTCCTGGATCTCGTCGCTGAGTTCTTGCATTTCGGATTCAAGTTCGCGGATGGTTTGCTTGGTGTCTTCGACATCAGATTGGGCGTTGGCGGTCAAACGGCGCTTGGTCAGAGATGTGGTGAGCCGCCGCCGGCTGCCGCCAAACAAGCCGATCACATTTTCCAAGTGGGTGCCCATCTCTTCCATCTTGCGTTGGCTGACCTCTTGTTCGTCGCTGGTTAGCTCGCGCCTCTCCTTCTCCAATTTGCGTTCCAGCGATTTAAGCTTGACTTCAAACTTCTGCTTGGTCCGAGCGATCTCGGTCTCGCTCAAAGTCTCGGCGGCCTTCTCACATTGAGCTATAAATTGTTCGCGACTTAGCTCTGAGCCACCATACTGCTTGAGCGCGTCATTTGCCCATACTTGCAGCTCGCTATTGCGATAGACCCAGTCGACAAAATCCTGTTCCAGATTCTTCAGTTGGGCCGAATCAGCAAGCGCGCCTTCCAAAGAGATAAAGCTCGCGTCGGCTTGCGCCCGGCTTTCCAGGCGGCGTTCGTCGAAGGGTTCGTGGGAGTAATCGTCCCAGCGGAAACCCCGATCACTTAATTCATTGATCAAGGCAGCTACTCGTTTCTCGCTATCCAGATTGTATTTGCGTTGGGCAAAGCTAACTTGAGCCTGAGCCAGCAACCCAGGGCGGTAGACGAGTCCAACTCGCTTAGCGTTGGCGGAGAGATCGCGCTTGGTCGCCTTGGCAGCTGCCTCGAGGCTTAGCGTGGCCGGCAAGAAAACTTCTTGCACACCTGAAGGTATCGCCGGTTGATTCGAGGACAAATTAGCACCAGAATTTTCCATGCTCTTTTCCTTTTGAGTTTGTTTCGGCTGCTTGGAAGATGGGTTTGCTTTGGCACCTGCCAAGTCATTCAGCGCGGGGATCTGGGCGCGGGTCAGGGGCCCGGGCAAATAATTCATCGCAACACGAGTGTGAAAGACCTGCGGCTTCTTCTCATGCACATTGTGGACGAGGAAGATCCGTTTATCCAGAGCGGACATAATGCGGCTGTATTCGGCGCGGTTGAGGCTACCTTCTGCGACCCCTTCCAAACCATCCAGCAGGCGATCTTTGTCGCGCTGGGTCTGGAGTTTGCCTATGAACCAGGTGCCGATATTGGAGAGACCCTTGTAATCTACGTCGACGGTGTTTTGGGTGGCTAACAACTGCGCAATACCAAATGCGCGCGCTTGCTTCAGCAAACGCATCATTGGGGCCTTGGATGGCGGCTCGGCAACGGGCGGCAGGTAGCCGAAGATCTCGTCGAAATAAACAATAGCGCGCAATTCGTTGCTGCCGCCCAAGGTACGCATCCATGTCTCGACGGCCGAATAGATCAGAGTGACGATGAACATACGCTCCGCATCAGAAAGATGCGAGAGGACGAAGACACAATGGCGCGGTTTACCCGTCTTGGTGTAGAGCAGGCCTTCCATGTCAAGCGACTGACCTTCCATCCACGTTTGAAAGCTGGGCGCCGCCAGAATATTGTTGAGGCGCAATGCCAGTTCGGCGCGAGCCTTCGGGGCGAAGAATTCATCGATCGGGAAAACGCCCAGCTTAGTCAGCGGTGGATTCTGGACCTGCATAATAAGATCGCTTAATTCCAGATCGGTGCCCTTGGACCACGCCAACTCAAATAGATTGGCCAGCAAAATATGTTCGCGTGATTTAACGGGATCAATATCCTCAAAACCAACAAGACCTAAAATAGCGGTGGCGGTTGAGCTGATTCGTTCCCGGATCGCTTCTTTATCTTTAGCCCAACTTAGTTTTGGCGCTTGTAAGGAGGCGAGGATGCTGACAGGCAACCCGGCGTTAGAACCAGGCGTATAAACGGCGAACTCGGCAGAATCTGCTAGGGCTTGAATGCGCTCCTTGGGAATATCCCACTCAGCTAATCCATCAGCCCATTTCTTTGCTTCAACCGCGGCGGCTTCTTCCACGCTTTTTCCTTCGCGGCGTGCTTCGTCCGGGTTGATCCACGGCTCGAAATCTTTTGGCAGTAGATCAGGAAAATGCAAGAGCGCATTTGTGATGTCGCCCTTGGGATCTATCATGATGGCGGGAATACCTTGCAGAGCGGCCTCTTCAAGCAGCGTGATGCAGAGCGCCGTTTTGCCGGACCCGGTCATGCCCAGCACAACGCCGTGTGTATTTAGATCTTCCGGGTCATAAAGCAGAGGCTTGGCCGAAGTCTTGCGCGTTTTTAGATCGTGCAACCGACCGAGATAAAACTTTCCCTTAGTCTCCATTTTCGCAATCATAACATTGGGTCGCGGTAGAAAAAGAGAGCTTCCGCTGGCGGAAGCTCTCTTTCTATTCGGTAACAGTTATCTTTGCCCATCGACGCGAACGTTGTATTGGGCGTCTCAATATTCTAGGTCTAGATCGCCTTGCTACGAGTTGTGCAACGCGTCGCCACTT
>JANWHN010000090.1 GCA_025450445.1 Anaerolineales bacterium | reverse complement strand
TGAAAGCGGACCGGCAGGCGGGTCCCCGGCGCAGATGGTCCAGACTTCAACTTTTTCCCCTTTTTGGCTTTGCTCCCAGAGCAAACCCCCGCACGAGAACGAAACATCGTCCAAATGAGGGGCGAGATAGACCCAAGCCATCGCTGGCATTATAAGCCCATGTGAGGGGCGTAAACATTTGCTTGCCGCTATCTGCCGATGTTATTATCGTCCGGCCATGTTCTTCAATCAAAGCGATTCGCTCAAACGGATGCGCATTCGCTACATTTTGGCGGCCGTTATTTTGGCGACGATCCCGTGCTATTTGAGCGGGTATGTGGCCGCCAATTGGCGCTTGAGCCAAACCCCCTCGCCTACACCCACCGCGACCTTTACCGCCAGCATGACGCCAAGCAACACGAGCACATCGACCAGCACGCTAACACCGACGCCTACCAGCACAGCTACATTAACCGCGACCCACACCTTCACCCCAACCGACACGCGCACACCGACTGCGACATTCACAAACACGTTCACGAATACGCCGAGCACTACACCGTCGTTGACCCCCACAATGACAAACACTCCCGAGCCACCCAGTCCGACGCCGTAGTCAACGCGCAACAAAGCTACGGGATAAAATGACACTGATGCCTGCCAAACGACTAGGTTTGCTGTTTGCCTTGTTTTTGAGCGCGTGCAGCGGTCTTGGCCTGGGGACTGAGCAGCCGGCAACAGGCACAGTTTCGCAAGGGTCGCCAAGTGCGCAAAGCACAAGCCCGGCGACCGACGAAAATGCCGGTCCCCTCACACTGACCATTTGGTTGCCCCCCGAATTTGACTCAGCTGGCGGTGACCTGCCAGCCAGCATGCTGCTCAACCGATTGAACGATTTCACTGAGCAAAATCCCCAGGTCCTTATTGAAGTGCGGGTCAAAGCCGAGGATGGCTCGGGCGGCCTGCTGGATTCTTTACTGGGCGCTTACGAGGCAGCTCCTCTTGCACTCCCCGACCTTGTTTTGATCCCTAGCAGCTTGCTGCCACTGGCTGTGGAAGCTGAGATCCTGCAAACGGATGATGGACTTACCATCGAGATGAATTCGGACGACTGGTATCCGTTTGCGAAGCAAATGTCTGAAGTTGAAGGTGTTACATACGGGGTCCCATTCGCGGCTGACGGGCTTGTGCTCGCTTTTCGTCCGACCGCGGTGCAGAACCCGCCCGACAATTGGGATCAAACATTGGCCGCCAGACGCATTCTTGGGCTTGCCGCGGCTGATCCGCTGGCAGCGTTTACATTCAGTCAATTGTTAGGCCTTGAAGAAGCTGAAGGGGAGATTCAGGGAACCTTTGCAGTTAGTGACAACAGCCTCAGTGCACTTTTTGGTTTTTACGAAGATGCTCAAAAAGGTGGCGTTCTCCCGGTTTGGTTGACTCAATATCAAAATCCGGATCAGAGCTGGCAAGCTTTCAGCGAAGGACGCATGCCAATGGTGGTGGCTTGGGCCAGCCGCATCCTGGCAAACAACTTGTCCGATGTAAATGGCGCGCCGCTTCCAACGCAGAATGGCGAACTATTCACGCTTGCTAAAGGATGGGTGTGGACAGTTGCAACTGCGGATGCAGAACGAGCCGCGCTAGCTGCTGAGCTGACTGAATTCTTGACCACCCCTGAATTCATTGCTCAATGGACTGCGGCCGCGGGTTTGCTGCCGCCGCGGCAAAGCTCGCTGGCGGCCTGGTCGCCGGATGAACGACAAGCCCTGGCGAGCCAGATCGTTGGCACGGCGCGAGCCTTCCCCGATCAAAACATATTGGTCGCGTGGGGCGAACCGTTTTCGCAGGCGCTCGTCTCGTTGCTCAAAGGCGAAGTCAACGCGGCCGAAGCGATCCAAATCATTAGGGTCGCAGACCCAAGCCAATAGCGTTCTCATTGCCGGCTAATTTGCCCCTCAGGCGCAGGTGATAGACTGCCCCGTGGATTAGTAGCATGCCTGAAGAAACCAAAGCCCCTAAATCCTCAAAATCAGAAGCTAAGCCCAACGAGAACGAAAAATCGATTCTCAGCGGGATCACAGCCGCCATCGGCCGAATTCCCGCGCCAATGAGACGGTATGGCGTCGTGGCGATCGTGGTCGTGTTGGCGTTGCTGGTTATTGGGGTGATGCGTAACTTTGCGGCCGGCGTGCAGCAGACGCGTCAGGAAGAATTGCGCGCTACCGCCCAAGCATTGGCAATGCCAACGATCGAATCTGTGACCGGCGGTGTGGCCGGGGCGATGATGCCAACTTTTACAGGCGCAGCGGTAGCGTTCGATGAAGGCATTCCTCGGCTGGCATCCATCGATACGATCATTCCGAGCCGCTCCCGGGACGACATCACGACCTACGTGGTAGCGCAAGGGGACAATCTTTTTGGAATTGCAGAGCGGTATGGATTGAAACCGGAGAGCTTGCTCTGGTTCAATTTCGACGTTCTCGAAGACAACCCCAACAATCTGACCATCGGGCAAACGCTGCGCATCCCCCCTGTCGATGGCGTACTGCACACATATCACACAGGTGAGAGCCTGGTCTCGATCGTTGAACAATACAGCTACAGCACCGAACCGAATGCCCAAGACATTATTGAGTGGTCGGGAAATCACCTCGACCCATACGAAACCGATCTTGAGAATCCAAATATTCCAGACGGAACACTGATCATCATCCCAGGGGGCAGCCGTAAGCTAACCGATTGGGGTCCTCCGGCGGTCACGCGTAACAACGCCGCCTCAGCCGCCTATTACGGCGCCGGGCACTGCGGCGCGATCTACGAAGGCGCCCTTGGCTACGGCAGCTACGTCTGGCCGGCTTCGGCACATTATCTTTCAGGCTTTGACTATGACCCCGCAATCCACCCAGCAATCGATATTGCCGGTGCTGAAGGCAGCCCAGTCTTTGCGGCGGATAGCGGAGTTGTGGTGTACGCGGGCTGGAGTGATCACGGCTACGGCAATCTGCTGGTCATCGACCACGGCGGCGCTCAATCGGCATACGCGCATATGAGCACAGTAGCCGTCACCTGTGGACAGAGCGTGAGCCAGGGCGAAGTGGTCGGCGCGATCGGCAACACGGGCAACTCGAGCGGCGCTCATTTGCACTTTGAGATCAACATCGGCGGCTTCGGCAAAGTCAATCCCTGGAATTATCTTCCCGCCAGCTAAAAAGCCCGCCGAACGGCGGGTTTTTGTTTGGGTGTATGATTCGGTAAATCACAAGTTAATACGGAGGCAAATATGTTGGCAAAAGGTTTTGCAATGGCAACGGTCCCTGCTGAAGATCTAGAAAGAGCGATCAAGTTCTACACAGAAAAACTGGGTCTCAAAAAAGGCGAGTCACGGGAAGAAGGGTCCGCGCTTTTTGAGGCCGGCGGTGGCAGCAAGATCTTCATGTATCAGCGCAATCGAACCAAGGCCGAGCACACGGCGATTACATTCGACGTCCCGGATCTAGAAGCGACGGTCAAAGAGATCACAGCCAAAGGCGTGAAGTTCGAGCAATATCATTTTGGCCCGATCGACACAAACGAGATGGGTATTGCGGCTACAGGAAACAGCAAAGCCGCCTGGCTGACCGACACAGAAGGCAACATCCTGGCGCTGGTGCAGAGCTCGTAGACAACACTCTTGTCGCCCCAATGGCGAATGCTATAATTCCCAACTCGGGCGCGTAGCTCAGCTGGTTAGAGCGTACGGTTCACATCCGTAAGGTCGAGGGTTCGAGCCCCCCCGCGCCCACCACAAAGCCACCGTCAGGTGGCTTTTTGTTAGATAAATGAAACTCGGCGAACTCTTCGAAACATCCTCTCGCAAAGCCTGGCGCGCCTGGCTGTCAAAGAATCACAAGAAGAAAAAAGAAATCTGGCTGGTCTACCCGCGCACGCACACCGGGAAGAAACGCGTCTCATACAACGACGCGGTCGAAGAAGCCCTCTGCTACGGCTGGATCGACAGCACAGCTAAAGGCGTCGACAAGGATCGCTTTGCCCAGCGATTTTCGCCGCGCAGACCGACGAGCAGTCTATCCGAGATGAATCGCCAGCGGGTAGAGAAGCTGATCAAGAACAAGAAAATGACGGAGGCCGGAATTGAAGCGATCGCGCATGTTTATCCGGCAAAGAAGAGCAAGAAGCTAGTTGTTCCGAAATACATCGAGAAAGCCCTCAAAGCCGAAAAGGCGTGGGCAAATTTCCAAAAGTTTCCGCTAGGTTACAAGCAGATCCGGATCGCTTACATTGAGGGTCAGAAGCGGCACGGCGCGGCACAGCACAAACGCGCTCTCAACAATTTCGTAAAGAACACAGCCAAGAACAAGCGGATCGGGTTTGTAAAAGAGATGCGCTGATTGTTATGCCGGTTGCTTCAGCAAATTTCCGAATAACTCAAGAATCTCATCCGCTGCTTTCTGCCACGAATACTGCTCGGCTTCTTTGCGGGCAACCTGCCCCATCATTTCCAGTTTAGATTCATCAGCAAGCAATTCGGTGAGGCGCGCGACAAGTTCTTCGGATTTGCCCTCGCGCACGTGATAGCCAGTCTCGCCGTCTCGAACCAGATACTTGAGCCCCCCAACGCGGGATGCAACTACCGGCCGAGCGCAGGCCATCGCCTCAAGCGCGACCATGCCAAAGGATTCGGAATAAGACGGCATCACAACTACGTCTGCAGCACCGTAGTATGCGGGCAGCTCACTCTGGCGGCGGCTGCCCAGGAAATCGATCTGATCCTGCACCCCAAGCTCGCGGGAGAGTTCACGCAAACGATCTAATTGGGTGCCTAGCACATCAAGCGTCTCGCTTACATCGCCGCCAATGATCTGCACACGTAGCTTGGTAGCCCAGCGATGGCCGGCCGTAACCAGCGGATAAACCGCTCGGATCAGGGTATCAATGCCCTTGAGGGCCTCTAGACGGCCGACGAACATCACCAGCTTGCTATCCTCTGGAACCCTGATTTCTACGCGTGCGACGGCTTTGGGCATAGGCTTGAAGCGCTCCAAATCAACTCCTGGTGGGATGACCCTGACCTTGTCGCTATGGAGCTCATAGAGCCATTGCAGGTCAGCCCGCTCGGCCGGGGTAGCCGCCACCACGTAGTCTGCGGCGGCCATGGCTATACGCTCCCCACGAATTCGTTCCGCGCTTTCCTTCTCGCCTAAGGCGGCGATGCGGTTCTTGACCAGTCCCAGCGTGTGGAACATAAGCACCATCGGAACATTCCAGGTTGCCTTGAGCTGCCTGCCCGCCAGACCAGACATCCAATAATGGGCGTGGATCAAATCGAATTCCACGTCTTGAGTTCTGGCGAAATCCAGGATGCCCTGCGCAAATTCGTCAATGTATTTTGGCAAGTCGCGGATATCAATCTCATTTGCTGGGCCGGCTTTTATGGTGATCAGGCGCGCGCCGCGACCCAGCTCCTGCTCGCTTGCCTCAACTCCGCGGGTAAAGATATCGACCTGATGACCCTGGCGCCCCATTTCCGCGCTCAGCTCACGCACATAGACGTTCATCCCTCCGCTGTGTTTGCCGCCCAGCGGCGCTAACGGGCTGGTGTGATAAGAAATCATGGCGATGCGCATTAGATAAAGAGTATTTTGCAGTTAAAAGTCTTACGAGTGAGCGTCTTGTTATAATTCCTGGTCGTGGAGTTTCGGCTTTCGAAATTCCAAGCAAGACTTTAGGAGGAGTTCGGTGGTTTCCGAACTCCAACGCGACCCGCTTCTGGTCGCAAGGCCACCGTAGCTCAGCTGGCAGAGCAATCGCTTCGTAAGCGATGGGTCGTGGGTTCGAGTCCCACCGGTGGCTCAGACCTTCGTTTCGTTCTCTTCCGAATCGTTTCCTTCAATCCTGTTCACTATGTGCTCGCGCACATCCATGTAAGCGTCGCTGGTTTCCAGCTTGCGGCGGGTTAAGAGGAGCGCAAAGATCGGTTTGTAACGCTTATCAAGCCAATCCAGCGCTTTTTGCGGATCGCCGCGGCCCTGCTTCATGGCCCGGTTGAGGAGGCGAGCAAACTTTTGGCTATAGATTTCTTTGTCGTAAGCGGGCATAAGCGTCGAAGTATATCCGTGAGTATAATCTCGCCATGGCCGCGCATTCAGATCCTCTCGTCATCGGCATCGCCGGCGGCAGCGGCTCCGGCAAGACCACCGTCGCCAATGCGATCCGGCAGCGGGGCGGACCCGAAAACATCGCTTACATCCAGCACGACGCTTATTACAAAGACCTGAGCGCCTTGGCGCCAGCACAGCGAGCCACCACCAACTTCGATCATCCCAATTCTCTCCAAACCGAATTGATGGTCCAGCACGTGGAGCAGCTTAAGGCAGGGATCGGGGTTGATGTGCCCAGCTATGACTTCACCACTCACACCCGCAAAAAGGAAACCCATCGCGTCGAAACGCGGCCGGTGATCTTGGTCGAAGGGATCTTGCTTTACGTCGATCCGGACATGCGCGCCCAATGTGACATCAAGCTCTTTGTAGATACCGACGCGGACATCCGCCTCATCCGCCGCCTGCAGCGCGACCTCACCGAGCGCGGCCGCACGGTCGAATCGGTGATCGCCCAATACGAAGCCACCGTGCGCCCGATGCACCTCGAATTTGTCGAACCGTCCAAGCGCTATGCCGACTTGATCATTCCTTATGGCGGCTTCAACAAGGTGGCCCTCGAAGTCGTGATCGCTCGCATCGAAGCCAAATTGCGCGAATTTCAACAACCCGTCACAGCCTAGAAAGGAAGAATATGCCCGGCCAACAATGGAAAACTCCTCCAGCAATGGAGATCGACAGCAAGAAAAAGTACACTGCCACGATCCACACCGATAAAGGCGATATGGTCATTGACCTGCACGCCGACAAGGTGCCCAACACAGTCAACAATTTCGTCTTTTTAGCGCGTCAAGGTTATTACGATGGAAGCATCTTCCACCGCGTGATCAATGATTTCATGGTCCAAGGCGGCGACCCCACCGGCACCGGCATGGGCGGGCCGGGCTATGACTTCAAAGACGAGTTCCACCCCGACCTGCGCCACAGCGGCCGCGGGGTGCTCTCCATGGCTAACGCCGGACCGAATACCAACGGCTCGCAATTCTTCATCACCCACCGCGCCACGCCACACCTGGATAACAAGCACGCGGTCTTTGGCCAGTTGACCAAAGGCGAGGATGTGCTCATGTCCATCCCGGCCCGCGACCCCGGCAACCGCAACGAGCCGGCGGTAAAACTGCTCTCGATCGATATTCAAGATAGCTAACCAAGTGGCAAAGCCCGATCGGATTGGGCTTAACCGCGCGTTGGGGATCCTTGCCGTCATTGGACTAAGCGTCGGTATTTTTCTTATCCCTTCCGAACAAATGACCAAGTTAGAGGGATATGGATACCTTGGAGTCTTCTTTCTAGCTTTGCTCGGATATGCCACAATATTTCTCCCCGCGCCGGTGGCAATCGTGGTTTTTTCGATGGGGGCACGGCTCTCGCCGCTGGGCGTGGCCCTGGCCGCGGCAGGCGGTGCGGCCCTGGGTGAGCTTTCCGGCTATGTTGCAGGCTTCAGTGGCCAGACAGTTATCGAGAACAGCCGCGTTTACCATCGCATGGTCGAGCTTATGAAGCGCTACGGCGGGATCGCCGTGCTGGGACTTGCCTCGATCCCAAACCCTTTCTTCGATCTTTCCGGCATCGCTGCCGGTGCGCTGCGCATGCCTGTCCTCCAATTTCTGGCTTGGTGCTTCGCCGGGCAGACAATTAAGATGTCGGTGATCGCGTTTGCGGGTGCCGGTCTGATCGCGGTACCCTGGATAAGCAATTTAATGGAATAGAGGATCAATGGGCGAATTTAAAGCTGTAGACGCATATCTTGATAAAAATGTAGATTCCAGTCTTGATGAACTCGGTCGGCTATGCGCAATACCCAGTATTGCTGCCCAAAACGTGGGCCTAGACGAGTGCGCGGAGCTTGTTTCCAAGATGCTCAAAAAACGCGGCTTCAAAACCGAGATCATGCCATCAGGCGGTCCACCTGTCGTTTACGCCGAACGCAAAGGCAAAAATGACAAGACGCTGCTCTTCTACAACCATTACGACGTTCAGCCGCCCGAGCCGCTCGATCTTTGGGAGAGCCCTCCATTCGAGGCAAGCCGCCGCGATGGCAAGATGTACGCCCGCGGCGTGAGCGACGACAAAGGCCATTTCGTCAGCCGGCTGTATGCTCTTGACGCGCTGCTGGCCGCGGACAACGAGCTGCCGTGCAACATCAAATTCGTGGTCGAAGGCGAGGAGGAGATTGGCAGCGTTCACACTCCTGCCTTCGTCGAAAAGCACGCCAAGAAACTGGCCGCGGACGCCTGCATTTGGGAATTCGGCTACGTGAACCACGAAGAAAAACCGATGCAGGTATTGGGGATGCGCGGCATTTGCTACGTGGAGCTGAGCGTAGAAAAGCTGAGCATGGATGTGCACTCTGGCTTGGGTGGATCGATCTTCCCTAACGCGGCCTGGCGCCTTGGTTGGGCTCTGGCGACCTTAAAGGGCGAGTATGAGCGCATTCGCATCCCGCACCACTACGACAACGTAGTGCCCCCAAGCAAGCTGGACCGCGAGCAGGCCGCTGCCCTCCCTTACGAGGGCGATGAATATCGCAAACGTTATGGCGTGAAAGAATTCCTGCGCGGCACAGACGGACATCCCGATCTTATGCTGCAAGAAATTTTGGAACCGACGCTTACCATCTGCGGGCTAACTTCGGGCTACCAAGGACCGGGCAGCAAAACCGTGCTGCCAGCCAAGGCAACAGCCAAGCTTGACTTTCGGCTAGTGCCAAATCAGACGCCCGCTGAAGTCCTAAAGAATTTACGCGCCCATTTGGACGCGGAAGGTTTTGAAGATGTGAAGATCACCGAGATCGGCAGCGAGCCGCCAGGACGCAATAAGCCTGACGAGCCTTTTATCGATCTGGTAGTTAATACAGCCAAGGAAGTCTACGGGCAGCCACAACAAATTGTGCCGATGTCGGGTGGATCCGGGCCGAACCACGCCTTCTTGCACTTCCTCAAGCTGCCAGTTGCCGCGGCTGGGCTGGGCTACC
>JANWHN010000089.1 GCA_025450445.1 Anaerolineales bacterium | reverse complement strand
TGGCTCTGGGGATATTCCTGCCCGTCGATGCGAGCGTAGAAAACGATCAGGCTGCCATCGGGAGAAATCTCGGGCGCATAGGAGGAATAATTTGGCAGATATGTGATTTGAGAAAGAACGCCGTTATCTAAATTGAGTTCATAGATTTGATAGCGACCCGTTCTGCTCGATGCAAACACAACCGACTCTCCGTCCGGTGCAACAGACGGAAAGAAATCGTCATAGCTGCCTCCTTGGGTCAGCACGCGCTGGTCGTTGCCATCCGCGTTCATGATGCAGATCTGGTTGCGGCCGGAGAGCTTGCTGTATTGGCAAACGTAGACAATTTTGCCGGCCGGCGGCGCATCTGGATCAGGCGCCAGCGTAATCGGAGGAGTCGGGCTAATTAACGGCCGTGCGTTTAATGTCGCGGCGATCGCAGTTTGCAGCGGATTAATTGGCGGCGAGAGCGGATAGTTGCAGCCCGCCAGCAATAACAAAAGCAGGGAAACTACTAGGCGTTTGAGCCGCTCCATACCCAAACTCCCCACAGCACGATGGTGAACAGGCCAAGACCGAAACGGGCCACGAACGACCAGCCCCAGCCGATAAGCAAAGCTGTAGTGACCGCAAAAGCTTTGCGGCGATCGCGATGATGCAAGTATTCAAATCCATACAGTGCAAGAGGTGCGCCGATTAGGCCACCAATCGGCGGGAAAAAGATCGTGCCAACCAGTCCGCCGGCCAACCCAAAGAAGAGGCTCCACCAGGTGGCGCCCGCCTGGCGGGCCCGAGCGCTCATCAGGACGTTATCCGCAAGAATCCCGGCAATGACAACAAGCGTAATGAAGGCAAAGATAACAACTCCAGCTGTGTCGAATCCGTAAACCAAGCCGTAGCCCAAGGATGCCAGCCACATGATTATTTCACCGGGGAAAATTGGAATGATCATGCCAAATAGCCCGATCAACATCACGATAAGAGTGAAGCCGATGGTGAAGCTGCCAACGAATTCTTCAAAACCCCCGATCATTTGCTCTCGGGCGTGATCACGTCTACGCCGCCCATCCACGGAAGCAGAACTTCCGGGACTTTTATCGAGCCATCGGCTTGCTGATTATTTTCGAGGACTGCGATCATTGTGCGCGGCAGACCGAGTCCGGAGCCGTTGATGGTATGCAAAAACCTGCTGCCTTTTTCGCCCTTCGGCCTGTATTTGATGCTGGCGCGGCGGGCCTGATATTCGCCTACGCGCGATATCGAGGACACTTCCAACCACTCTTCGCAACCACCCGCCCAAACCTCGATGTCGTAACTAATATGAGCCGCCTCGCTGATGTCGCCGGCGGCTTTAAACAGCAAGCGATACGGTAAGTTCAATGCCTGACAGGTCGCTTCCGCGTCGGCGATCATTTGCTCAAATTCTTGGACCGACGTTTCCGGTGTGCAGAATTTGTACATCTCGACTTTATCGAATTGATGGCCGCGCTTGATGCCGCGCACATCGCGGCCAGCGCTCATCTTTTCGCGGCGGAAGCATGGTGAGTAGGCCGTGTATCGCCGCGGCAGTTGGGCCTCGTCGAGAATATCGTTCATATGCAAGCCGGTTAGCGGCACCTCGGCAGTTGGGATCATGTAGAGATCTTCTTCATAATCCTTGTAAAGATTTTCCTTGAAACGCGGCAGTTGCCCCGCTCCGTAAAGCGTTTCGCCACGAACCATAAAGGGTGTGTATTTTTCGGTGTAGCCCTGGCGAATGTGCAGGTCGAGCATCCATGCGATGAGGGCGCGCTGCAAGCGCGCCCCAGCGCCGCTGAGCACATAGAAGCGCGAGCCGGTGAGGTTCACGCCCTGGTCAAAATCAATGATCCCAAGTTCAGGACCCAAATCCCAATGAGGTTTGGCTTTGAAGCCAAATTTGGGTTTATCCCCCCACTCTTTCGAAACGACATTGTTTTCTTCACCACCGGCCGGAACGCTGTTTTCGGGAATATTAGGAATCGCAGCCATGATGTCATTGAAGCGAGTATCGACTTCGGCCAGCTCGGCATCTAATTTATCGACCTTGTCGCCCACCCCACGCATCTCGGCGATCTTTTTATCCTTGGCGGCTTTGTCTTTCATGGTGCTAATTTCTTTGGAGACGACATTGCGATCAGCTTTGAGTTTCTCGACCTCGATCAATAGCTCGCGGCGACGGCTATCCAGCTTGGCAGCTTCGTCCACTAGAGAAGCGTCCATGCCGCGCTTCTTCATGCCGGCTTTTACGACTTCGGGATTTTCACGAATCACATTTATATCAAGCATGTTCTTTCCTTATTCGTCGCGTTTTCGTAGATGCGGAAAAAGGATCACTTCGCGAATATTCGGCTGGTCAGTAAACAGCATGGTGAGGCGGTCAATGCCCATACCAAAACCGCCGTTGGGCGGCATGCCGTAGCGCATCGCCCGTAAATAGTCCTCGTCCATTGGATGCAGATCTTCGTCATCCGCCTTCATGCTGCGCCCCATCTCTTCGAAGCGAGCCAGTTGATCGAGTGGGTCGTTGAGCTCGCTAAAAGCATTGCAGATCTCAAACCCACCCATATAGCCTTCGAAGCGCTCGACGATTGTGGGATCGCCGGGTGTGCTTTTGGCGAGCGGTGAGATCTCGCGCGGATAGTTGAATAGGAAGCTGGGCTGGACAAGCTTGGGTTCCACCTGGCTGCCAACAAGATCATCGATCAGCTTGCCGCGGCTGGCGCCTGGCGGCACGTTGTATTTTTTGTCGGCCATCGCCTTAGCCAAGCTCGTCGCATCCGCGTGCTTCGAGAGATCAATCCCCGCGAATTCGAGGATTGCCTCGCTCAATTCGATGCGCGGCCAATCGACGCCCAGGTCAATGGCGTTGCCTTGATACGTTAGTTTTGTTCCGCCAAGAACTTGCTTGGCGGTGTGTTGCAGCATTTCCTCTGTCAGATCCATGACGCGCTGGTAATCAGCGTAGGCCATGTAAAACTCGAGCATGGTGAACTCGGGGTTGTGCTTGCGATCCACGCCTTCATTACGAAAGTCACGCCCGATCTCATAGACGCGCTCGATCCCGCCTACGAGCAGCCGCTTGAGGTAAAGCTCAAACGAAATGCGCAGATAAAGGTCTTGTTTCAGCTGATTGTGATGGGTGGTAAACGGCCGGGCAGCTGCGCCACCATAGACCGGTTGCAGTACCGGAGTTTCGACTTCGAGAAAATCATTTTTATCTAGGAACTCGCGCAGAGCGCGGACCACCGCGGCGCGGATGCGAAAGATCTCGCGCACCTGCGGGTTCACCGCCAAGTCGGCGTAGCGCTGGCGATAGCGGACCTCAGGGTCGGCTAGCGTGGCGTGACGCACAATCTCCCCATCGACTTCTTCGTCTTTGGCGGCTGGCAGCGGCGTGATCGCTTTGGCGATCATGCGGAATTCTTTTACATTGAGGCTGACTTCGCCGGCCTTTGTGCGAAACATCTCACCGCTGGCTTGGACAAAATCACCAATGTCGAAATAATCGCGGAATAGGTCGAGGTTTTCTGCGCCAACATCATTGGAGCGGATGAAGAGTTGGACGGTTCCAAAGCCGTCTTCAATATGGGCGAAGATGATCTTGCCCATCGTGCGAATGGAGCGAACCCGGCCAACCAATGTGGGCTTGACCGGCTTTGTCTCGTCTTTTTCGAAGGTCTGGATGGCTTCGACGCTTGTATACGTGCGCTCGACCCGCGGGGGAAACGGCTCAATGCCGCGTTCTTTTAGCGCGGCAAGTTTTGCCAGCCGAATCCGCTCAATTTCAGAAAACTGCTGTTCATCGCTCATCTCATTTGATTAAAACATACAAAAAGACCCGCGACCGTCTTTCGGCCTCGGGTCTTTGATTCTCAAACGCTGCGGTCTAGATTACCTTGACAACTCTGACCGAAAACGCACCCGAGGGAGCCTGGACGTCAACCTTGTCCTCTTCCTTCTTGCCCAACAATGCACGCCCCAATGGAGACTCGTGCGAGATCTTGCCCTCGCGCGGGTTAGCCTCGGCAGCGCCAACGATCATGTACTCTTCTTCCTTGCGGCGGCCCTGCTGAATGGTGACCTTGGAGCCGATCTCGATCGCCCCGCCGCGTTTTCGACCCTTGTGCTCTTCGATGAGCGTGGCGTTGGCCAAGATCATTTCTAGCTCTTTGATGCGGCCCTCGACAAACGATTGCTCGTTCTTGGCCGCCTCAAATTCGGGGTCTTCAACAAATTCGCCCAAGCTGTTCTCTGCCGCTTCGCGTAAACGCTCGGCGATCTCCTTGCGCTTCACTTCGCGCAAATTGTCGAGTTCGTCCTGGAGCTTTTTATGACCTTCTTTAGTCAGGTACTCTGTTGCCATTTTTGCCCTTTTTCGTAAACTGCCCTTATAAAAAAACCTTGCTGTGAGCAGAGCCGAAAAAAGCTCGCTTACAGCCTGATTAATATAGCATATCGTAAAGCAATTTTCAAGAACGAATGTTCAGTTACCGGTTTTAGCGGCTACACGCCACAGTTGAATCCCCTTGAGACGGCCCCAGTAGGCGTCAAAGGCCATGTCCAAGCTGCCTGGCTCCGGCCAGTACGTGCTCATCTGCGATGCGTAGGCGGCAACAGACTTCTTCCATGCGGCCAGGCCTTTTTCGGAGATCGGGTACGTTTCGCCTTTTGAGCCGGCTGGAAGCAGATAGCCAAGCAAGTGCTCATTCTTAAGAATGTATGGATAGTCAGCGTAAAGAAGAAGCTCCCGCCCTAGCCTTTCGGCGGCGGCGCGCACAAGCTGATGGTCAACGTGGTTGCCGAGCGTTACCGGAGCAACCAGAGTTGCGTCAGCCGGAAGCTGCTTAGCAATTGCCTGAGCGATTTCATCGGCAAATTTTTCCATTTCGATCGGTTGCACGGTCCCGAAAATTGCTGCGCTTGACGTGTAGAGCGGCTCCTGCGTTTCGGGATGACGACGATAGATGCAATCAGGAAAAGCAAAATGGTCTGCCTTGGCGCCGATGGCCGCGCAAGCTTGTTCGTCTTCCTTGCGGCGTAAGCCGGGTGTTTCGCGGCCAGTGCCCCAGCTTTCGTGCAGTCGTTCGGCTAGTTGTGAGAGCGGACCGGCAGGCGGGTCCCCGGCGCAGATGGTCCAGACTTCAACTTTTTCCCCTTTTTGGCTTTGCTCCCAGAGCAAACCCCCGCACGAGAACGACACATCGTCCAAATGAGGGGCGAGATAGACCCAAGCCATCCCTGAAATTATAAGCCCATGTGAGGGGCGTTTTCGATTGCTATCTTCCGCAAAAGAAGCGGACGATTTGGAGTTGCTTCGCAACTCCACTCGTTTAAGGCGAGGATGTTATTATCGTCCGGCCATGTTCTTCAATCAAAGCGATCCGCTCAAACGGATGCGCATTCGCTACATTTTGGCGGCCGTTATTTTGGCGACGATCCCGTGCTATTTGAGCGGGTATGTGGCCGCCAATTGGCGCTTGAGCCAAACCCCCTCGCCTA
>JANWHN010000088.1 GCA_025450445.1 Anaerolineales bacterium | reverse complement strand
CGGGTGCCAACTCAAGCTCCTGACATCTTTCAAGGTGTTCAATGTTTTTTTCTCTCTAAGGATCCGGGATTGTTCAGATTCGACTGTGCTTCCCGCGTTGTCGGCAATGGGCCACCGGCGGTGAAGTAGTGCGTGCCCGCCACCAACAGCTTTTCAGAGGGAAAGCGCGTAATCACCTCGCAGCCATCCTTGGTCACAACGACTTCTTCTTCCAGCCGGGCGGCGGACCAGCCATCGGAAGCGGGCCAGTAAGTCTCCAGAGCGAAGACCATTCCTTCCTCGATCACTTCGGGATGATCTAGAGAAACTAGGCGGCTGAAAATCGGCTTTTCCCAGATCGACAGACCGACGCCGTGACCATATTGGAGCGCAAAGGCGGCTTCTTCGTTGGCGAAGCCGAATTCCTCGGCCTTGGGCCAAAGCTTGACGACATCGGCGGTGGTGATGCCGGGTTTCACGATGCTGATGGCCGCGTCCATGTAGTCGCGACAGCGCTTATAGGCGTCCACCATGGCGGGTGACGCGCTGCCGATGGCGAAGGTCCGATAGTAGCAAGTGCGATAGCCGTTGTAACTATGCAGGATATCGAAAAAAGCCGGATCGCCGGGCCGCAACACGCGGTCCGTATAGACGTGGGGATGGGGGCTGCAGCGCTCGCCCGATATGGCATTGACGCCCTCGACATGCTCGGAACCGAGGTCGTAGAGCACTTTGCTGACGACTCCAACGCATTCGTTTTCCCGTACTCCCGGTTTCATGAAGCGATAAAGCTCGTCGTAGGCAGAATCGACCATCATGCAAGCCGTATTGAGCAGCGTGATTTCGTCCTGGGTCTTGATCTTTCGGACCTCGTGCATGAGCTGTTGTCCGTCGACGACTTTAATTCCTTGAGCCTCCAATGCAAAGAAGACCGGTAATTCAATGACGTCGACGCCGAGAGGTTCCTTGTCGAGCTTGCGCATCTCAAGTTCGGTCTTGATCTTTTTCGCCAAACCTTCTGCCAAGCCCGAGCCTGGATGGGTGGCGCCGCGCAAGGTGGAGATGCCCGCCCGCGAGCGTTCGCCGAGCCAAGGGCAATCAATTTGGTGGTGTCGCGCCGCCGAGCCGAAATCCCAAAGGATCGGTTCGTCGTCTTGCGGTAGGAGTGAAAAGCGAACGAGCTTATCCATAGCCCAGGTACCGATGTGGGTGGCGGTGATGTAGCGAATGTTGTTCATGTCGAAACATAGGAGGGCGCCCATTTCGGAGGCCTTAAGAGCGTTCTTAATGCGCCCCAGACGTTCACGGCGAAGGCGCTCCAGGTCGACTCGCTCTTCCCAATCGACTCCCATCAGGCCGAAGGTTTTTAAGGCCATAACTACCTCCGAAAAAATTGTTCCAAATGTTTCAGTCGTTCCAATAGTTCCAATCGTACGAACGGATCGGTTTCCGCGAACGGCTGGAACGACTGGAACATTTGGAACTGCTGGAACCGCATCCGCTCATCTCTTGTTGCAAAGTCTCTTCGCCACCTCAGCCACCGCTTCCGCCGTCGGCACAGTCTGGTCCTCGAGCACCGGCGAAAATGGTACAGGCACGTCCATCGCACCCATCCGTTTCACCGGGGCGTCCAGATAGTAGAAGGCGCCGTCGGCGATAATCGAGGCGATCTCTGCGGTTACGCCGTAGCGCTCATAGCCTTCGTCAATGACGATGGCGCGGCTGGTTTTCTTAGCCGATTCGATGATCATCTCTTTGTCGAGGGGCGATGTGGTTCGGACATCGATGACTTCGGCGCTGACGTCGCTCGCTTGCAACGCATCTGCTGCCGCCAGAGCGATATGGACCATACTGCTCGTGGCGACCAGCGTGATGTCGCTCCCGGCGCGCTTCACGTCGGCCACACCGAGAGGGATCGTGTATTCGTCAACCGGTACTGGTCCTTTCAGCTGGTACATCATTTTGTCTTCGAAAAAGACCACGGGATTGTCGTCACGAATAGCGCTCTTGAGGAGGCCCTTGGCGTCGTAGGCGGTGGAAGGAACGACGACTTTTAATCCGGGAATATGGCTCAGCCAGGCGTGCAAACTTTGGCTATGTTGGGCGGCGGAGCGGCGGGTGGCACCGAGGGTTGTGCGCAAGACCATGGGCACTTTTAATTTGCCGCCGGACATATAATGGATCTTGGCCGCTTGATTCACGAGTTGATCCATCGTCAGAGTGATGAAGTCGCCGAACATGATGTCCACCACGGGGCGCATCCCGGTCATGGCCGCGCCGGCGCCGATGCCAGTGATACCCGCTACGGAAATGGGCGAATCAATCACCCGCTGGGAGCCAAATGCGTCGACCAGGCCCGAGAGCACCTTAAACGGTGTCCCCGCCTCGGCGACATCTTCGCCAATGACGAACACGCGAGGATCGCGGCGCATCTCCTCCGCCAGCGCCTCATTTATCGCCTGAGCGAAGGTGATTTGCCGGGTTGCAGTAACTGTGTTAGTGATAGTTGAATGTTCGCTGGGGGCTTTCATATTTGTAGTTGCACTGGGCAACAGGCAATTTGTTTCCTCTCTCCACTAATGGCTGTTGCCTAGTGCCCATTGCCTTCTCAAGCATAGACATGCTGATTGACTTCGTTTGGATCCGGATAAGGCGCCTCAAGGGCGAATTGCACCGCCTCCTTGATATGCGCCGCAATTTCCGCTTCGATTTGATCGAGCAACTTGCCGTCAGCCATTTCGCTTTTGTGCAGCCATTCGGCGAGGAGCTTCACCGGATCGCGTTTGCTCTTCCACTCTTCTTCTTCTTTCTTGGAACGATAATAGGAGCGATCGACATCACCGACGTGATGCCCGTGGAAGCGGTAGGTATTGCAGTGCAGAAAGGCCGGACCTTCACCGCGGCGGGCCCGTTCGACTAGCGTAAGACTTTTCGCATGGACCAAATGGACATCCTGGCCTTCGATGGTTTCGGTATGGATGCCGAACGCTTCGGCTCGGGCTGCCACCTCACCTGCGGTCGTTTCGCGATAATTCGTGTACTCGTTGTACTGGTTATTCTCGCAGACGTAAATGACCGGTAGCTTCCAGAGCGAAGCCATGTTCATCACTTCGTAAAGCAACCCTTGCCCCAGCGCGCCCTCGCCGAAAAAACAGGCTGCCACTTGATCGCTGCCACGCATCTTTGCCGACATGGCCGCCCCAGTGGCGATGCCCGCGCTGCCGCCGACGATAGCGTTCGCTCCGAGATTGCCGGTATCCTGGTCGGCGATGTGCATGGAGCCGCCCTTGCCGCGGCAGTAGCCCGCTGCCTTACCTAATAACTCGGCGAACATTCTATCCACGGATGCGCCCTTAGCGAGGCAATGGCCGTGGCCGCGGTGGGTACTGGTAATATAATCATCCCGTCGCAGCGCTTCACAGACGCCCACGGCAACCGCCTCCTGCCCGATATAGAGATGAGCCAGACCAGGCATCTTGGCGCCGAGATAGAGCTGGTTCACCTGCTCTTCAAACAAACGGATCTTTAACATTTGGCGATAGAAATGAAGAGCTTGGTCGCGCGACGGTGTGGACACCGGTTTCTTTGATGCCGGTTTTGCTTTTGGATGAACCATCAAGATCTCACTTGCAACGTTTGGAATATTGGAATGTTGGAATAATGGTATTCTATCAGCCCATCATTCCAATCCTCCAGTATTCCATCATTCCAACATTCCAGTCACCCAGTCTTCATCCCCGCCATCCTCGCGAGCACTTCAAATAAAACCGCAAAATCCTTGTCCGCAAGCCCCATGCCCCGCGCTGCTGTGAGCATCTCGTTAGTTATTGCGGTGCTTGGCAACGGCACATCGAGCTGGCGACCCATTTCCAAAGCCAGCAGCAAATCCTTTTGCATCATGTTGACGTCGAACCAGGCTTCGTCCGGCATATCGAGCACGAACGGCCCGCGGTACTTGACCATGGGCGAGGCGATGACGCTATTGAGAAGAACTTCGACAGCAGTTTGCCGGTCGATGCCGCTCTTTTCAGCCAGCAGGACTCCTTCGCTGAAGGCCAGCATCTGCACGGCAAGGCTCAGGTTCGTCGCGATTTTCATGGAGACTGCCAGCCCGTTACCACCCACATAGGTGACTTTCGGCCCGATGGCTTGGAGAATCGGTTGAGCCCGCTCGAAGGTCTCTCTTTGTCCTCCGACCATGAAAGATAGCTTGCCTTCTTCGAGCGTACTCACGCTACCCGACACCGGCGCATCGAGCATCTGAGCTCCCTTGGCCTTCACCTGGCGGGCCACTTCGCGGCTCGCGGCGGGGCTCACCGTGCTCATGTCAATATAGATTTTCGCTGCACTGAGTCCCGCCAAGATGCCATCGGCGCCGCTCGTAACAGCCTGTAGTGCCTGGGTGTTGGTTACCATGGAAAGAGTCGTATCCGCGATACTGGCGACGGCGCGAGGCGAATCGCCCCATTTCATGCCGGCATCCAACAGCCACTTTGCTTTTGACTTGGTCCGGTTATAGCCCGTAACGCTATGCCCCGCTTCCAGCAACCGTTTCGCCATCCGGCTTCCCATGACCCCCAGACCCACAAAACCAAGATTTGCCGTATAAACCTCCTGTGAAACTACATTGCGTAAATGATTCCGGGATTCCAATATCGACTGTTAAACGGCATGTATCCGTTCCAGTGAAACATATTTTTGTGGCAGGGTTCAGGCGTTTGCCAGCTATCTACCGTAAAAACTATTTATTAACAAGGTTGTCGCGAATGACGTCGAGGTACTTGAGACCGGAGGCGGTATTGAAGATCAGCACGTCGTCATTAGGGTTAACCCATCCCTGCCGCATCAATCGACGGAGCGCCGCGATGCAAGCGGCCCCCTCGGGGCAGAAAAAAATACCTTCGGTCCGGCCAACGCGTGGAATCTCCGCGAGCATTTCATCGTCAGAAACGCTCAATGCCGTACCTTTGCTTTCTCGAAGGGCCTGCAACATCAAGAAATCGGCTACCGCCTGAGGCACCCGCAGGCCCGACGCCACGGTCTTCGCGTTTTGCCATGGTTCTGCCGTATCTTTGCCGTCGTTGAACGCTTGCACAATGGGAGCGCAACCGCTGGCCTGCACTGAGACCATACGCGGTCGCTTGCTTCCAATCCAACCAAGCTCCGCCATTTCATTAAATGCTTTCCACATGCCGATGAGGCCTGTGCCGCCGCCAGTCGGATAAATAATTACGTCCGGCAAGGTCCAGTTGAGCTGCTCGGCGATTTCATAGCCCATGGTTTTTTTGCCTTCTACGCGATAGGGCTCTTTTAGAGTCGAAACGTCAAACCAGCCTTCAGCCACTTTTTTTTCCGCGATGATTCTGCCGCAATCGTTAATCAATCCGTCCACCAAGGTGACGAGTGCGCCATACTGCCGGGCTTCGATTTGGTTCGCGGCGGGCGTGTCCTTGGGCATAAAGACATAGGCTTCGATACCAGCCCGGGCGGCGTAAGCCGCTAGAGATCCGCCCGCATTTCCCGCTGACGGAATCGCTACTTTCTTCACCCCAAGCTCTTTCGCTCGCGAGACGGCGAGCGAAAGGCCTCTGTCTTTGAACGAACCCGTCGGATTTTGGGCCTCATCTTTAATCCAAAGTCGCTGCATGCCAAATTCCCGGGCCAGGTTCTTAGCCTCAAGCAGCGGCGTGAACCCTTCACCTAACGACACCAGATTCGCGTCGTCTTCCAGAGGCAAAAGCTCGCGGTAGCGCCACAGCGTGGGAGTTCGCCCCGAGAGGGTGGTTTTGGAGAGTGCGGTGGCAGCCTTTGTTAGATCGTAGCGCACCAGCAGAGGCGAACCACAGGAGCACAGGTTGAGCAATTGAGATAGCGAAAAGCGATTGTGGCAGCGGGGACAGAGAATTTCTCGAGCGAATGTCATGAGCAATGAATTCACTTCTCTTTTCGGTAAATTATTCCTCAAGAGTTAGGTCAGCCAATCGTCATTGTCAACCGCGTT
>JANWHN010000087.1 GCA_025450445.1 Anaerolineales bacterium | reverse complement strand
CCCGGACCCGCGCGACAGCACCGCTGCGAAAGTCGCCGTGCCGGATTACACGGCCGAGCTGGAAAACGGCGTAAAGGGCATGCGAATCGGCCTCTCGCCCGATTACGACAAGATCACATTTTTCAATCACGAGACGGGTGAGCTGGAAAGCCAGGCATTGCCCAAAGATATGGCAGAGGCCGTCAGGAAAGCCGCCGATAAATTATCGGACGAAGGCGCCGAGATTGTTGAAAATGTCGGCATGCCGCATACTCGCTATGGCGTTCCAACTTATTTCGTGTTCTCACGCGTTGAAGCAGCCTCGAACCTGCATCGCTACGATGGCGTCAAATACGGCTATCGGACTCAGACAAAGGTCGATAATTTGCGCGATCTCTATCGCAAAAGTCGCGCCGAAGGTTTCGGCCTTCAACCCAAATTGCGCATCCTCATGGGCATGTACGTCAGCGCCGCCCAATACAGCGAGCAATATTACAAACGCGCATTGCAGGTCCGTTCGCTCATTCGGGGTGATTTTGATCGTGCCTTCGATGCGAAAGGGGCCCACAAGCTTGACGCGCTGCTTACTGCAACCACACCCACCACCGCGTTTCCCGTCGGTGATATCTACGGTGACTCTGTCTTAATGCAATACGCCGATCAGCTGACGGTCCCCGCAAACCACGCCGGCGTCCCCGCGATCTCGGTTCCGGCCGGATTGAGCGACGAAAGGCTGCCGATCGGCATTCAGTTCATCGGCCCTGATTTCTCAGAAGCCGCCCTACTACGCGTTTCACGAGCGTTCGAGAAAGCAACCGAAGGCGAAGCCTGGCGAACTGAGCGGCCTAAAGTTCTAACGAGTCTATAGCGATGAGCGCGAAACTAAAAGAAATCCTCAAGCGCTTTGAATCTTTGCGCAATGAGAAAAACATTTCTGGGATGGCTCGTTTCGGCATCCGTAGCGACCGCGCCTTTGGGATCAAGCACCCTGTCCTAAAGCAGATCGCCAAAGAGATCGGCAAAGATCATGAGTTAGCACTGGAACTTTGGGATAGCGGTTACCACGAGGCCCGCCTTGTTGCGCCGTTGGTCGATGATCCAAAACAGGTCACTGAGGCCCAAGCCGGCGCCTGGGTCAAGGACTTAAATTCCTGGGACCTTTGTGATGACTTGGCAGGAAACCTCTTGGTCAAAACGCCCTTCGCTCACAAGAAAGCGATCCAATGGGCGAAACGAAAAGAGGAATTCGTTCGCCGGGCTGGGTTTGCGATGATGGCCTGGATTGCGGTCAAGGATAAAAAAGCCGGCAAAGAAACGTTCTCGACTTTTTATCCCTTGATGGTGGAATACTCTAATGACGAACGTAATTACGTAAAGAAAGCGATCAGTTGGGCACTGCGCAGTGTTGGCAAGCGTAATTTGGCTCTGAACAAAGAAGCCGTAAAGGTCGCCAAACAGATAGCCAAAGTTGATTCAAAGGCATCCCGCTGGATTGCCCAGGATGTGCTCAGGGAACTCGCCAGTGACGCAATGCAAACCCGGCTCAAGGAGAAAGAATAATGGAGACAAGGGCTTACATGTTTTTGATAGTTGCCATCATCACTGAGGTGATCGCCAGCACAGCTTTGCGGGCTACAAAGGGCTTCACCCAGTTGGTGCCGAGCGTCATTACGGTGATCGGCTATGTCATTTCATTTTATGCTCTGAGCCAAACCCTCGGAACAATTAAGCTCGGCATCACCTATGCCATTTGGTCGGGTATCGGGATCATCCTCATCACGATCTTGGGTTTTCTGGTTTACAAGCAGCGCCTGGACTGGCCGGCCATCGCCGGGATCGGACTGATCATTGCCGGGGTTGTAGTTATCCAGCTCTTCTCGCAGGAGTCGGCAGTAAATTAGAGATGGGAAAAAAGCAAAAGCCGAAAGCAATCCGGACCTATATCCTCGCCAAGCCCGGTGCATCCGGCAGCTATCCCTTTGGCGAAGGCGCCTTGGTGTTCAAAGTAGCCAATAAGATGTTCGCCCTGATCGGTGAAGACGAGAGCCCGGGAACGATCAATCTGAAATGTGATCCGGACGAAGCTTTAGCGTTGCGCTCTGCCCATCCTAAGTCGATAACGCCGGGTTATCACATGGACAAAAAACACTGGAACACGATTGTGCTCGATGACAGTTTGCCGGATCTGCTGGTTACCGAGATGGTCGATCAATCTTATGCCCTGGTTGTTCAGGGCTTGCCGAAAGCTGTGCGCGAAAAATTGCAAAAGAGCAGTTAATCCAGCACCTGTAAATCCCCATCTTCACCAAGCTGTTGAACCTTTAGCTCGGCCTTCTCCAGCAAATCCGCACAATGTTTGGCCAGCGCCTGCCCGCGCTCGAACAGGAGCAGCGCCTGATCCAGGTTCTGGATCTCAGCTTCCAACTGCTTGACCGTTTTCTCAAGTTCTTCGAACGCCTGCTCATAAGTAAGGGAAGCGACATTGCTCTCTTTTGCCATTATTTGCTCCCGTCGTTAACTGTCACTCCAAAGTCGCCGTCGCTAACTTGCACTTTCAGAGTTTCTCCGCTTTTGACCAGTTTGGCTCGGCTTACAACCTTGCCATCCTTCTGCGAGACTACTGCATAGCCGCGGCTCAGCACATCGGTTGGGTTCAGCGCGCCCAGCTTGGATTGCAGGCCGCCTAGGTTTGCCCGCAGCAATCGGGATTGCTGTTGCAAAGCGCGTTCACTGCGAACGGTCAAATCGTCCAACCTTTGCCGGCTGCTTGAAATCTTGGCTTCTGGTGACCTGGCTTGCAGTCGTTGCGCCATTGCATCCAGTTCCCAGCTCTTCTCGCGCACCAAGTCCGCCAAAGCTCGGCCAAGACTCAGCTGCTGCTCGGCGATGCCGGCGGCAAGCTCAAAGCGATCCGGCGTGGCCAGCTCAGCCGCGGCCGTTGGGGTAGGGGCGCGCAGGTCGGCGACGAAATCAGCAATGGTGAAGTCGGTCTCATGACCCACGCCGCAAATGATCGGCGCTGCTGATGCGACAATTGCTCGCGCCAGCATTTCGCTGTTGAACGCCGCCAGGTCTTCTAAAGATCCGCCGCCGCGCGCAAGAATAATGACATCCGGCACCACGTAATGGTTTAGCCGTTGGATCGCATGCCTCACCTGCGCCGCCGCCGTCGGTCCCTGCACCTGCGTCCCGGCAAGGAAGACCTCGACCAGCGGATAGCGCCGGGTCAGCGTGTTGACAATATCTCGCAAGGCGGCGCCGGTGGGCGAGCTCACGATGCCAATGCGGCGCGGCGCCGCGGGTACCGCGCGTTTCCGTTCTGCAGCGAACAAGCCTTCAGCTTCCAGCTTGGTTTTGAGTTTCAGGAATTCAAGGTACAACGCGCCCGCGCCGGCCGGGCGAATCTCGTCAACATACAGTTGGTAACGGCCGCCGGCTTCGTAAAGGCTCAACCCGCCGTGTACCTCAAGCGACTCGCCATCTTTAGGAACGTGGATCTGCAATTCGGCGGTGCTGCGCCACATGACGCATGGCAACTGGGCGCCATCGTCCTTCAATGTAAAGTACCAATGCCCGGATTTCGGTCTCGAAAAGTTTGAAAGCTCGCCTTGCACCCAGACGTTTTGCAACCCGTCCTCAGATTCGATCACCCCGCGCAGCCGCCGCGTCAGGTCGGTCACACTGACTGGCACGTTCGTTTGCTGCAAAAAATCCAGCTGTTCCATGGGCAGCAGGATACTCGCCGTCTAGTAGCGTGTCAATTCGCGATGACTGCCCCTGCTACAATTACGTTGAGCACTCATGCAACGTCTGTTTTCTCCGTGGCGCAAACCATATATTGGACGAGACAAAGAAGCCGAGAAGGCCAACGGCTGTGTTTTTTGTCACGCCTTGACTCAACCCGATACTGCTGAGAATCTGATTATCTTTCGCGGCGAATTGGCGTTTTTGATCATTAATCGCTATCCGTACACCAGCGGCCATTTGATGGTGCTTCCATTTAAACATGCAGCCCGGCTCGATGAGCTCGACCGGTCTACTCGAAGCGAAATGACGGAGTTGCAAAGCAAAGCTGTTCAGGTTCTTACCGCCGTCTATAAACCCGAGGGCTTCAATCTTGGCGCCAACTTAGGGTCGGCTGCCGGCGCAGGGATCGAAGAACATCTACACCTGCATATCGTGCCTCGTTGGGCCGGCGACACGAATCTCATGGCTGCAGTAGGGCAAACCCGCGTTCTCCCAGAAGGCTTAGAAGAGACGTGGGAACGTGTGCATACGACTTGGCAAGCAAAAAGCTAGAAAGAAATCCCGATTCTCGAACGACTATAATTGGCTCTCAGCAATTAAATTGAGGTTCAATGCCAAATAACGACTCAAACGTCCCAGTCATACTTAGCGCGGTGCGCACCCCGGTAGGCAAATTCCTTAGCTCCCTCAGCAGCCTGACCGCCACCCAGCTGGGGGCGGCCGCTGTGCGTGCGGCGGTTGCGCGTGCCGGCCTAAACGGCGAAGCTAAGTTTGACGAAGTCATCATGGGAAACGTGGTCTCCGCGGGCGTGGGACAGGCGCCTGCCCGCCAGGCGGGCATTTTCGGCGGGCTCGATCCCACAGTCGGCGCAACCACGATCAACAAGGTCTGCGGCTCCGGCCTCAAGGCCGTCATGCTTGCTTCGCAAGCGATCAAAGCCGGTGATGGCGAGCTATTTGTCGCCGGCGGCATGGAGAGCATGAGCAAAGCGCCTTATCTTGTGGATGGGCGCGGCGGGCTTCGCTATGGCAACCAGCAGCTCACCGACGCGCTGCAATACGACGGCCTCTGGGACCCATTCGAGCAATGGATCATGGGCGACGCGGCCGAGTTCATTGCAGAAGAATATGAAGTCACCCGCTATGCCATGGACGAATTCGCCCTCGGCAGCCATCACAAGGCTTTGGCCGCAATTGATAGCGGAAAATTCAAAGCCGAGATCGTTCCTGTTGAAGTAAAAGATAAAAAGGGGAAAGTGACCATCGTCGACACCGACGAGTCACCCCGGCGCGATACTTCGCTGGAGATGCTGGCCAAGCTGCCGCCCGCGTTCAAGCCTGATGGCAAAGTGACCGCCGGCAACGCGCCCGGATTGAACGACGGCGCTGCTGCCCTGGTCGTCGCAGATGCGAGCAAAGCCAAAGAGTGGGGCAAAAAACCACTCGCTCGCATAGTGGGTTACGCCCAAGCTGCGGTCGATCCCAAGCACATATTTATTGCGCCGGCCCGCGCCATTCCAGCCCTACTTGAAAAGATCGGCTGGAAGCTTGCTGATGTCGACCTGATCGAACTCAACGAAGCTTACGCCGCTCAGGTGCTGGCCGATGGCTATGCCCTGGCCGATCTCGGCTGGGATTGGAAGAAGGTCAACGTTAACGGCGGTGCGATCGCGCTTGGGCACCCGCTCGGCGCCTCAGGAGCGCGCGTGCTCACCACGCTGATCTATGCGCTGAAAGACCGGGGCCTCAAGCGCGGCATTGCCTCGCTTTGCCTCGGCGGTGCGGAAGCAGTGGCGATGGCGATCGAGATCGAGCAGTAAATGGACAAAGCAGAACGCGAAGCATTGATCGAAAAATATCGCACCGCGTATGATGAGTTTGTCATCGCGTTGAGCGCGATTCCAAAGGAAGCCTGGCTTTTTAAGCCGGCACCCAAAGAATGGAGCGTGCATCAAGTCATCGTGCACCTTGCTGATAGCGAAACCAATAGCTACTTGCGTGCCCGCCGCTTCCTGGCTGAGCCCGGCCAGCCGCTCATGGCGTATGACCAGGATGTGTGGGCCGACAATCTCGACTATCACAATCAAAGCACTGACGACGCATTGCAAGTGACCAAGTGGGTGCGCAAAATGACTTATGACTTAATAAAAAATCTTCCTGATGAAATGTGGAGTAGGACGGTCGTTCATCCGCAATATGATGAGCCTTATGGTTTCGAACGCTGGCTGAAGATCTACGCTAATCATCCGCGGGAGCATGCCGGGCAAATTCGCGATAACCACGCTGCCTGGAAAAAACAACAAGAGGCCGCCAAGTAATGGCGATCAAAAGCATTTTAGTGATCGGCGCTGGCACCATGGGCAACGGCATTGCCCAGACGGCCGCTGTATCAGGCTACGATGTAACCATGATGGATGTCGCCAAAGAACCGCTTGAGGGCGGCCAATCAGCCATAGCCAAATCAGTTGAGAAGCTGGCCGAAAAAGAGCGCATTACCGCTGAGCAAAAGCAAGCTGCGCTGAAGATCAAAGGTGTCACCGATTTGAAATCTGCTGGCGGGGTTGATCTTGTGATTGAGGCCGCCACAGAAAACCCCGAATTGAAATTTAAGTTGTTCAAAGAGTTGGACGGCTTGGCGAAACCTGGCACCATCCTGGCCTCGAACACATCTTCGATCAGTCTCACCAAGCTGGCCGCCGCCACAAGCCGCCCGGAAAAAGTGATCGGCATGCATTTCTTCAATCCGGTGCCGCTGATGTCGCTGCTCGAGATCGTGCGCGGCTTAGGCACGGCCGAGGAAACAGTGCAGGTTGCGCTCCAAGTTGGCAAGCAAATGGGCAAGACTGCCGTTGTTGTGAAGGATTCTCCCGGCTTCGTTTCCAATCGCGTTTTGTGTCCAATGATTAACGAAGCTATATACGCGCTAGACGAAGGGGTCTCCGACGCCGAAGGCATCGACACCGTAATGAAACTGGGCATGGCCCACCCAATGGGTCCGCTCACCCTCGCCGACCTGATCGGACTCGATGTTGTTCTCTACGTCATGGAGGTCTTGCAGCGCGATCTTGGCGACGACAAGTATCGGCCCGCGCCGCTCCTCCGCCGCATGGTCGACGCCGGCTACTTAGGGCGCAAGTCGGGCCGCGGCTTTTACACATACTCATAATCCCGATGGCTAGTTACGAAGCCGTCATCGGTCTTGAAACCCACGTCCAACTAAACACAGCCAGCAAGATCTTTTGCTCCTGCAAGGCCGATTCCTGGGAAGACGGCCCGAACGGCAATATCTGCCCAGTGTGCACCGGGCTGCCGGGCGTGCTGCCGGTATTGAACCAGGCCGTCGTCGAGAAAGCTGCGCTACTGGCAGCCGCTATGGGCGCCGAGCTACAGTCCGTTTCTTACTTTGATCGCAAGAACTATTTCTATCCCGACCTGCCCAAGGGCTACCAGATCTCGCAATATGACGAGCCGTTGGCGCGGGGTGGCGGTATGGATCTGCCCACCGGTGATAGCCAAGTTCGCCGGGTTAGCATCCACAAGCTGCATCTGGAAGAAGATGCGGGCAAGACCGTCAATCGCGATGATGGCAGCCGTCTGATTGATTTCAACCGTTGTGGAGTGCCGCTTGTTGAGATGGTCACGGGCCCGGACCTGCGCTCTGCCGAAGAAGCTGCCCAATATTTGATCCGGCTTCGTCAGTTGCTGCGCTGGCTGGGCGTCTCGGAGGCGGATATGGAGAAAGGCCATCTGCGTGCGGATGCGAATGTCTCGATCCGCGAGGTTGGCAGCAATGTGCTTAACACTAAGACCGAGATCAAAAATGTGAATTCGATCGACTCATTGCGCACAGCGATCGAAACCGAGATCGAGCGCCAAACCAAATCAGTCGAGAACGGCGAAGCAATTCAACCCTGGACGTTGGGATGGGACGAGAATAGTGGTACCTTGCGGAAGATGCGCTCCAAAGAAACCGAGGCCGATTACCGCTATTTCCGCGAACCCGATTTGCTTCCGGTTGTGCTTGATGATGCCTGGCGTGGCAAGATCCTGAGCAGCTTGCCCGAGCTACCGTTGGCAAGGCTTACCCGTTTCACGACCCAATACGGCCTGCCTGAATACGATGCCGATATTCTCAGCAGCGAACGGGCGCTCTCCGATTATTTTGAAGCCTCGGTAAAAGCTTACGGCGGCGATCCGAAGCGCGTTTCGAACTGGCTGATGAACGACGTGTTGGCCATGCTGAACGAATTAAGCACAAGCGCCGATCAACTAAAACTGACGTCTGAATATTTGGCTGACATTCTCAAGCTAATGGATACGAACACGATCAACACGCCCACTGGAAAATCACTGTTGCAAAAAGTGCAAGAGAGTGGCAAGTCGCCCGGTGACATTGTCCAAAGCGAAGGATTGGCGCAAGTAAGCGACGAAGGTGCCTTGCGCAAGATGG
Organism: Anaerolineales bacterium; assembly: GCA_025450445.1. GTDB lineage: Bacteria > Chloroflexota > Anaerolineae > Anaerolineales > UBA11579 > JAMCZK01. Next base: position 41,071 of record JANWHN010000087.1, on the reverse strand, counting down.
CGGAAGAGATTGTGGCTGCCAACCCTGACCAGGTTGCCAGTTATCGCGGCGGCAAGGTAACGCTGATCGGCTGGTTCGTGGGGCAACTGATGGCGCGCACCAAAGGCAAAGCCGATCCGAATGCCGCGCAGCGGATCATGCAAGAATTGCTGAAGCAATGATCAGGCTTTTCGTGCTGCTGGGTGTGGCTGCGCTCAGTTTGTTGGGGTGCACTCCGGCCAGTTTTCAAAATCAAACGGATATCACGCTGCAAAGCCAAGTAACATTTATTCCAATCGCAAGCTCTACGCCGCAGCCAACCGAAACCACTCGTCCGCTTTCTCCGCTTGAGGAACGTTTTTCGCCTTTTGCGCTGACTCTCGAAGATCTGCCGAAGGGAATCCGGGCCAGCTCTAAGGGTCTTGTAGAAAGCGTCGGGCAATCAATTGTTACTTATGCGCAATTTTCGGAGTCATTGGCTTATGGTTTCGAGTCTTCGGGAACTGACTTTTTAGGCGGCGTGACCGGATTCCTGGACGACGAACTAGTAACCTCACAGTTTGATGCCGAGTTGCAAGAAGATGTAGCCGCGATCCTTGCCGAATTCCACGAGGCGATGGGCGCCGGTGAAGACGTTCCGCTGTTAGAGGAAGACCAGCAATTTGTAACGGAAATTCCTATGCAACAAATGCCGGCGGAGACGACTTGGGCAACCGATTTTTTGCGCGTCGATGGCAATCTGGTTCGCATTGATGTAGTAGCTTTCCGCCAAGGCGCCGTTGGCGTTTACTTGCTTTACGTCAGTCGCCCGGCAAACGAGCCGCTGCTCGATATCACCGCGGTCACGTCTCTTATGGAAGAAAGATTGCGCCTATCTGATCTGGATGGCGAGGCATTTTAGAAACTTCTCAGCCCTATCCATTGAGCAAGCCGCTGGTACTTTACGATGGTTACTGTGTGCTCTGTAATCGCAGTGTCCAGTTCTTGCAAGCCCGGCAGCGCCCCGACGCTATCGAATACGCGTCACAGCAATCTGAGCGCGGGCAGGCAGCTTTAAAGCTGTGCGGGTTATCTACAAAAGATACCGACATGCTGGTTGCGGTCTTGAATGGCCGCTGCTATGTTCGCTCTTCCGCAGTTCTTAGGGTGTTTCGATTTTTACGTTTCCCTTGGCCGCTTCTTTACGGATTCATTCTGCTTCCCAGGTTTATTCGCGACCCAATTTACAATCTGATCGCCCATAACCGTTACAGTTGGTTTGGGCGCATGCCGCGTGAATAAATTTCTTTTCCTGCCCATAACCGCGCGCCTTTTCTTGCTGGCCCTGGGTTTGCGCTTGATCCCGGTTTTGATTTCGATCAATTTGCCGATCGGCTTGGACGATATGTTCCAGTACGACATGCTGGGCCGCAGTTTGGCTGCCGGCAATGGCTTTCGCTGGTATTCCCAACCCGATCTGGACTTGATTCATAGCTACGTTCCCGACTTCAACTTCATTGGCGATTACGATCCGCGGGGCGTTGAAACTTCGTTCCGCGCCCCGGGTTATCCGGCATTCTTGGCGGCCATTTATTCCGGCAGCGGCCTCGAATGGCGGCTCTTCGCAGCACGGCTGGGCAACGCTCTCTTGGGCGCCACTTTGGCGCCAATGGCGTTCGCACTAGCTATTAGGCTGTTTCCCAAAAAGCCGCCAGCCGCGGTTTTTGCCGGTTATGCCATAGCGATTTACCCAATGCTGATTATTTATCCACTAGCCCTCGCAACTGAAAACCTGTTTATTCCGCTGGCGTTAGCCGGCTTACTGCTTTTGGTAAGGGCAAGCGAAAGCCAGCAAGCAAAACATTTCGTATTTGCCGGGGTTTTGTTGGGGGCTGCAACGTTGACTCGCTCGGTCATCTTTGGTTTTGCTGGGCTGGCATTTTTGTGGGTCTGGCTCGCCACCAAGCAAAGGCGGGGCGCTCTATTCTTTCTGCTGGCAGTGATCGCTACGGTGTTGCCTTGGACCATCCGAAATAGCTTGCTACATGGCCGCCCGACTTTTGTGGAGAATTCGCTTGGATACAACCTGCATATGGGCTTTCATCCCGAAGGCAACGGGTCGTTTCAATACGGTATCTCGCTCGAACTGGTGCCTTATTTGGATGACGGGCTGCGCAATGAATTGGGCACTCAGGCAGGTATCGAATTCATCCGCAATGATCCGGGCAGGGCGGTTTCGCTTGTATTCGCCAAGCTAGGTTATTTCTTCAGCTTGGAGCGGCGCGCATTAACCTATTTCTATAGCAGCAACTTTTTTGGGCACATCCCCCAAGCTCCGCTGATCGCGCTGTTCCTGCTTTTTACGTTGCCATTCACCTTGCTAAGTTCGATGGCTGCATTTGCCGCTCCTTTTATCGAGTGGACTAAGGAGCGGATACTGCTGCTCATTTTTCTTCTTGCCTATCTAGCTCCGCATTTGATCCTGATCGCCGAGGACCGATTTCACTTGGCGATTGTGCCGGTTCTGGCAGTGCTGGCTGGCTACGCTTGGTCTGCGCGGCGCGAAATCTCCCTTGCTGCCCGAGCGAATAAACCGAAGCTGGTATTCGCGGTTCTGCTGGTCAGCTTGCTGTGGTTGAATTGGGGGCTTGAACTTTGGCGCGATCAAGATAAGCTCGCCATTCTCGTTGGCCCCCAAGGCAACGTTTCCTACTTCTCTTACTAATGCGCAATCTCTTTAGATTTGACCTGAAGTTTGATCGTGAGGCTGTGGCGATCACGATCCTGACGACTCTGCTCCTAATGATTGATCACTATGAAAGGCTGACGCCGATCAAGGTCATCGATCGCGTCGCCCTTTATCTGATCATTCCCCTGCTCGTGATCATTCTTGTTTTCAGGAAATCGCCCCGCGAATATGGCTTTCAGGTTGGTGATTGGAAAGCTGGGCTGTTGCTTACTGCGATCGTGATAGCCATTGCCGCCCCGATCTTATGGTTTGTGGCCCGCGCGGATGCCAACATGATCGAGTATTACGCCGACAACTGGGGTCCGGCCGCGCCGCTCATCACCTTTCTCGACCTGATCGGCTGGGAGTTCCTCTTTCGCGGTTTCCTTTTGTTTGGCTACGCACGTGTTTTTGGCGCGAACGCGCTTTGGCTTGCAGCGGTACCGTTTGCGCTGGCTCATATCAGCAAGCCCGCGGTTGAAACTTATTCAACAATATTTGGCGGATTTCTGTTCGGGCTGGTTGCCTGGCGGACCAAATCTTTTGTTTACCCCTTCTTGATCCATTGGTTTATTTCCACTTTTACGATCTTTGCCGCGGCCAGCGCCGCGTTGCCTTAGTCGGCGATCAAGACTAGATCGGTTACTACGCCGCGGTGGTCGCTGCCGCCGTTGAAGTCGGCCAACCAGGTCCGGCTTGTTTCCCAATGATCAGAATAGAAAATGTAATCAATTCGCACCAACCAGTGTGGGATTAGAAAAATGCTGATGCGTGTGAATATGTCATCCGGCTCGATCTTGCCGGGGAAGGTGTGTCCAAATCCCCAGCCGCCGTACCACCACGCATCGTTAAGGACTTCATCCAAGATCTTGTAACTGTCGTTGAGCCGGGTTAAGTTGCCGTCTCCGGCAACAATCACGGGTCCATCGATGGATGATTCCGCGGCAAAGTCGGCCAGCAGGGCGATTGATTCCTCCCGCCAGTCGAAAGTAGTCCGAACCCAGCGCGGCCAAATCGTGCCGGTCGAGATGGCATGAAAATTAACCAGCGTGATCTGTTCGCCTTCCCAGTCGAGTCGCAAGAGTTGCGGTTCGCCCCGCCAGCGTCCATCCAGCGAAATATCCAGCGGCTCAATGGGATAGCGGCTGAAGACGCCCATCCCGGCTGACCGTTCACCGGGGTTAAGGATCTGGTAAGGGTACTCCTCTTCTAATCCGTCAGTGAGTACACGTTTGTACTCATGGGTTAATTCTTGGAGGAAAATCACATCGGCATCCTCGTTTTTGATGCTGCTCAAAATGTCGTCTGGATCGCCTATCCGTCCCAGAATGTTGAATGTCATAACTCTTAGGGTGGGGCTGTCAGCTTCTGGCGCTCGATGAGGCAAAAACAACGGTCCCCACAGCCATGCGAATATCGTGATGCCAACGAAGCCGGCGATGAGCAACCGGTTGTTTTTAGCTCTCCATGCGATCCAAAGTGCGATGGGAAGCGGAAAGAAAAGGAAAAGGGCAACGGCATTGATCAGGCCTAGGTAGCCGGCGCCGTCCCCGAAAAGGACGAAAAGGACAAACCAGGCCAATAGCAAGCCGAGATACCACCCGGTCAAACGCGCAAAAAAGCTGGATCTTTCTTTTGATACAGGATTCGTTGAGGTTTCCATTGCGGGGTGTGATGCTATCTGAAGTTGATGCAGGCCAAATGAGAGCCTCTGGTTGACATTCCCGCCCCTCTTCCCTTATAATACCGCCCGCTCTGCCCTGGCAGATACTGCTAGGGCAGCTTTTTCGATAATACCCATCCGGTTGGCGGATCAGATTTGGAGAACAGCAGATGCGTTACGCGATCATTGAAAGCGGCGGCAAACAATATCGAGCCGTAGAGGGCGAGACTGTCGAAGTCGACCGCCTGGAACTTGAAGTTGGTAAGAAGGTGGAACTTAAGGACGTCTTGCTGGTAGCTGACGGCGATACTGTGCTGGTTGGCGCTCCTACGCTTTCCGACGCTCGCATTTCTGCCACCGTGGTAGCCCAGGATAAGGGTCCAAAGATCACGGTATTCAAATACAAACCCAAGATCCGTTATCGGGTCAAGACTGGTCACCGCCAACAGATCACCCGCTTGCAAATCAACAGTATTGACGTCAAAGGCATAACCAAAGCCGCAGCAAAAGAAAAAGCACCGAAGGCTGAAACGAAAGCTGCAGCAGCGAAGCCAGCTGCGCGGCGCAGCAAGCCAAAGGCATCCGCGGCCAAGAAACCGGCCGTTCGCGCCAAGGCCAAGAAGAAATAGGAGCAAGAAATGGCACATAAAAAAGGTGGCGGCTCAAGCCGCAACGGACGAGATAGCAATTCCCAACGTTTGGGCGTTAAGCGATACGCGGGCCAGATCGTGCGCGCCGGCAGTATCCTCGTGCGCCAGGTAGGCACAAGCATTCGCCCCGGCCGCAATGTTGGCTTGGGTAAGGACTACACGATTTTTGCCACGGCCGATGGCCAGGTGGTTTACGAAACGATCACAGACGGGCAGAAGCGCGTTAGCGTCGATCCCGCGAAATAAAGGTCTAGTGGTGCTGTATGCAAAGCAGCGCCCAGGAAGGTTGTTATGAAGGAAGGAATTCACCCAAAGTATTATCCGGATGCCAAGGTTGTTTGTGCCTGCGGCAACTCTTGGACCACAGGCTCGACCAAAGCCGAGATGCGCGTGGACATTTGCTCCAACTGTCACCCGTTCTACACCGGTGAGCAGCGCATCGTAGATACCGAAGGTCAGGTCGATCGCTTCTACAAGCGCCTTGAAATTCGCACCCAGTACAAGGAACAGAAGGATGCGAAGATGGTTGCCCAGACTTCGCCCGAGCGCCAAATGGCGACCCTCGACTTGGGCAAACGCAGCCTGGAAGCTCTAAAGAAGGCTGGCATCGAAACCGCCGGCCAATTTATCGAGCGCCTGGCTGCCGGCGATGCCGCCGTCTTGGAGATCGAAGGCATGGGACGCAAGTCATTGGCCGATGCCAAGAAGGCTCTGCGCCGATTGGGCTACACGTTGCCCGAAGGCCAAACCGCTGAGGCTGAAGCCAGCGCCTAATTTCGCGAAATGATGTAAAGAAAAAGCGCACGGTCACCGTGCGCTTTTTTGTTTCCTAAGATCAAAGTTCAAGTACACTACCGCTAGATGGTTTAATGCCGAGGTAGAGATGGACCATATTGGCTCTCTGGAAGTGATCACTGGCTCAATGTTCTGCGGCAAGACGGATGAACTGATCCGCCGGCTGCGGCGTGCCAAGATCGCCAAGCAAAAGGTGCAGGTCTTCAAACCCAAGATCGATAACCGCTATGCGGCGGCCAAGGTCACCTCGCACGCTGGCAGTGAATTTGATGCGGCGCCGGTGGATAAAGCCGCTGATATCCGCGCTCAGCTGGCTGACGACACAACGGTCGTTGCGATCGATGAAGCCCAGTTCCTGGATCCCGAGATCGTTTCGGTAGTCAATTACCTGGCGGATAGCGGGTTACGCGTGATTGTCGCCGGCCTGGATACAGATTTTCGCGGCGAGGCGTTTGGCTCGATGCCGATCCTAACGGCCCAAGCCGAGCAAGTCGATAAGCTGCATGCTATCTGCATGGTGTGCGGCAAGGACGCATCCCGCACTCAGCGCCTGGTAGATGGCAAGCCTGCGCATTACAACGATCCGGTTGTGATCGTAGGCGCGTCGGAGCTGTATGAAGCCCGCTGCCGAGAGCACCACGAGGTCCCCGCGTAGTCTATGTCGCTGCCGCGCCCCTATGAGGAATTACTAAGCGAAGTCCTCGTCACTGAGGAACAACTAAAAAAGCGCATCCCCGAATTGGGCGCTCAGATCAGCAGGGATTATGCAGGCGAAGACCTTGTGCTGATCTGCATTCTGCGCGGCGGGGTGATGTTCCTAACCGACCTCATGCGCCATATCACAATCCCACATTCAGTTGATTTTATGGCTGTGTCCTCCTATGGCGCCGGCGCGCGCGAAACCACGGGCCAAGTGCGTATCACTCTGGACCTGACAATGAATATTTCAGGGCGCAATGTGCTTCTTGTTGAAGACATTGTCGACAGCGGGAACACGATTGCATCCGTGCTGGCTTTTCTGGAATCGCGCCAACCTAAAACGTTAAAAGTATGTAGCCTGCTTGATAAAGCTGAATCCCGCCAATCCGAAGTCCCGATCCACTACACAGGTTTCGTGATCCCGAACAAGTTTGTTTTTGGTTACGGGCTCGATCTGGACGAGTACTATCGTAATCTCCCTTTTATCGGTGTGGTGGATCCAAAAAAGTACACTCCGCCCAATTAGTTGGTCCTTGTTTGTGGTCAAGATCGGAACCAGATTGCCACGCCGCAGAGCGGTTCGCAATGACGAGGGAGGGCAGGCTCTGTTTGCGGAGCTTGTAGTTTTGGTAGATTTGGTAGGTTTCTTGGAAGTTGGTAGCTTTGGTAGTTTTGGTAGGCTTGGTAGAACGGGAAGCACATCCTTTTGAGTTTTGCAAAAAGCACAACCTCCGGGTTGCAGGGCGTAATCCTAGTTAACAACATGTCCCTATTAATGCACGTCTCTCAAGTTAGCAGTCAAAACTCACTAAGATTTCAAGGAACTTGACAACTCCCAGCGGCAATTCCAACGACCCATATTCTGGGCGTTGGATCGCGCGGTTACGTGGCAGAATCGTAGGGCAGGGCGGCACGCCAAAGCAAGCTTTGCTTGCGGCAAAAGCGGCCCGCTCAAAAGAAACGCCCGAGTTGGAATTTATGCCTTCGCATGTTCTTTCCCTCCCTCCAATAGTTGAGCAAGTTCGCGCCAGCCTCCCAAAAGACCAGGAAATATACCTGGTTGGTGGGGCGGTACGCGACCTGCTGCTTGGACGAACTTTGCGGGACATCGATTTCGCGATACCCGGCAAAGCCATTCCGCTGGCCCGGAAGGTGGCAAAAGCGCTGGATGCAGATTTTTATCCACTAGATCCGGATCGGGACGCGGGTCGCGTGATCGTAAATGAGGAGCTAAATTCGCGGCTCGTCCTCGATTTTGTCGGGATGCAGGACAACGATATTGACCGCGACCTGGCTGCGAGAGACGTGACCATCAACGCGATGGCGATCGACCTGCGCCAGCCTGACGCGCTACTTGATCCACTTGGAGGAGCGGCTGACCTGGTGGCGAAACAAGTGCGCGCCTGCTCACCGCAATCGTTTAGCTCCGACCCTGTGCGCGTGCTGCGGGCCATCCGCATGGCTGCCAGCTTTGGGTTGAAGATCGAGAAAGAGACGCGCGAGTTAATGCGAGCCGCCGCTTCTGATTTGGCATCGGTCTCACCAGAACGAACGCGGGACGAGCTGTTTCGGTTGCTGCTGGCTCCCAAGCGATCGGCTTCGATCCGCGCTTTAGACCTTTTGGGCGCATTGAATCCAGTGTTCCCCGAATTGATGCCGCTAAAAGGGTTGCAACAATCCGCGCCGCATTTATTTGACGTATGGGAGCACAGCCTGCATGTTTTGGACGGTTTGGAGAAAGTGATGATGGCGCTGGCTCCCGAGTATCCATCCGAAGGCGCCAGCGATCTGCAAAGTGGGCTGATCGTGCTGAGCCTGGGGCGTTATCGCCAGCAGCTGAGCCAGCATCTGGATAGCGAAATTGTTATGGAGCGCCCGCGGCGAGCCCTGCTTGTTTTCGCGGCTTTGCTGCATGACGCTGGCAAAGCTCTAACACGGAGTATAGGCGAGGACGGACGCATTCATTTCTACGAGCATGAGGCGCGCGGAGCGGAGATGATCGCTGAGCTCGCCGATGCGTTGCATTTGAGCAATGCTGAGAAGGAATTGCTGGTCACCATCGTTGTAAACCATATGCGCCCGATGCAGCTCACCCAAACTGGAGAGCTGCCAACACGAAAGGCTATTTATCGCTTCTTCCGCGCCACCGGCGATGCGGGGATTGATATTTGCCTGCTCTCACTTGCCGATCTGCTTGGCAAGCATGGGTCGGAGGTCCCTGAGGATAAACTGCGCGCACACCTGGATACATTGCGGGCGCTGTTCGAAGCTTATTATGAGCACCCGGAGGAAAGCGTTTCGCCGCCGATCTTGCTGAACGGCGATGAACTAATGAGCGAGATGAACTTGAAGCCCGGACCGAAAGTGGGAGAGCTGCTTGAGGCCTTGCGCGAAGCCCAGGCGACGGGTGTGGTAACTACGCGCGATCAGGCCCTGAGCTTCGCCAAATCAGCGCTTAAATAGCGGAAGATAGAATACGAATTATGCAAGTCAGCAATTATCCAACTATTAGCACGGCCGCGGCCTTGCGGCCCACGCACGTGCAGATCGACCTTGAGCGCCTGACGCAAAACTACCGCGCAATTCAAAAACAGGTTGGCTCGGCGATTGTGATGCCGATCCTAAAGGCCAATGCTTATGGCCACGGCCTGGTGCGCGTTGGCCAGCATATGCAGGAACTTGGCGTCAAAAGTATTGGCGTGGCTTATTTAGAAGAGGGCATTCTCTTGCGCGAGGCTGGCATTACCACGCCTATATTGGTCTTGGGCGGGATTTTGGGAAGCCAGGCGCCGCTTTTTCTTGATTACGACCTGACGCTGACAGCTTCGTCTTTAATAAAGCTGGAACAGATCGAAGAGGCAGCGGCGGCCAAAGGCGTGCGGGCCAAGGTTCATCTCAAGATCGATACTGGCATGGAACGGATTGGGGTGCACTATTACAACGCGGAAAGTCTGCTCGAAGCTTCGTTGAAATGCAAGCATGTTGAGGTCGAAGGAATTTTTTCGCACTTTGCGAATGCGGATGCGGCTGACCTTGCATCCGCCAAATTGCAATTGGAGCGATTTGAGGAAGTGACGAGCTTTTACGGAAAACGCGGCATCCAGATGCCGGTGCGCCACATGGCTAACTCGGGTGCTATTTTGCAGCTGCCCGAAAGCTGGCTGGATCTGGTTCGCCCCGGCATTCTGCTGTACGGTGTTTATCCGTCGCAAGATGCAAAACGAACCATTAGAGTTGAGCCGGCCCTAATCTGGTCATCACGGGTCGTTTATTTCAAGGTGGTGCGAGCCGGGCATCCGGTCAGTTATGGCTCGACTTGGCAGAGCGATCACGATGTACGCGTCGTAACGGTACCTGTTGGGTATGGAGATGGCTATTTCCGCTCAATGTCGGGTAAGGCCCAAGTTCTTATCAATGAGAAACGTTTCCCGATCGTGGGAACTATTTGCATGGATCAAATCATGGTCAATATTGAGGAGGATTCTGCATTCAATGCCGACGAGGTGATCCTGGTGGGTCAGAGCGGGAAAGAAAAAATCACTGTCGAAGAGCTAGCGGGGTGGTCGGGCACAATCCCTTATGAAATTTTGACCAATATCAACACCCGGGTTCCGCGGATCTACTTGCAGGATAAATAAAAGAGGCCCATATGGGCCTCTTTTATTTTGAGAGACTTTTTTTACTTCTTCTTGCCAGCGGGAGCCATGAAGCCAACGTAGGCACCCCAGGCGCCGAGCGCCAGGTGAGCTACGTTGCAGACCAGGTCCAAGTGGATGCCGGCTGACATGAGGATGTCGGCGCTGAAGAAGCCGAGCACACCCAAAACCAAGTAGAACAAGCCGCCATACTTAGCATAGGTCACAGCGAAAGCGCTGTAGCCACCAGCCGTGAAGCCAGCCCACAAGGCCAGCGCACCGGTCACCACGTGGAGGGCAATCTCGGGGGTCTCATTCACGCTGAGCAGGCCGGGCAGCAAATCGATGCCCGTGATGCCCACAATGGCGAGAACGATGAGAATGATGCCTGTTACTTGATTCCAAGTCTTTGCATTCATATTTTCATCCTCCTGAGATGAAAAACGAGAAAATTAAACTATGCACAGGCTTTGCCTGGCACTCACCTCTAATAACCCCTGTTCGCAACGAACGGTACGCGAGTTTACAGAGCTTTTACAATTCAGGGGCTAGGCAAGGCCGTTGTCTGACAGCCCCGCAGGAAATCCGCCCAGAAGCGCGCTGGTAGAATGCCGCACCATGCCAGGCAGGGAACACGCATCAATTAATGCGCTAAATAAATTAAAAGTTTCCTTTGTTGCCTTTTCAGCTGTAAGCCTCGCCCTTGTCTTTTTTGTTTACTTGCAGCTTATAATTTTTTGGGAAGCCGCTTTTGTTACAAGATGGGCGATCGTTGCATTTGCGACGCTTGCTGTTCAGTTGGTGATCTTGTGGCATGACCTGCCTCTAAACAAAAAAAACCAAGAGAGTTCAATTCTTCCTTGGCTGGGCGCTGGCACATGGATCTCTTTGACACGCGTACTAGCTATTAGTTTGATGGCTGGATTTCTTGGGTTGCCCTCAACCTCGGACTTATTTGCTTGGATGCCTTTTGCACTTTGTCTGTTCTTCAACCTTAGCGATTTTGTTGATGGATACGCGGCCAGGATAACGAACCAAGTTACATTGCTCGGCCAAAAGTTGGACCAGGATCTCGACGGGCGTGGGTTACTGGTAGCGAGCCTGCTGGCGGTCCAGTATGGCGCGGCGGGCTGGTGGTTTGCATTGGTCGGGCTGGCGCGCTATTTTTTTGTTTTCGGTTTGTGGATACGCCGTCGACGCGGCGAGCGGATCTATGCGCTGCGTCCGAATCCTGTGCGGCGCGCATTGGCTGGGACGCAAATGGGCGTCACGACAGGCATGCTTGCACCCATCCTTTCACCCTCTGTCACGGTCCTGACGTCGACTTTGTTTATGTTCCCGTTTTTGTGGAACTTCTATCTGGATTGGTTGCAAGTCAGCAGACAAACAAAACGAGAAAAAAATTTTCGAATTTGGCAAGTACGCGGCTGGAATTTTCTTCGGAGTTGGTTTCCGTTGCTGCTCCGTGCGCTGGTCTCCAGCTTTCTGGCCTGGCAAGTCTTCGCGGGTTTAGTACTTGATCCATTTGTGACCCTTCAACTTGCACTCGCGTCGCTCATCGCATTAGGTATAGCCCCGCGCATCACTAGCATCGCTATCTTGGTAGAAACGGCTATTCGGCTGCAGGTGGAGCCGAACCAGGTCTCAGACCTAATTGTGATCGTATGTGCCACCGCCATCCTCTTTGTGGGGAGTGGCGCGTTCTCGTTGTGGCAACCCGAAGAAGGTTGGGTAGCCAGGCGTCCAGGGGAGAAGCTCGCAAAGTGATTCAACCAAGAAGCAGACTAATTATTTTATGGGTCGCTCTTTTGCTACTAGGGGCGGGCTTGTTCATTTGGGCGTTGCGAGCTGCGCCGTTGCAAGAAATCGTTTCGGTGCTGGCTCAACTACAAACCTGGCAGATCGTAACGATCCTGCTGGTGAACTCGGGGATCATCGTTCTGTTCGCCTTGCGCTGGTGGTTGATCCTGGGCCGGCAGGGTTACCGGCTGCCCTATGCCGCTATCACAGGCTATCGTTTGGCCGGGTTCGCGCTGAGCTATTTCACTCCTGGGCAGCACTTCGGTGGCGAGCCGCTGCAAGTGCTGCTTGTGCGGCGAAACCATAAGGTGCCGGCCAGCACAGCCCTCGCGGCCGTGGCACTGGATAAATCGATCGAGCTTTTCAGCAACTTTCTGGTGCTGACTGTCGGGTTGCTGCTTTTGCTGGGCAGCGGCTTACTGGAGGGCTTGGCCGTTAATCAGGTCCTCTTGCTCTCGATCCCGATTCTGGTCATGCCGATCACCTATCTGTCCTTCTTAAAAAGAGGGGCCCGCCCAATTGCTGGACTGATTGGTAGGTTAAGGGGCCGGATGGCGGGGGGATTGAACAGAACTGAGGATCAATTGGGAGATTTGATCCAAAGTCATCCCAACTTGTTCATTCAAGGGCTCGGCGTTTCTGTCCTTGTTTGGGCAGTATTGTTCTTCGAGTTTTGGCTAATGCTGCGCTTTTTAGGATTGAACGTGGACGCCTCTCAATTGCTGGCTGTCGTTATTGCCGGCCGGGTCGCTTTGTTCGCGCCGACCCCCGGCGCCTTGGGCGCCTTGGAAGCGAGCCACGTATTGGTGATGCAGGCACTTGGTTTCGACGCGGCGTATGGGCTAAGCCTGAGCCTGCTTATTCGAGCCCGTGACATTTTCTTTGCGTTGATCGGGCTGGGCGTTGCCGCGCTTTCGAAAGCGTAGAAATCGGTATGGTAGGATTTAGAATGCAGCGAAGAAAGAAAAATGGCCGTTCCCGCTAATCTCCAGCGGGTAGTGAGCGCAAGGCTCCCTACTCGTTTCGGAGAATTCGACCTCCATCTGTATTCCAATTCATTAGATCAAAAAGAACATCTTGCGCTGGTTATCGGCGAGCTAACCTCGCCCGAGCCAGTGCTGGTCAGAGTCCATTCAGAATGCCTTACCGGTGACCTGCTGGGCTCAACTCGCTGCGACTGTGGCGAGCAATTGGATCGCAGCCTGGCGATGATCTCTGGGGAAGGCAGGGGCGTTCTTCTTTATATGCGCCAGGAGGGACGAGGGATAGGCCTGCGCGACAAGCTGCGTGCGTATAACTTGCAGGATCAGGGGCTGGATACGGTGGAAGCTAATCTCGCTCTAGGCCATCAGGCAGACGCGCGCGATTACGATGTAGCGGCTTTAATGTTGAAGGAGCTTGGGCTGACGCAAATCTTGCTGCTAACCAACAACCCAAGCAAGATCGAGGAGTTGCAGCGCCTGGGCATTGAGATCGTCGAACGCATTCCGCTGCAGGGTGAAGTGACGCCCGAGAATGAGCGCTATTTGAATACCAAGGTCGCGCGCATGCAACATTTGCTCGATCTTCCAGAATCAAATCCCAAATCTCCAAATGGAGTTTCTTGATCGCTGGCTGGCTGAAACCGGCAGCGTCCCAAACGATCGCCCGTTAGTCACATTAAGCTACGCTCAAACTCTCGACGGTAGTATCAGTTTACGCCGCGATCAGCCGCTTGCGGTCAGCGGGGAGCAAAGCCAGATCCTCGCGCACAAATTACGCGCGAAGCATGACGCAATCCTGGTTGGGATTCGCACCGTTTTGGCGGACGATCCGCAATTGAACGTGCGTTTGGCTGATGGTGAAAATCCGCAAGTAGTTATTTTGGATAGTAATCTGCGACTACCCCTTTCTTCAAAATTGCTAAAAGCCAAAAAGAAACCGTGGATTTTTTGCACTTCTTCCGTACCTAGCGAGAATTCTGTAACGCTGGGAAAAGCTGGAGCAAGGATAGAAAAACAAGCTGGCGTCTCTGGCCAGGTAGATTTGCATAAAATGCTAAGAAGGCTAAAGGATCTGGGTATTCGCGGCCTCATGGTGGAAGGCGGAGGCCAGGTTATTGCTGCCTTTCTTGGTAATAGCTTGGTTGACCGCCTGATGCTAACGATTTCTCCAAGAATGATAGATGGTTACAAAATTCCATTAGACTTGAAGCAGCCATTGCCCTTGATGGGTGTGCGGGTGGAGCATGTCGGCGAAGACATTGTCATTTTGGGAAAATTTCACTAGTTAGCATGAAACGTAAAAGCCTAATATTTACAGCGCCGTTGAAGGTTGAGGTCCTCGAAGAGGAGCTGCCAAGCCCGCAAGCGGGTGAGGTGCAGGTGCAGACGATCTGCTCGGCGATCAGCGCAGGCACAGAGCTGATGCTGTATCGCGGCGAGGCTCCAGCCGATCTGCCAACGGATCCCACGATCTCGGCGCTTGGCGGCAAGCTCGCGTATCCGTTGAAATATGGCTACTCGGTTGTTGGCGAAGTCACAGAGCTTGGGGCAGATGCGGCTAAGGATTGGAAGGGTCGCCGGGTGTTTGCCTTCAACCCGCACGAGTCTGCCTTCAACGCGAAGATTGAAGACCTGCAACCATTTCCTGCGGAAATACAGCCTGAGGATGCAGCCTTTTTGGCGAACATGGAAACCGCGGTCAATCTGGTTTTGGATGGTTGGCCGCGACTCGGCGAGCGGGTCGTTGTTCTTGGCCAGGGAGTAGTTGGTCTTTTTCTGACGGCCATTTTGGCGCGGTATCCATTGGCAAGCCTGGTCAGTTTTGATAATTATTCTGGGCGGAGAGATTTCTCTGTGAAATTGGGTGCTCAGCAAAGTTTTGACTCGAGCAAACCAGGATCCACGGAAGAGGCATTGAAGGTTCTTGGAGCCAAGCGAGCCGACCTAGTTTACGAACTCAGCGGCAAGCCGGAGGCGCTTGATCTTGCAATGAAACTTGTTGGCGATGAGGGACGCATCGTGGTCGGCTCTTGGTACGGCAATAAGCGAGCGGCCATAGACCTGGGCGGGCACTTTCACCGCGGCCGGATCAACCTAATTAGCAGCCAAGTAAGCCACATCGCCCCGGCGCTTACTGGCCGCTGGGACCGGGCGCGGCGGTTCGAGCAGGCGTGGAAGTGGCTGGCTGATATCAAACCGAGCCAGCTGGTCACCCATCGATTCGGGCTCGATTACGCGGCCAAGGCGTACGAGCAGTTGAACAATAATCCGGCCGAAACGCTTGGCGTGCATTTGACCTACGGAGGTAGCGACTTTCTTTAAAAACCAGTTTCATAGTAAAACTAGGGAGCATTTATCGTTATCTGAGTCCGGAGGACGACGTGACTGACTTTTTGCATCAACCCGGTTTTCTTGGCACAAATGCAAACTTCGCCGCGGATATGACACTCACGCTCAGTTTGCTCGTTATTACTCTGTTCAGCGTCGGGTTCTTCCTAGCGATCAAAGGGAAATATGACACCCACAAGTGGGTGCAAACGAGCGGAGCGATTCTCAACGTGATTCTCGTGCTCTGGTTGATGATCCTGCCATATCGCGATTTCATCATCCGCGATAGCGGCGGTCCGCGTGAGCCGATCTTTTATCAAGTGACGATGCTGCACGCCGGGTTGGGCGTCTTCGCCTTTCTGCTTGGGAACTTTGTGGTTTTGCGCGGTCACAAGTTGGTCCCGAAGTTCATGCGCTTCGAAAATTACAAGCCCGTCATGCGCACGGCCTACGCTCTTTATTTTCTTACGACCGTTTTAGGCGTGTGGGTCTACTACACGTGGTTCGTAGTTACTTCCAAGCCGCCCGTCTTCTAGATCAGTTCAGTGTTCACCCTCGCGCTTAGCCGAGATTTTCGGGCATACCATCATTTAATCGGCGGGGACTGGGGCGCTGAGAACGACCCGCATAGCCATCCGTACAAGCTCGAATTACGGCTGGAGGGCGAAAAGCTGGATAGGCACGGGTATCTGGTTGACTTGCTCGATGTGGAAAAAAACCTGGACAATGTACTAGTTCGATATCGCGAAGCTGATCTGAACGAGCTGCCTGAATTCGCCGGTCTAAATCCATCGCTCGAGCATTTTGTTCGCATCCTTTGTTCTGCTCTGTTTGAACGCCTTAAATCTCAGAACCTGCAAGCGCTTAGCGTCCAACTCTGGGAAAATGAAAATGCCTGGGCCAGCTATCGACTGGAATTCTAGTGCGGATCGGATTAGTGATCTATGGAAGCATTGATCAGGCTTCCGGGGGTTACTTGTATGATCGTAAATTAGTTGATTATCTGCGGAGTAGTGGCCACGAGATCGAAGTCATATCATTGCCCTGGCGAAATTACCTAAGCCATCTTGTCGATAATTTTTCTGAAACGCTTTTCGACCGGATCAAGAACTTAAACCTCGGCCTTCTTCTTCAGGACGAGCTAAATCACCCCTCATTATTTTTTCTTAACCGCAAGCTAAAGGATCGGACAAGCTTACCGATCATTTCGATTGTTCACCACCTGCGCAGCAGCGAGAAACATTTTGGCCTGCTGAACGCGTTTTATCGAATGGTCGAGCGCAAATATCTAAACAGCGTGGATGGTTTTGTGTTCAATAGTTTCACAACCCAACGGGTTGTTGAAGGCCTTATGGAGGCGAAACCCAGCATCGTAGCTCAGCCTGGCGGGGATCGTATGAACCCCGATATCACCGATGGGGAGATTCGCGAAAGAGCAAAGCGCCCGGGACCATTGCAAATCGTCTTCTTGGGAAGCCTGATCCGCCGAAAGGCGCCAGATGTTCTGATTCGAGCCATTACATCGCTGCTAGATGTCAGCGTCTCTTTGGTGGGTGGCGGAGATGCTGAGCCGAGCTACGCGGCCAGTTTGAAGCGCTTAGTAACGCGGCTAGACCTCAAAGAACGGGCGCAGTTTTTTGGCTTTTTGGACGAACAGGAGCTGGCTCCTGTTTTGCGAAAGAGCCACGTGCTCGTGGTTCCATCCTCATACGAGGGTTACGGCATCGCTTATTTGGAAGGCATGAGTTTCGGGCTGCCCGCGGTCGGTACGCGGGCGGGCGCGGCGAGCGAGATGATCTCTCATGGCGAAAATGGATTTTTGATTAATGTCGATATTGCTGAAGAGTTGACCGATTACTTGAGGCGATTACAAGAAGATCGGGCACTACTTGCAGGTATGGGCATTGCTGCGCGGAAAAGATATACAGAGCACCCGACCTGGCAAAAAAGTTTGGCGAACATAGAGAAATTTCTTTCCGGCTATAATTTGCAAAACCCCCATTAGGTCTTGGAGGACCCGTGAACGAAAAATCAACACGTTTCCTGATCATCATCCTCACTTTATTCACCGCATTTGTACACTTGGTTATGCTTGGCTTTGCACCCGGTCATCCCCCGGACGTGCTCTTCATCCTGAACGGTCTCGGATATTTGGGACTACTGGCTGCAGTGATTTTCCGAACTCCGGCAGGGCAGCAAGTCTTGATCCATTACGCGTTTATGGCCTATACCCTCGCAACTATCGTGGCATTTTTTGCCATTGCTCCAGAGAAAGGCGCGCTGGGCTACACAACCAAAGCCGTTGAGGCTCTGTTGATCGTGTTCTTGTGGCTAAACCTCAAACGTGTGCAAGGCAAGGCTTAGTTTCAAATTTCAAAACAGTTGAATAAAGGTCCTTCGCCGGCCGCTGCATGGGGGTTGGCGCGTTCTTTGTTGCTGTATTACGCCATTCCCGGTAGAGCGCGTGGGTGGCGGAAGTTGTACGCCCAGTTTGTTTCCCCCGGCGAGCTGTGTTTCGATATTGGCGCCCACGTAGGAAACCGAACCGGCGCCCTGTTAGCAGTTGGCGCCAGGGTCATTGCTTTAGAGCCTCAACCTCTTTTTATTTCGGTGTTGAAAAAGCTCTATGGCAGGAATCCTAAGCTTAATATCCTTGTCAAGGGGGCCGGAGCAAAACCCGGGAGCCATGAGATGCTGATCAGCACTCAGGCGCCTACTGTTTCAACTCTTTCCTCTGAATGGGCAGGTCAAGTCGGCAAGACGCTAAGCTTCGCCAAGGTCGACTGGGATGATAAGGTCAAAGTTGAGGTCACCACGCTGGACTTATTGATCGCCGAACATGAGCTGCCAGTCTTTTGTAAGATTGACGTTGAAGGTTACGAGCTTGAAGTCGTGCTCGGTCTGTCTCAGCCAATCAAAACTTTATCTTTTGAATATGTCCCGGCGGCAATGCAAATTGCGCTCGCCTGTGTGGACCGATTGACGGAGCTAGGTGATTATCGATTTAACCTGATCCGTTCTGAGTATCCCCGGCTCGATTTGCCAAATTGGGTAGATGCACAATCGATAAAAGCTGAACTCGCGATGATTAAGCAAGAAGCGCGCGCTGGGGAAGTTTACGCGCAACTGGTGAAAGAATGAACACGCCTCGCTTTGATTACCAGCGCTACCTACTGGCCAAGCGCACGGTTGATGCCCGCTCCTTTAATATGCATGTCTGGAATTCGTTAGAAAAAGCGCTGGCATCCGCCTCGCATCCTTTACGAGTGCTCGAACTTGGCGCCGGGGTCGGCTCGATGGCTGCACGCTTGCTCGATCATGGGTTGCTGAACAGAGCAGAATGCACGCTTGTCGACGAAATTCCTGAGAATCTAACCGTCGCTAAGAATTCCCTGAATGCTGTCGATCCCAATGTGACTCAGTTCAACGTTGTCCGCGAAGACGCCTACTCATTTCTTGAGAGCAAGCGTGGCGAAAAGTGGGATCTGCTTATTGGCCACGCCTTGCTGGATCTGCTCGACCTTAACTTTGCAATTCCACGCTTGCTGGCTTCTTTGAAACTTGGAGGCCTCTTTTACTTCCCGATCAACTATGACGGGCTGAGCACATTTCAGCCGGAAGTCGATGCTGAGTTCGAGTCGAAAATCCTGGCTGCTTATCATCGCACGATGGACGAGCGGGTCGTTGACGGAAAGCCGTCGGGCGACAGCAAAACGGGCCGACATCTCTTGACCGCGCTGCCCGCGGCCGGCGCCGAGATATTAGCAACGGGCAGCTCAGATTGGATTGTCCGGCCGCAACATTCGACCTATCCGGCCGACGAAGCTTACTTTCTCGAGTGCATCTTGCTGACTGTCGAAGGGGCCCTTAAAAATTTCCCGGGTTCGGATCAAAATAAATTAAAGGACTGGCTGGAAGTCCGTCGAACTCAATTAGCTAACGCACAGTTAGTTTACATCGCCCACCAACTGGATGTAGTCGGAAGATACCGCGGGTAAAATAGCGTTCTTCGAAGAGATTGCATGGAATCTACGCAGACTGAACAATTCGCTCAACCTGTTGCGCCTCCGCGCCGCCCTTTTCTAAGTGGCTACTTATCGCTCGTAGCTATCTTCGGCTTGGTCTTCTTCCTCGACCAATGGACCAAATCCTGGGTGCGCGACAACCTGGCATTTGGCGAATCAATTCGTCCCCTGGAATGGCTTCCGCCTGAGGTTCGCATTCTGCATTGGCGCAACAGCGGCGCGGCTTTCGGTTTTTTTCAAGAGGGCGCAGGCATCTTCACCATTTTGGCCGTTGTGGTGGCATTGCTCATCATTTACTACTTTCCGCGGATCGAGCGCGGCGACTGGGCTCTGCGAGTGGCGATGGGTCTGCAGCTCGGCGGGGCACTCGGCAACCTGATCGATCGACTCCAACACGGTTATGTGACCGATTTTATTTCGGTCGCCCAATTCCCGGTCTTTAATGTGGCCGACACCAGCATCACAGTCGGTGTGATCGTTTTGCTGCTTGGCATTTGGTTCGGCGGCGGCTCGGAACCAGCATCCGAAGAGGTCTTGGTCGAGGAACAAGCCTGAGTGGCCGGGTCTCTCCATAAATTTAGCGTCCCTTCCGGAGAACCGCAGCGTCTGGATCGATTTTTGGCTGCCGCGCTTCCGCAGCATTCGCGGGCGCGCCTGCAAAACCTCATAAAAGATGGGCAGCTAAAGGTTAATAATCGCGTTGTAACCAAATCTGGCCTCAGCCTTGAGGGCGGCGAGCAGATCGAACTGTTTGTCCCTGCACCTATGGCAACAGAGCTTGTTCCTGAAAACATCCCCCTTGTTATAGTTTTCGAAAATAAGGATGTGATCGTAGTAAACAAGCCGGCGGGATTAGTTGTGCACCCCGCGGCAGGGCACGCCCACGGCACATTGATCCATGCAGTGTTAGCTCATGCCCCAGAAATTGAAGGAGTGGGCGGAGAGCGAAGGCCTGGGCTGGTCCATCGATTGGATAAAGATACGTCTGGGCTTATCGTGCTGGCAAAAAATGAGCTGGCGCAGCGTTCATTGCAAGATCAATTTCAATCTCGCGAAGTCAAGAAAACTTACATTGCTTTGGTGGAAGGGCATCCGCCCTCAGCTAACGGACGCGTGGACGCGACCATCGGGCGGGACCCGCGCGAGCGCAAGCGCATGGCCGTGGTAACCCCCGCGAAAGGAAGGGATGCCTTTAGCGAGTATAAAACCCTGGAGAAATTTCCGGAGCATACGCTGCTTGAAGTTAGCCCGCGCACAGGTCGCACTCATCAGATCAGGGTGCATATGGCATTTATCGGTTGCCCGGTCGTTGGCGACAAGGTTTATGGCCATAAGCGTAAACCAGCCCTTCCGCTAAACAGACATTTCTTGCATGCCGCCAAATTAAGCTTACTGCTGCCAGGGGACGAACAGAATTCAACGTTTGAGGCGCCTTTGCCTGCGGATCTTCAGAAGGTCTTGGACACTTTGCGCGTGCGCCAACGGGCTTAGAATGGCGGCTTCGCAATGAACACCATCGATCTGCGTTCGGATACCGTGACTTGGCCAACGCCTGAGATGCGCGAAGCAATGGCCCGCGCCGAGGTGGGCGATGACGTATACGGCGAAGACCCGACCGTAAACCGGCTCCAGGAGCTGGCCGCCCAACGAATGGGGAAAGAGGCGGGCCTGTTTGTTCCGTCCGGAGCGATGGGCAATCTCGCCGCTCTGCTGACCCATTGCAACCGCGGTGATGAAGCTATTCTCGGCGATCTGTCGCACCCGTATCTTTATGAGGGTGGCGCCATGTCCGCTCTTGGCGGGATCCAGCCGCGCACGCTAGCAAATCAGGTTGACGGAACCATTGATCTGGGCGAGATCGAATTAGCGATTCGCGGGGATGATGTCCACTATCCGATCACGCGATTGATCGCCTTGGAGAACACGCATAATCGGCGCAATGGTGTTCCCTTGAGCGCGGAATATATTCAGTCTGTCGGCAATCTCGCGAAACAGCATGGCTTAATGCTGCATATCGATGGGGCGCGCATCTTCAATGCCGCCGTTGCGTTGGGTATTCCCGCGAGCAAACTTGTCGCAGCTGCAAACTCGGTTACGTTTTGTCTCAGCAAAGGCCTGTGCGCTCCGGTCGGCTCGGTCCTTTGCGGCTCGCATGAATTCATCCATAAGGCTACGCGTGTGCGTAAGCAGCTTGGCGGCGGGATGCGCCAGGCCGGCATACTGGCCGCGGCGGGCATCATCTCATTGGAAAAGATGGTCGATCGGCTGGCTGAAGACCACACACGAGCCAAGGCGCTCGCCGAGGGTTTATCAGAGATATCTTCGCTTGAGGTCCCCGAGCCGGCCACCAACATTATTCGCTTCCAAATGGCTGAAGACGCAAAAGTTACTCCCGAGGAATTGACCAGCAAACTGAATGACCAGGGTGTGCGGATCGGTTACGGCGGATATTGGGGCTTTCGCGCGGTTACTCACTATTGGATTGATGACGCAGCGGTGGAAAAGACTTTAGCCGCTTTTCATAAGGTACTCACCGACTGAACTGCTGGAAGCACCCGAATGTTATAATCTTCACTTACCGCTCGGGCTTATTAACTTAATAATTGGAGCAGTTGATGGGTGACTTCCTCACCTTAGAAGAGATACAAAAAGCAGCCCAACAAGTCAAAAAACAAAGCAAACACAGGCCCCGCATCGGGCTAATTTTGGGTTCTGGTTTGGGTCCACTGGCCGAGTCGGTTGAAAAAGCCGATGTGGTTCCATATGCAAAAATACTCGGATGGCCGGTTTCTGGCGTTGAGGGCCACGCCGGGCAATTGGTGCTAGGAGTTCTTGAGGAGCAAACCGTCGCTGTGATGCAGGGACGCACCCATTACTACGAGGGTTACGACATGCCGCGTCTGGGCCTACCGGTGAGGGTGATGCAGCAATTGGGCATCGAGATCCTGATCGTCACCAACGCAGCGGGAGCTGTCCATCCCGATTTTGAACCCGGCGATTTGATGATGCTCACCGATCATTTGAATCTAATCGGCATGGCTGGACAGAATCCACTGCGCGGACCCAATCTCGACGAATTAGGCCCCCGCTTTCCGGATATGAGCAAGGTTTACGATCGAGATTTACAAAGCCTCGCCCGCCAGGTGGCGGCAGAAGAAAAACTTGGCTTACGCGAAGGCGTCTATTGCTGTTTGGCCGGCCCCAGCTTCGAGACACCCGCCGACCTGCGCTTTTTGCGGGCGGCCGGGGTGGACGCGGTCGGGATGTCTACAGTGCCCGAAGCCACGGTGGCCCGCCACGGTGGGACGCGGGTGCTGGGCGTTTCGGGCATCAGCAACAAAGCAAATTTAGATGGAGCCACTGAGACCACGCACGCTGAAGTGCTGGAAGCTGGCCAAGTGCTGGTCCCCAAGTTGACAAAGCTGGTGCGCGGGGTGCTCCGCAAACTGTAACAAGTCAATGGCAAAGCATGGCAGAACTATTACGCTTTTTTGTTCAATATGAAGCGGTCTTATATTTCATTCTCGGTCTGGGGGGCATCATTTACCTCTACCGCTTTTGGAATTCCTGGCAAGAAGTCAGGCTCGCGGTCTATGGTCTCGAACGCGAAGCATCCCGGTCTCGGCTCAACCAGGCCGCGGTTGTTCTTTTCTTTCTGCTGATCCTGGCGGTCTTTGTTTTCATAATGGTTACATTCGTCGCCACCACGCTCCCGGCCCAAAGCTTGCTCTCCACGCCAACTTTGGATCTTGGGCTAGGCACACCGAGCGGAACACAACCCGCGGCCACCAGCACGGTTCCCCAATCCGGCGTCCTGCCAACCGTCAGTATCGACCCGGCGGCCTGCGTGCCGAATCGCGTCATCATCAGCGCCCCCACTGAAGGCGAAACGATCAGCGGTGCGGTTGAAGTGCGCGGGACGGTCGACCTTCCCAATTTCGGTTTTTATAAATTTGAAGTGGCGCGCGCCGAAGAAGAACTCTGGTTAACGATTCAAGCTGGCCGCAATGTTGTTCGTGACGGGATCTTGGTCGAGAACTGGGACACGTCGCGACTGCCTCCCGGCGCGTACGTGCTGCAGTTGGTCGTGACCGACAGCGCAGGCCAAGAACTGCCGCCTTGCCGTATTCCAGTTTCTATCGGAGTTGCAGTCGATGAATGACGCCAAACAGCAAGTGACTGTGCGCGCAGCAACTGAAGCAGATTTTGGCTTGCTGCTCGTGTTAGACCATGGCTATTCCACCGAATATGTTTGGCAAATGGAAATGGAGCAGGGCGTGCCAAAGATGGGCGCCAAGTTCCGCGAAGCCCGGCTGCCGCGTCCGATGCAAGTCGGTTACCCGCGTTCGAAAGAGCAGTTGGAGAAGGAATGGAAACAGCGCTCTGTCATTCTGGTCGCGGAGAGCGCCGGGCAGCCGGTCGGCTACGCAGGTATCTCGCTGGGCGTTGCCCCGGGGGCCGCGTGGCTCACCGACCTCGTCGTTGGCGCCTCGCAACGGCGCAAAGGCATCGGCAGCCGCCTGGCGCTGGCAGCCCAAACCTGGGCGCGAGACAAGAAACAGGAACGCATGGTCATGGAAATGCAATCGAAGAACCACCCGGCCATTCGCCTGGCGCAAAAGCTAGCTTTTGAATTTGCAGGTTACAACGATCGCTATTACGAAAATCAGGATATTGCATTGTTCTTTGCTAAAAAATTAGTATAGGCAGATTCACTTTATTGGTTTCCTTATAGGTGTTGATTGCTCAATAGTTTAATAACCATCAATCAGGTCTTTGAAGCCGGCATCGCTATCACCGCGCTGTCTCTCTTTTTGCGCTCGCTGACATTCAACCTGCGCGATCGAATTTCGCGCGCCTTCGCGGTCATTTTGGCCTGCATCATGGTCAGTTTCCTGGGCGAGGCCATCAGCGGCGCGCTCGATGATCCCGGCAGCCTTGAGATTTGGCTGCGGCTTGAATGGCTGGGCACGATCTTTTTGCCGGCAGCTTATCTTCATTTCTCGGACGCGTTGCTGGAGACCACCGGTCGCCCATCCCGCGGCCGCCGCCGTGCGCTGGTGCGCTTCTCGTATATTGTCTCGGGAGCTTTTGCTGCGCTCCTGCCCGGCACCTTGTTGCTTGGGGAGCTGGTTCCAAACGGTCGCCCGGTTGCCTTCCTGGAACGGACCCCACTATCCAGCATTTTCACCGCTTATTACGGAATCGTCATTTTGCTGGCTATGTTGACCATTTGGCGCGCCTGGCAGCGCACCGTTCTTTCGGCCAGCCGGCGGCGCATGACGTACC
Source organism: Anaerolineales bacterium (assembly GCA_025450445.1). Classification (GTDB taxonomy): domain Bacteria; phylum Chloroflexota; class Anaerolineae; order Anaerolineales; family UBA11579; genus JAMCZK01. The sequence continues at coordinate 16,518 of JANWHN010000087.1, read as the reverse complement.
TGCTGGCCGGCTCGCTAGCCCTTGCGTTCAGCGCCTATCCATTTCTGGTTGTTGGCTCAGGCTTCGCCGCCCGCTTCCCGGAGATTTTCCTGATCAGTGCTGGGCTCGGTAATATCCTCGCCTTCTGGGCGTTGGTGGCGATGGCTTACGCCACCGCGTTCTTTGGGGTCCCTTGGCCTGATCGGGTCGTCAAGAGCCGCCTTTTTCGTTGGATGCTGCGCGGGCCAGTGACTGTGTTTATCATCCTAGCCCTTATTCCTTGGGTGAGCGATATTGGAACATTCCTTGGTATCCAAGAGGGTGTAGTTTTGCCGGTTATCGTGGCGCTGACCATCTTGTTGTTAGGCCACCTGCTGACGCTAGCCTCCCCGACTCTCGAGCGCTGGATTTTCTTCGGAGCTCTCGAAGACGACGTTCAATTTCTGCAGAACCTGCAGGAGCGGGTCCTAACTGACACGGACCTGCGCCAATTCCTGGAAGCTGTTCTTGCCGCAGTCTGTGATCGGCTGCAAAGCCGCACCGCGTTTGTCACCGCGCTGGACCGGGGCGAGATGCAACTCGTCCTTGAAGTCGGCGATAAGAAAATATTGAGCAAACAAAAGCTGTCAGCTGAACTTCTTGGCGCAACTCAGGTTGCAAATGGCAAACCCGAATTATTTTCATGGGGCCAATTCTGGCTGCTGCCTCTGCACTCTGAGGAAACCGCTGAATTAGTTGGTATTTTGGGCGTCTTGCGGACCAAAAAAACGGAATTGTCTGCTGAGCAGAAAACTGCCTTGTTTGATCTCGGAGCTCGGGCGGCTCTTGCCCTCGAGGACCGCCGCCAGCAAAGCCAGGCTTTGCGCTCGCTGGAGAGCGTCACACCTCGCTTGGATGTGATCCAGCGGTTGCGGGCTGCATCTCGCTATGACCAGCAAGAGGTGATGAGCGATATTGCGGACCTTCCCGAATATAGCGATCTGGTTAAATGGGTGAAGGATGCGCTGACCCATTATTGGGGCGGCCCGAAGCTCACTCAAAGCCCGCTACGCGGCCTGCAAGTTGTTCAGCAATCATTGGTGGATCACGAGGGCAATCCGTCCCAGGCCGTGCGTTCGATCCTAAAAGAAGCCATCGATCGCAACAAGCCCGCTGGCGAACCGCGACTGAGCGGAGAGTGGATGCTTTACAACCTGCTCGAAATGAAATTTATGCAAGGTCGCAAAGTCCGCGATATTGCTATGCGTTTGGCCATGTCAGAAGCGGATCTGTACCGCAAACAAAGGGTAGCGATCGAAACTGTTGCCCAAAGTTTGCTGGAAATGGAAAAAGATGTTCTTGAGCAGCAGAATGGAAAGGAAGCGCAAGCATGAACAGAAGCAACTCTGGCAGCAATACAAAGAATGCCTCAGATAGCTGGTGGCAGTCGTTGACGCCTGAAGGCCAAGGGTTTGGCGGCCAAAAGGCAAAGCCAGTTCGCAAAGTTCCACGGCGCGGACCAAAGCCCGAACCAAAAGAGAACACAATGGACTGGGTCGATTGGACGCGGGTCGTCGAACTTCAAGAGAATGAAACTGTTTGCTATGCAGAAGTTGTCGGTTTTAATAAAGGCGGCCTCTTGGTTCGGGCTCAGGAATTCCAGGGCTTCGTCCCACGTTCGCATTTGGTTGCCACCGCAAAAGGACAGCGCGTAACCGAAAAATTGCTCGAAGGGTATGTGGGCAAGGAAATGGAATTGAAGGTCATAGAGTGCGATCCGGAGCGCGGCCGCATCGTCCTTTCGGAACGAGCAGCGCAGAGCGCACCCGGCTCTCGTCAGGAATTGCTGAGCACCCTAAAAGTTGGTCAACGGCTGGATGGCGTGGTTACGAACGTGACACCCTTCGGATTGTTTGTAGATCTGGGTGGAGTTGAAGGGCTCGTGCATATTTCTGAACTTTCATGGGGTCGGGTGGGACATCCCAAAGAGATCGCTGGACCCGGTGATCGGTTAACCGTTGTAATTCTCGATCTCAACCAGGATCTTGGGCGAGTATCGTTAAGTATCAAACGCGCCAGCGACAATCCATGGTCGACCGTAATTGAGCGCTATCCCGTCGGCGCTGAATTCTCGGCTGAAATTACCGAGGTGGTTCATTTCGGCGCCTTTGCCAAAATGGAAGAAGGCCTCGAAGGTCTGATCCATATCACCCAAATGAGCCTGCACCATCGCTTAGACCCGCGCCTAGTTCTTGAAGGCGGTATGAAGGTACAAGTGCGCGTGCTCCAGGTCGAAGCTGATCGCCAGCGTCTGAGTCTGCAGCTGATCGGCGAGCCTTGGAAGGATCAAGAGGCACAGGGCCCGAGTTACCTGGATTCACCTAGAGAGAATGGCTAAGCGACCCATGGCAGTTGAGCGGCAACCGCGCCGCTCTTTTCTTTCGCGCTTCGATAACCTGCGCGTCGGTCTAGGCGATTTTGCCTTCGAGGTTGCCGGGGTTGTTCTGCTCGCACTGGCTCTCATCACGATGTTTGGTTTGGTCGGCTTCACAGCCGGAGCCTGGCTAACCCCGTGGATAAACATCTGGCAGCGCTGGCTAGGGTGGGGTTCGATCTTGGTCGTCCTCGGTTTAGCGATTACCGGCTGGCGTTTGCTGCGCCGCCAGGGCGGTCCCGCTTGGGGCAGGTTGCTGGCTCTTGAAGGGGCGGCTTTCTCGGCGCTCGGATTGCTGAGCCTCCTGATGGGCCAATCGCTTGAGGTTGCCGAGTCTGGTCAGGCGGGCGGACTTATTGGCTGGGGTCTGGCCGAAAGCCTGCGCTTGTTGTTCGGCATTGTTCTGCCAGACTGGTTATCACTATTTTTAGCGGGATTGCTTTTATTTATTTTGTTTGCATTTGCGGGAGTTATCGCGTTCAGCCAAATGGCCATCGTTCGCTCCTGGTTGGGTATGAGGGCGGAGGAGAACCCGGCGGTTGCAGTGCTCGACCCCGTTATTTCGGTGTCTCCGGTCCAAGAAAGCGTTTCAGAATCGCAGACGACTTCAGCCAAACCGCGCTCTTCCCGTCTGCCCGCCGAATTTCGCAAAGACTTCAAGGTGGAAGAAAAAGCCGGAACGCCTGTCAAGGCGGCGCCGCGCTCAGCCGATCTGCCGCCGATGGAATTGCTCGGTGAAGAAGTCAGCACTCGCCCAGACGAGCGTCATATCAACCAAATGGCAGGCCTGTTGGAAAAGACTCTGGCTGAATTCGGGATCCCTGCCAAAGTAGTTGGCTTCCAGGTTGGACCCACAGTGACCCAGTACGCGGTTGAGCCCGGGTATATTCAAAAACAGGGCGACGAGGACGGTGAGGCGCGCCAAAAAGTGCGCGTGGCACAGATCTCCGCGCTGCAACGTGATCTGGCCCTCGCTCTTTCCGCGCAACGCTTGCGCATTCAGGCGCCGGTTCCCGGCCGTTCGTATGTCGGTATCGAAGTACCAAACACGCGCACGAGCATCGTGCGCTTGCGCCCGATCTTGGAGAGCCAGGCTTTTCACAAGATAAATTCACCACTTGGAATTGCACTTGGGCGCGATGTTTCCGGAGCGCCGCTCGCGGCCGACCTCTCCAAGATGCCTCACCTGCTTATCGCAGGCACGACCGGATCTGGCAAGTCGGTGATGATGTCTGCTGTTGCAATTTGTCTGGTAATGAACAACAGCCCAGCTGACCTGCGCCTGATCATGCTGGATCCAAAAATGGTTGAGCTCGTGCGCTTCAACGGTTTGCCACATTTGTTGGGCAAAGTTGAAACGCAACTCGATCGCATCAACGCAGTTCTGCGCTGGGTCGTGGCTGAGATGCAGCGTCGCTACAAATTGCTGGAGGCTGAACGCGTGCGCGATCTCGAAGGCTACAACCGAAAAGCCGATCGCAAGGCTGAGGCTGAGCATTTGCCGCATATTGTCGTACTTATAGACGAATTGGCTGACTTGATGATGTCGACTGCCGAGCACACCGAGAGCACACTGGTGCGCTTGGCGCAAATGGCCCGTGCCGTTGGCATTCACCTGGTCGTCGCCACCCAGCGCCCCAGCACGGATGTGGTCACGGGCTTGATCAAAGCCAACTTTCCCGCTCGCATTTCGTTTGCAGTCGCGTCAGGCATCGATTCGCGCGTAATTCTCGACACAGCTGGCGCAGAATCCTTGTTGGGTCGCGGGGATATGCTGTATCTGGCTCCCGAAGCCGCCGCCCCGGCCCGTTCGCAGGGCGTGATGATCAACGATCAAGAAATTGAACGCGTGATCGCTTATTGGCAAGAAGCCTGGGCATCAGACGAAGCGCCCGAGGCTATCCCATGGGACACGTTGCTGCAAAAAGATGCGATGATCGAAGATCGCGATGAATTGGTCGAGGGCGCGATCGCCGAGATCCGCCGCACGGGTAAATCGAGCGCCTCGCATTTGCAGCGCGCCCTGCGCATCGGCTACCCGCGCGCCGCCCGGCTAGTGGATGAGCTCGAAGAGATGGGTATCTTGGGACCCGTGCAAAGCGGCGGACGCGAGCGCGAGGTGCTGATGGACCTCGATAATCTGGATAACCAAGACGAAGAGGATGACCTTGGCTAACCGCTCTGCAACCGTCCAACACAAAGATCCGGTTACCTTTACCGACCGGCTGCGGATCAGCTTCAACTGGATTTTGGAGCCGACTGCGGAATTCCTCAACCGGCTGGGCGTGCGCGCCAACATGGTCACGCTGGCTGGCTTGGTCGGGATTTCGATCGGGGCGTATTTCTTATCGCAGGGAAGGTTCACGTTGGGCGGCATCATGTTCCTGCTGATGACGCCGCTGGACGCACTCGATGGTCCATTGGCTCGCCTGCGCGGTGAGCCGCAAGATTTCGGCGGCTTCGTCGACTCCGTTACGGACCGCTATTCTGAATTGGTTATTTATGCGGGGTTGCTTTGGTATGCGCAAACCCAAAGCGACGCTTGGTTCAGCATGTCCATCTATTTTGCTGCGTTCGGCTCGGTGCTCGTTTCTTACATCCGTGCCCGCGCCCAAAGCGTCGGGCTGGATGCAAAAGTCGGGCTATTTAGCCGCGTAGAGCGCTATCTGATCCTGGCGCCATCATTGCTATTTAGTGTTCCGTTTATCGGCGTCACTTTGATCGCGATCGGTTCCAATCTCACTGCTGTTCAGCGCATCCTGCATGTGCGCCAGAGCTCGCGCAAACGAAAACTTCGCTACTAAGGATCTTGCATGTCAATTGACCAATACGGAATTCATATCGGCATTTTGTACATTCGCTTTTATGCCCTCATCATCATGCTCGGCGTGGTTGCCGGCATTGTTCTTTCAGACCGCCTGGCGGTAAAGAAAAAGAAAGACCCGGATTTTCTCTATGGCAGTGTGATCTGGCTTTTTATTGCCGGAGTGATCGGTGCCCGCCTGTGGCACATTTTCACCCCGCCGCCTTCAATGACGGCGGTTGGGCTCACCACCAGCTATTACCTGTCGCATCCACTTGAGGCCATTGCGATCTGGCAGGGCGGTCTTGGTATCCCCGGTGCAGTCATCGCCGCGGTTGCCATGCTCTATTACCTGACACGCCGTGAAGGCGAAAGCTTTCTAGCCTGGATCGATATCCTCGCTCCGGGCGCCGCGGTTGCGCAAGCAATCGGGCGCTGGGGCAATTTTGTCAACCATGAGCTTTATGGCGCGCCGACGACGGTGCCGTGGGCGATTACGATCCCGGCTGAAAACCGGCTGCCTCAATACGCCCAATTCGAGACGTACCACCCGATATTTCTGTATGAATCGCTTTGGATGCTTGGGACAGCTTTATTTTTGATCTGGTTGGATCGGCAATATGGCAAGCGGCTGAAACCAGGTGATCTGTTTCTAAGCTATCTAACTTCTTATGCAGTGATACGCTTCATGCTGGAATTCTTGCGGCTGGATGCGTCGTTGGTTGGAGGCTACAGCACCAACCAGCTGGTTATGGGAGTTGTCTTCATCGCTTCGGCGGGTTTGTTGATCTCCCGGCACACGGCTCGCCCGGCAAAGAAAAGGTCTAGAAAGTAATCAGTTAGAACAAAAAAGCGGGCCAACGGCCCGCTTTTTGCTTTTAGACCAAAAAATTTACCAGCCTTGAATGTAGGATCCCCACTCGCTGTTGTTGTTGAGGTAGCGCCCGAAAATGTATTGCGCCGATGCCGCCGGAATATCGGGCATTTTCATCAAGCGCATACCGGCGCTATCGGCCATGCGCCCGCCCTTATGGTGATTGCAAACCCTGCAAGCGGTCACCAAGTTCTCCCAGCTATGCTTGCCTCCCAAACGGCGCGGGATCACGTGATCAAGAGTCAAGTCGGCATCGTTGCGGCCACAATATTGGCAGGTGTAGTCATCGCGGCGGAACACTTCTTGCTTATTCAGCTTTACATTCGGGCGCGGCCGCTTGACCATGCGATCGAGGCGGATGACGGATGGGGCGGGATAGATCTCGCGGGCGGTGTGGATTTCGCCGCGGCCGTTAACCAACATGCTTGCCTTATCGGCAAGCATTAGCCCAACAGCGCGGCGGATCGTGCAAACGTTTAGGGGTTCGTAATTTGCATTGAGGACAAGGACTGGTTCCTTGAGATTACTTTGCATAACGAATGCCGATTAGCAACGGGCAAAATTATAGCATATGGGGTCAGATGCTATAATGCCCCCATATGTGGCGATTTATCCGCGAAAGTTACGTCTATACTTCGTTCGACTAATTTAGCGAGGAATTTCGCGCTTAGCTTTTGCGCCTCTCGCTTTTGAGGGCGTTTTTGTTTAACCTGGAGAGAGTATGAAGATCGACGAACAGATCGCAACGCTGATGCAAGGCACCGAGTACGGCGACGACAAGCTGCGCGCCGCAATGGAAACCGAGCTGCGCCAGCGACTGACCGAAGCCGAGAAGAACGGGCGCAAGCTGCGTGTATATTGTGGCTTTGACCCGCGCACCACGGACCTGCATCTTGGCCACACGATCCCGATGCGCAAGCTACGTCAGTTCCAGGAGCTTGGACACGAGGTCACATTCCTCATTGGCACGTTCACCTCGCTGATCGGAGATCCATCGGATAAAGACCAGTTGCGCCCGCAGCTTACGGCAGAAGATGTTGAGCGCAATGCCCAGACTTACGCGAACCAGGCTTTTCGGGTGCTGGATCGGAAAAAAACCAAGGTCCGCTACAACGCCGAATGGCTTTCGGAAGTTTCGTTTGGCGAGCTGATCCAGTTCGCTTCCAACTTCACCATTCAGCAATTCCTGACCCGCGAGAATTTCCATCTTCGGTGGGAAAAGGGTGATCCCATTTATTTGCACGAGACCTTTTACTCGCTCATGCAAGGCTACGACGCCTACATGCTCAAGGCCGATGTTCAGGTGGGGGGCACCGACCAGCTGTTCAACATTGTCACCGCGGCGCGCAAGCTGATGACCGGGCTGGGAGCGCAACCCAACATTGGGATCATCATGGGTATCTTGCCCGGCACTGACGGCGAAGTGAAGATGAGCAAGTCGCTCGGGAATCACATCCCGCTCAACACGGATGCCAACGACATGTACGGCAAAGTGATGAGCGTGCCCGATAAAGCAATGGGGCACTTCATGCGCATGGTCACGCGCTGGACCGCCAGCGAGATCGCTGCCAAAGAAAAGGCAACCGCAGATGGCAGCTTGCACCCGCGTGATCTCAAAGCGGAGATCGCCTCAGAGATCACCGAAATTTTCTATGGCAAGGCTGAAGCAAAATCCGCGCAGGAAAACTTTGTGCGCGTGTTCCAAAAAGGGAATGCGCCCGAGGATCTGGAGACGTATAAGTTAAAGGCAAAGCAAACGGTGCTGGACGTATTGGTCGAGACGGGTATGGCGAAGAGCAAAGGTGAGGGAAAGCGGCTGATCGAGCAGAACGGCGTGCGCTTGGATGGTGCCGTCCTCACGGACCCGAATCAGCCGTTCCCTGGACCGGGCGTTCTGCAAGCCGGTAAGCGCCGCTTTGTCCGCGTTGAAAAGTAAGCCGTAAAGCTTACTGACCCATCGCCGCCAGCAATAGGGCTTGCCCGATGGAAAGCGCCAAGGCAGGCTTGTCGCTTTCCAGCAAAATTACAACTGAACGAGCCTCGCCTTCTTCGGTTTGCTCCGACAGAGTGCCAGCCAAGTACCAAATGTAGATCTGCCCGTCATCGCCAATAGCCCGCCCGGTAACTTCCCAGATCGGGAGGGTTGCGCTGGCCAAATTCTGCGCAGTCGCTTGCGCCAACGTATTGTTCAGCGCTTGGACCGGCTCTCCCTCTGGCTGCAACTGGCGCCAGCCGCCTTCAACGGTTTCGACTTCCAGCGCGATCTGGGGCGCGGGCATCTGCCCGTAATGGGTGAGTGCCGCGGCGGCCAGCGCCATTTGCAATGGGCTGATGCGCAATTCGTCCCGGCCAACTCCGGCATTGCCCGGGCGTTCCAGCGTGCTCGGCATGGTTTGGGCGCGCAAATCGAGGTCGAGAGCAGGCGCCGTATAAAAGCCGAGATCATCGAACAAAGCTAATAAATTTTCACCACCCAGCGCGATCCCTAGTTCGGCCAGCGCGCCGGGGCAGGCCGCCGCGACCAGTTCGCTCCACACCGCCGCGTCCAGCGGCTGGCGGACGCACTCCAGTTGCAAATCGTCAACAGCAAAACTCAACTCGGCCGGCGGATCGGGGATTGTGCTTTGGGCGCGGGCGGCAGCGAGCAGGAAAGGACCGAGCGCCGTTCCGGTGGGATAGGCGCCTTGTGTTGCGCGATTCAATAATGGCGAGCCGGAAGAATCCAACAGCGTCTCCCAATTCTCATTGAGATTGTTGGAGTCGAATGTTGGTTGCGAAATCATGCCCAGGATTTCGCCGTTGCTGGCGTTCAACACGACTGCTGCGCCAGCCTCGTTTGCCAGCAGCTCAGCCGCTTGTTGCTCCAACTTCAGGTCAAGGCTCAGGCGAATATCCAAGCCCGGCGAGGGCTGGCCGTACAGTACATGGTTCAACCATAGATCCAGCGCAGGCTGAAATTCTTCGCCGCGCAAAATAGGATCCAGGCCGGACTCAAAACCTGCCTGGCCGAAATTTGGGTGCGTGTAACCCAGCACGCTGCTCAGCTCCGGATGCAGATACTGGCGTTGGTAGTTGCCTCCCTCACCAATTGTTTCGCTCAACAATTGGCCGTTGCGATCGAGGAACGCACCGCGCGGCACGTAACGATCCGAGAGCGAGCGCCGGGCATTGTCGTTGCGGGTCAGCAGGTCTGGCCCGCGGGTGACGGCCCACCAGCCGCAGATCAGCGCGGCAATGCCGAACGCGACCAATAGTCCCGCGCCAACGCCTTGTGTGGTGCGCGTCCGCGAGACCGGGGTGGCACGGTTCACGGTTTCGTTGCTCACCAAACACAGCAGCAGCAGGGCGACAAAAGAGGTGAGCAGGGACGAGCCGCCATAAGAAACAAATGGCAGCGTTACCCCGGTCAGCGGAAGCATGCGGATGTTGCCCCCCACGATGAGCAGGCTTTGGCTCGCTAAATACGCGCACACCCCGACGGCCAGATAGCGTTGGTAAGCGTCTCGGGCCAGTAATGAAATGCGCAGGGCGCGTAGGCTGAGCAGTAAAACGATCAACAGCAGCGCGATCGCACCAATGAGACCGCTTTCTTCGGCGATGGATGTGAAAATAAAATCGCTGTGCGAGACCGGCACAAACCCTGGGCTGCCCAGCCCCGGCCCGCGCCCAAAAATGCCGCCAGCGGCCAGCGCCAGCAAGCCTTGCACGATCTGATACGAACTTCCGCTCGGGTCGAGCCATGGGTTGATCCACGAATCAATTCGGGCGTGGACAAGCCCCACTAAAAAGTACCCGGCGATCAGCGCAAGCGCGAGGGTCAGCAAACTTGAAACGAGAACGCGCCGTTTGCCTGAGGCAACATAGATCAAGATCGTGTAGATAAAAACAAAAACCCAGGCGGTTCCAAGATCGCGTTGCACGAGCAACAGCATCAACGCGATCCCAGCCATCAACACTGTTGGGGCAAGCAGCGGCACGAGCCCCGACATCAGCGGTTGACGATCTGCGAGATATGCTGCAAGGTAAATGATCAACAGTAATTTCAGGGGCTCAGATGGCTGGAAATAAATTCCGCAGCATCCCAACCACAGGTCCGGCCCAATGCCGGATGGGTTGGTGCCAAAGAGAAAAGTTAGGGCGGTCAGTAAAAATCCGGCAAGCAGCCAAAGGTATTTATAGCGGCGCAGTGCGTTCAGGATCTCGTTTTTGTAGCGCAAGGCTAAGATAAAAAAAGCAGTACCAAGCCCGAGCCATAATGTTTGGCGAAAGCCGAAGAACGGCGTCAGTCGCCAGATCGTTAGCAGTCCCCAGCCAGAAAGTATGGCGACCAATGGAACGATGAAAACATCGCGATTCGGCAACTCTTTGCGGATGCGCCGATCCAGAAAATAAAAGGACACCGCCCACATCAGCATCCCAAACCAATGTCCCCAATTCAGCTCGCTCAAGCCATCGAAGGAGCGGTCGCGCACAGCCGGCGCCAGAGTGAGCGCCAGCGCGTAAAACCCCAGAAACAAACCCGCCAGCCTTATCAAGCTGGCGGAGTTGCTGGCGGGCATCCACCGCCGAATAGCTTGCGCGACGTTCATTTCGGTAAATATTTGTCGACGAGAATTCCTAGTTTTTTGCGCACGGTCTTAGAAACGTTCTTGCGGTTGGTCACAAGGGCATTCGCCAATGCGGTGTCGCAATCACATTGTTGCTTTTCATTCAGGTCCTCAGCCAAATGGCGTATCGCCCCTTGAGCCAGTTCGGTGTTCTCATGCATTGTGCTCATGACCATATCGACGCTTACCGGCTCTTCGTGCCACACGTCGTAATCGGTCACATGCGCCATCACCGCGTAACACAGCTCGGCTTCGCGGGCCAGGAATGCTTCGGGCGAGGTGGTCATGCCAATGATCGAATAGCCCGACGCGCGGAAACTATTCGATTCGGCTCTAGTGGAAAATCGCGGTCCTTCAACGGTGATGTAAGTTCCGCCTTCATGTACCTTTCCGCCGGCCTTCTCACAGGCTTGGAAAAGCTGGGCGGCAAAATCATTGCAAAAAGGTTCGGCTACGCCAACATGGGCAACCAATCCGACATGATCAAAATAGGAGCGCTCCCGGCGGCTGGTCGCATCGACTAGCTGGTCGGGAATGACGACGTGCCCTGGGGCGTAATCTTCGCGGAGCGAGCCGCAGGCGCTGACCGCGGCTACGAAGCGCAAGCCCAGCGATTTGAGTGCGTAAATGTTGGCGCGATAGTTCACCATTGTCGGCGGGATCGTGTGGCCTACGCCATGTCGGGCGAGGAAGGCGACCCGCGTTCCCGAAAGCGTGCCAATCACGACTGGCGAGCTTGGCGCGCCGAACGGAGTGCTGACCTTCTTTTCTTCGACAGCTTTGAGGCCCGGCATCGAATAAATGCCGGAGCCGCCAATGATCCCTAGGACCGGTTTCTTGTTCATTTCTTGCTCAATTCTTCAAACCGAATGTCAAAATTCACCTGACCACATCGTACTCTATCGTCATTTGCCAGGACGACCGGTGAAGTCAGAATTTGTTCGTTGAGAAACGTGCCGTTCCTGGAATGCAGGTCTTCCAGCCACCATTGGTCATGATGGAATAGCAGCCGCGCATGTTTGGTCGAAACGGTTTCGTTTGCCAGCACCCACTCGCAGTTCGGGTGCCTGCCGATCACGATCTCGGGCGCGGTGAAGCGCAATTGTTCGCCAAGGCCATTTTCGCCAATTTGGGAGATCAATAACGGTGGCACTCGCAGATGCGTCAGGCTTTCAGCCTGTTGGCGCAGGTCGCGCCAGATGATGTAAAAGGTCCAACCGAGGAATGCGTAAAGTGCCAGCGCCAGAAGCAGGCGCAGGGCCAATAAAAGATACGCGCTGAAATTTTCCATTCACACTATTAAAAAGTGGATGTGCGGCCGTTTTCTCCGGGTTTGTATTCCTGCGTCACTGAAACGGTCTTCGTTTCATCCTGGCTATAGATCAATGGGACAACACCGGCCAGGCTGATCACGTCCCCGGTCAGCAGCGCTGCGCTCTTTACGTCTACGCCGTTGATCTGCGATCCGCCAGTCGAGCCAAGATCGAAGAAGTGATAGCTGCCGGCAATTGCGCGCAATTGGGCGTGGCGGCGCGAGATCTGCGGGTTTTCGACGACGAGGTGATTATCATTCTTGCGCCCGATATTGACGATTGGCAGTTTGAGCTGGAAGATCTGGGCGCCGCCCACGATAAAAAATGCGCCGTTAGGGATCTGATGCTGGAGGGGTGTTCCATTCGTCCGCAGCGACTGCGTGCTCTGCAGCCTTTCACCCAAGCCCGCGCAGCGCACGCGGAATTCGCCGGCTTGCAATTCTTCTGCCGGAGCAATATGCAGCACTGGCTCCCCGGCAAGCTGGATCCCGGATTCGGACGCGGCCCTTTTCAGTGCGGTCGAGAGTTCGTCCAATAGCACTTGGTTGGATTTGAGTGCCGCGGCGTGCTCGCTATTAGAATGAATAGTGTACGTGCTGGGTGCTAGCAGCTGGTCTGCCTGGCCGAAAGTCACCTCGGCTTGCATGGCTTCGATTAGCCGGGAAGCCAGGAGTCCGCGAGTATCTTGGGATGCGAAGAGCCGTGCTGTTCCCTCTTCGATCAGGCGCTGCAAGCGCGCCTCTAGTTTATTGAGTGATTGGCTCATCGTTTTCCATTGTATCGTTTTCCACAATCGGGCGCTGTTTTAGCGGTGCATTTATCTACGATTAATTCGTTGGTCAATGAGAAGGAACTAAGCTACGATGAAATACGTTAACAACATGAAAGGAAACTATGCCTCGACATTTACTTGCTACTCTAACAGTTCTTGTCCTTTTCCTTGCCGCTTGCGTCGGGGCTGACACTCCGGTTACTTCGCAGCCCAGCGACCCACAACCTATGCCAACTTCAACTCGCGACCTGGGCGATATGCAAGAAGGAGCAGTCTTCATTGATTCCTCCGACCTGCTGATCATGGAAAGTTACCCCGTCCAGATCAATCTCCATCTTGTTGGCAATTTACCCACGCCTTGCCACCATTTCCAAGCTGATGTCTCCGCACCTAATTCTCAGAACGAGATCCATGTGCGCGTCTATTCGCTAGTCAATCCGATGGTCATGTGCACCCAGGTCTTGCAGCCTTTCGATGAGAATGTCTCGATCCCCATGACCGGTGCTGCTGACGGCACCTATAGCGTTTTGGTTAACGGCCAGTTGGTCGGCGAATTCACGTATCCAGGATAATCTCTAGACAATAAAAAGACCGGCTTATGCCGGTCTTTTTATTGTTTCGCGAATCGCTAGGTATTCAAGCAGTTCGTAGACTGCAAGCATAACAACAGATAGAACAAATACGCTTCCGCCGATCCATTCCAGCCCTTGAGACTCCGCCAATACGCCGACAGCGCTAGTGATGATCGAGCCGCCCAGCCCGGCCGCGGCGATCTGGAAGCCGATCGTGTTGGCCACGTGGGTTATGCTCACCCGGCCGAGCGTGCCGGCAATCAAGGTCGGGAACAGCGGCGCCAGCGCCAACCCCATCAACGCCAGTCCAGCAAACCCGACCCAAGCGGCTAGTGGGCTCCACCAAAAAAGCCCGGCTCCCAGGACCACGCCGACCAGCGAGATCCTCAACATCAGCTTGGGCTGCCACTTGTCCGCAACGAACCCAAACAGAATTCGACCGATCGTGAAGGTTCCCCAGAATATGCCAACCCAGTAGCTGGCTATTACCTCGGGCACGCCACGCCCCAGCGCGAACAAGGCAAAGCTCCATTGCCCCGCGCTCAACTCGGTGCCTGTATATAGGAAGAAGAACAAAATCCCCAGCCAGACCGCCCGCAATCTGATTGTCGAAGCCAGGCTAGCCTCAGGTTTTACTTCTTCCTTTGTCTCGACTAATTTAACTTTCCAAGAAGGCGCGGTCAGCGCAACCAGCAAAGCAGCCAACCCCTGCATAGCGGCTACTACTGCAAAGCTCACTCGCCAATCGCCACCCAGCCCAATGATCGCCGCGGCCAGGAACGGCCCGACTGTTGCTCCAACACCGAAGCTTGCGTGCAGCCAGTTCATTTGCCGCGAGTTTCCCTGTGTAGATACGAATCCGTTCAGGCTCGTGTCGATCGCGCCCCCGCCCATCGTCAGCAGCAACACTGACGCGATTACGCCTTCCCACACCGGCGAAAAAGCCATCCCCAGATATCCAATTGTGCGAATGGTGGTGCCTGCGAGCAAGACCCAATGTATCGATCGCCAACGGATCAGCGAGCCGCTGGTGAAACTGACCAGAACGAATCCGAATAGGCCAGCGATCAGCAGCACCCCCAGCGTGTCGAGCGAAACGCCAAACGTTTCGCTCATCGCCGGCCAAACTACGCCCAGCAGACCTTCGTAAATTCCGAAAGTCCCGAACGCCAGGTATCCGATCAGTATTGTTGTGCTGCTAGCTTTCATATCCCTGTATTAAATGAAAAGTGCAGCTAAGCTGCACTTTTCTTGAGCTTACTATTTATGCAATCTTTCTTTGAATGCTTTGGTCAGCGCTGGCACGATCTCATACAAGTCGCCGACTACGCCGAAGCGCGACATCTTGAAGATCGGCGCGTCCGGATCTTTGTTTACTGCCACAATGACTTTGCTGGTACGCATGCCGGCCAAATGCTGGATCGCCCCAGAAATCCCCAGCGCAATATACAGATCCGGCGAAACCACTTTGCCCGTCTGCCCAACTTGATGCCGGTAAGGCACGTAGCCTGCGTCCACCGCAGCTCGGCTGGCGCCGACTGCAGCGCTCAGTACCCCAGCCAGCTCGCCGATCATCTTGAAGCCTTGTTGTGCACGCCAAATTTCCTTTTGCTTCTCGTCCGTGATTTCTGCGGGAGGCGTAAGGTTCGGGTTATTTGAGGTGCCGCGTCCGCCTGAAACAATGACCGCCGCATCACCCAAGCTCACGCGACCTTCTACTGTTTTGTATTCCGCGATCTTGGTTGCGATGTCCTTTTCAGCAATTGCGGCTTCCACTTTCGTCGTCGTGCCGCTTCGCCCGGTGTCCACCACCGGTTTGCCAAAGGCGCGCACGCGCAGTGTAAGCAGCGCTGGTTTTGAATTACACACGACTTTCGAAAACAGTTTGCCAGCATAAATAGGGCGCACAGCAGCTAGCTTTTCGCCTTCATCCTTGATCTCGATCACATCCGGCAGCACGCCGCTGTCCAGATCGATAGCTGCCATCGCCGCCAGTTCGCGGCCACGGGTGCTGCCCGGGAACAGGATCGCTTCGGGTTGGTGTTCTTTTGCCAATTTAGAGATCAGCGAAGCGTACGGCTCGCCACGGAAGTCAGCTAGGCCGGCATCGTCCGCGAAGAATGCGTCGCTGGCGCCATAGTGGATTGCCTGTTTTGCCAATGCTTCCGCATCTTGCCCAAATGCCAGCGCGGTTACCTCGCCCAATTTCGCGCCGGCACTTACTGCTTCCCAAGAAGCGGGCAGGGGTTTCCCTTTGAAATGGTCGATGTAAACCCAGATCTTGCCGGCCATTACAGCACCCCTTCGGTGATGATCTTGTCAGCCAAGGTGTTGGCAATTTCTTCCGGGCTGCTGCCTGTGATCATTTCGGTAGTTACGTCCCGCTTAGGTGGGCTGATCAGCTCGGGCCATGAAACTTTCGCGTCCGGTGCGCTGATGCCCAAGTCGTCCAGCGTCCAGGTTCCTATCTCAGCTTTGGACGCCTTGCGAATTCCCATAAAGGAGGGGTAGCGCGGCTCGCCAAAGTCTTTGATGATGCTCAATACTGCTGGCAGTTTACTGTCGACAACTTGGCGGCCTTCTTCGACCCCGCGCTCCACCCTAATGGTCTTTGCGCTTGCGTCTAGCTCAGCCACCAAAGCGACCAGGGTAAGCGCCGGCCAGCCCAAAACACGAGCTGTCATGGCTGTTACTAATCCTGTGTCCGAATCAATTGCCTGCTTCCCGAAAACAGCCAGGTCAGCATCGCCCAGCTTTTTCACGGCTGCGGCAAACACCCGCGCGCTGCCAGCCGCATCAACCGCAGCAAGGGCCGCGTCGTTGATCAAGACGGCATTGCCGCAACCCATCGCCAGGGCATGCTTCAGTGCTTCCTTTGAGCTGTCGCCGCCCATGCTGAAAGCCGTTACTTCGCCGCCGTGCTTCTCGGCAAGCTGGAGCGCAGCTTCCACCGCATATTCGTCCCATGGGTTGATCACCAGTGGGGCATCACCCCATTTCACAACGCCGTTCTCAACTGCGATCTTGGCAGCCGAGTCGGGCACCTGTTTTATAAAGACAGCTATTTTCAAACGATCCTCCGAACGGAATTAATGTTCAGCTTGCCAAGCCGCGGCGTCATAAGCGGGCAGCTCACAGCGCAGGTCAGCATCCTTGCGATAACCAAGTGCATAGCCAGCCTGCAT
>JANWHN010000086.1 GCA_025450445.1 Anaerolineales bacterium | reverse complement strand
TTCGCAGCGGCCAAATTCTGCCGCTGGGTGGCCCCGGCGAATATATCGTCGGACGCGTCAGCGAAGGACAATCCATTCTGCCGGACATTGATCTGGAGCCATACAGCGCATATGAATCAGGGGTTTCACGCCTGCATGTGCGTATTAAAGTTGAAGAGAAAAACATGTGGATCACGGACCTGGGTTCTGCGAACGGCACAAAGGTGAACAATCAGAAACTGTCGCCCCACCAGGACTATCCGCTCAGCAACAAGGACGTCGTTCGGCTTGGTCGGCTTAGCCTGCAAGCCTTAGTCGGGAATTCATAAAATGGCCTACACCGTTTTGATCCACATCTCGAACGAAGACCCGATCGTGGGCGAGATCGAGGAATTGCCCAGCCCGGCCGATACCAGCCTGAAGATTCAGAACCCGCGCAAGCGAGATGGCAAAGACCTGCATTACATCCAAAATGATGTCACCACTGTTTTTTGGCCATGGAGCCGGATCAGCTTCATGGAAGTTCTGCCAAGCGGCGCAGAAGACGAGATCATCGGCTTCGTGCGCGAGTAAGGATGTCACTCTGAGTGTTAGCAAAGAGTCCACCCGCACCATTTCTGTGAAGACACCCGATCTTGGAATATGACAGACGACACTTTCGCTAACAAAAAGATCCTCGTCGCGGACGATGAAGAACGGATCGTCCGCTTTATTCGCCTGAACCTCGAGCAGGACGGCTTTCAGGTCGTAGAGGCTTTTAGTGGCCGCCAGGCGCTGGATAAGCTGCGCCAGACACTGCCTGACCTGATCATTCTCGATGTTATGTTGCCTGACCTCGACGGCTTCGAGGTCCTCCGCATGGTGCGCGAGAACCACGATGTGCCCGTGATCATGCTCACCGCCAAGACCGAGGAGGATGACCGCGTGCGCGGCCTCGAGCTGGGCGCCGATGACTACGTCACCAAGCCCTTCAGCCCGCGTGAACTGGTGAGCCGCGTGCGGGCCGTGCTGCGCCGCACCGAGGGCCAGCGCGAGAGCGAAGGCATCATCGAGGTCGATGACCGCCTCAAGATCGATTTCGACCGCCGCCAGGTCTGGGTCGAGGGCAAGCTGGTGAAGCTGCGCCCCACCGAATATCGTCTGCTCTATCACCTGGTGCAGAATGCCGGCTGGGTGGTCACCCACGATCAGATCCTAGCCAAGGTCTGGGGCTACGAATACCGCGACGAGCCCCACTATGTGCGCTTATACGTAAATTACCTGCGAGAAAAATTAGAAACCGATCCGGCCAACCCGAAATATATTCTTACCGAGCGCGGTGTCGGCTATCGCTTCGTGGATTTGAAAAAACCTGAAGAAAAAGCAGCCAAACCAGCTGCCAAGTCAAAAAAATAGAATAAGTCAGTGGATATACCCTTAGAATTACTTGATGCGGTAGTTTTTTTTAGAGGTCAAAGAGAGTGGTTCGTATAAGCAAATAGGGACAGCGTTTCTATTAAATCACCGTGACGGGGGGAAATTATTTATGTACTACGTCACCTGCCGTCATGTAATTCAAGAAGCCCTAAAACAAAAAGTGCAAATCTATGCCCGACTTAATCTTCAAGAAGAAGAGAATGTGGAACATATTCCGCTCTATAACAAATGGATTTACCATGAGGACGATGGTTATCAGGGCATAGATTTCGTGGATCTTGCTGTCCTTCCCGTAAAGCTGATTGAAGGCACGCGACCAAACAAAGTTCTGACTCTAGGCTCAGACCTAATCTATGGTCGGGAAGGAATGAAACAACATTTCAAACGAGATATGCAGGTTGGCGACGACCTGACTTACATAGGGTTGTTCCAACACTACTCTGGCCACAACAAGAATAATCCGCTAGTAAGATTCGGCAAGGTCCCTTTAATCACGCAAGAAAAATTGCCAGGGGTGGAAATGGCCCTTGGTACATCAGATTATTTCCTAGTTGAATGCCAAGCATATCCAGGGATGAGTGGCGCGCCAATCTTCGCGATGAAACCCTTTGAGGGGGTTGAAAAATATTTTTTAGTTGGAGTTATGGCTGGGTACTATTCTGAAGACGAGCTGATTGAAAAGAAATTTACTCACTTTGGCATAAGTTTGGCTATTCCAATTGAAAAAGTTGGCGACATCATTTGGGGAACGAAGCTCACAGAGGATCGAAGAGCAAAATTAGCTCCGGCGCAATAGAGAACGCTTTTTTTACAAAGCACCTGGAGCCGTGCTTCTTTCCTTCATCTCAGCGCACAATGCTCGCAGATAGTGCCAGTTGTAGATACCGTATTTGTGCCCGTCTTCCCACTCAATGTTGACCGCGTAATTCCCAACGGCCTCAAGCCCCTTTAGCTGCGAAGCAGTCGTGCTCATCAGCGGAATGATGAACATATTCGGGTCGGGCTCCGGCTTCATGTTCTCATGGCCGCCGCGGCACTGGGCGCACGGGCAGGCGTTGCGCAGCAGGTCGAACGGGTAGGCGCAGTTCTCGCCGTCACTCCACTCAATAAAAAGCCGCGCCTGCTTGCGGTTCGCGGTAATGCTCTTGGGGATAATTTCTGACATTGACGCTCCTGAGGCTATTGTCTTCTAGTCCGCTAGTCACTTAGTCACCGAGGTTATTTCGTTAAAGAATAACCGACTAGACTAACTGACTAATAGACTAATAGACTAATAGGCTAATTGACTTTCTTAGTTACTTGCAACCAACGCCAAATAATTCGCCGCCGCCCACCCCGCCCGGCTTTCGTCCACCGGCGTCACCAGGTACCACCAGGAGAAGCCCTCCACCTCTTGCGGTCCATCGCGAACCTCGAACACCTCGGCATCGTAGCCCAAGAATTGGATGTTACTGTTTAGCCCCGGCGCATTGCGAATGTTCAGGCCTGTGTCTTCGGTGCCCACGATCTGCACGTAGCTTCCCACACCGATCTCGCCGCTCTCCGGCGCCACGAATTCCGCAGTTGCGGTGGACGTTGGCAGTGGCGTGCCTGTTGGAGGACGCGGTGTGTTCGTCGGGCCCGGGATCCGGGTCAGCGCAGCCGCTAGATCCGGCGGGCTGGCCGCCGGCAGATAGTAGTACAGCCCATATGCGCTCCCGGCAATCAGCAGCACGCTCAGCACTGCCGACCCGATGATGACATCGCGGGTAGCAAAGCGGCGCAGATTTTCGCGGGTGAAGGTTTCTCGAACGAATCGTTTCATTTTGCTAAAGCATACCTTGCGTTGCCAGCCATGTGCAGAAAACTATAGCGGTTATTCCGCTAAAAGGTAAAATCGCCCAGATGTCTCAATCCCAACCCGGCGAAAAACTGCTGCTCAACAAGCGCTACCAGCTCGAAGGCTTTGTCGAGAAAGGTGGCATGGCCACCGTGTATCGCGGCCGCGACCTGATGCTCGAGCGCGATGTGGCCATCAAGGTCCTGCGCGAGGATTACTCGCGCGACCCGGCTTTCCGAGAGCGCTTCCGCCAGGAAGCCAAGGCGGCCGCCAACCTCTCGCACACCAACATCGTCACCGTGCACGATTTCGGCTACGACGAGGACCATCTCTTCATCGTCATGGAATACGTCCCCGGCACCGATCTCAATTCGCTGATCAAGAAAAAAGGGCGCTATTCGCTAGAAGAAGGCATCCCGCTGATCGTGCAAGCTTGCAAGGGTCTCGGCTACGCCCACCGCGCCGGCCTCGTCCATTGCGATATCAAGCCCCATAATTTTCTCGTCACTCCGGATAAGCGTCTAAAGGTCACCGATTTCGGCATCGCCCGCGCCCTGGCTTCCATCCATCCCAGCGAAGAGCAGGACGTCGTCTGGGGTTCTCCACAATATTTCTCGCCGGAGCAGGCCGCCGGCAATGCGCCGTCGCCCGCATCCGACGTGTACGGCATGGGCGTGATCATGTACCAGATGTTCACCGGCATGCTGCCGTTCACCTCCAAGAGCGCCAGCGAGCTTGGGCAGCAGCACCGCTACGAAACCCCACGCCCGCCCCGCGAGCTAAATTCTGAGATCCCGGATGACCTGAACGAGATCATGCTCAAGGTGCTGTCGAAGGAACCGTCCGCCCGCTATCGCACCGCCGACCAGCTCGGCCGCGTGCTGCTCACCTTCGCCGCGCCGGAAGACATGGCCGAAGGCTATACGCCCGGCCCGGCCAAAGCAAATGGCAAGCCATCCACCATAAGCCGGCTCAAGCAGATCTTCGTTCAACCGGATGCGAACGGCGTGGAAACCGACTGGCTCGCAGTCGGCTTGGGATTGCTGGCGCTGCTGATGGTTGGCGGTTTGGTGCCGTTCTGGATGTGGGTCTATTTGGTTTTCAACCCAGCTTTTCAATAAGGCTTGACTCTCCTCAAGGGGCAGACCCTATAATTCTTGAAAATTCTTCAAGGAGAAGCCTGTGTCATTTTCTGAACCCAAATTAGAGCAGCGACCCGCGCAACCTTACGTAGGCATCACCAAGACGGTCAGCGTTCAGCAATTGAGCACCGACCTGCCGCCGTTGTCGGAAGCGATCTTTCAGTGGATGACCAAAAACGGGATCGAGCTGGTAGGCCTGGGTTTCTGGCGCTACATCACCATCAACATGCCGGCCAGCCTGCAGATCGAAGTCGGCGTCCCGGTTGCCAAGACCCTCGCTGGAGAGGGTCATATAAAAGGGGGCACGCTGCCCGCTGGCAAATACGCGGTGATGAACCATCATGGCAACCCGCGCGAACTCGAAGAGGCCACGCGCCAATTGCTCGAATGGGCCAAGAAGAACAATGTAACCTGGGATACCTCGACCAACGCGAACGGCGAGCAAGTCTGGACCGCCCGCGTGGAGTGGTATCACAGCGATCTGAAGGCTGAACCCAACATGGACAACTGGGATAACGAATTGGCTTTTTTAACCACCAAATAAGAAAAAAACGGGCGCAAATCCGCCCGTTTTCTGGTTTTTCGCACAAAAAAGCATCTTAATCTGAGCCGCGCCCCTCAGTTATAATCCGCCAATGGCTCAACGGCCGTTGCTCATCGCCCCATCCATCCTCAGCGCAGATTTCTCACGTTTAGCGGAACAGATCGGCGAAGCCGAGCAGAACGGCGCCGACTGGATCCATATCGACGTGATGGACGGGCACTTCGTGCCGCCCATCACCATGGGCCAGATGGTCACTGAGACCTGCCGGCGCATCACCGACCTGCCGCTCGATGTGCACCTGATGGTCAATGAGCCGGACAAAATGCTGCAATCTTTCGCCGATGCCGGCGCCGATCACATTCACGTTCACGTTGAGGCCAGCCCCAATATTCAGCAGAGCCTGCAGCGGATCCATGAGCTGGGCTGCAAGGCTGGCGTGGCAATCAATCCCAACACGCCCGCCGACAAAGTTCTTTCCCTCGTCGGCTTGGCCGACATATTCCTGGTCATGAGCGTCAATCCTGGCTATTCAGGCCAGGATTTTATTTCTTCCGTCCTGCCCAAGGTGAGCAAGCTGCGCGCCGCCTCTGACGCGCACATCCAGCTCGACGGCGGCATCGACGCCGAGACGCTGCCGCTTGCCCTCGAAGCCGGCGGCGATGTATTCGTTGCAGCCAGCGCCATCTTTAAGCATCCGGACGGCATCGCCAGTGGCATTCAGACGCTGCGTAGTTCCTCCCTCGAAGCTCAGAAACATTAACTCAATGGCTAAAGAAGAAAAGCTCGTTCACGGGTCCGTTCAAGTCTCTCCCCGTGCCATTGCGTCGATCGCCTATCAAGCTGCGATCCAATCCTACGGCGTCGTCGGCCTGGCCTCCAAGAACTTGTTCAACGGGATCTCGAACTTCATCGTGAAGGATCCAACCCACGGGATCGAGGTCAATTACGTTGATGGCTCAATTAACGTTGACCTTTACATCATCGTAGAATACGGAACCAACATTAAGACCGTTGCAGCCAGCGTCGCCAAGACTGTCCGCTTTCAAGTCGAGAAGGCGCTTGGGCTTCCTATCCAGGAAGTAAATGTTCACGTGCAGGGCTTAAGGATCAGCCCGCGTGAATAGCGGCATCGCCGCAATCTCAGCAATCCAGGACGGAATTAGATGCCTACTGAAGCCGCACCTAGAGAAAAACGCCAGGTCATTCTGATGTCTTACCCGATCGATGGACAGGCCGTCAGACGCCTGGCGCATGCAGGTATGACCTGGTTGGAGACCAATAAGCAGACCGTCAATTCGCTCAACGTCTTTCCGGTCCCGGATGGCGACACTGGCACCAACATGGTGCTGACCATGAAGCGCGCCATGGACGAGATCAAGAATTTAGGCAGCGAGCAGCAAGCCGGCAAGGTGCTCGAAGCGCTGGCGCAGGGCGCGCTGCTTGGGGCCCGAGGCAATTCGGGCGTCATCCTTTCGCAGTTGTGGCGCGGCTTCGCCCGCTCGATCAACGGCAAGGACGTGATGAGCTCCGCCGATCTGGCTAAGGCTTTTGCCGAAGCGCGCGACACAGCCTACAAAGGCGTCGTGCGCCCGGTCGAAGGCACTATCCTCACGGTCGCCAAAGACATGGCCGCCGCGGCCGAGCTGGCCGCCAAAGAAGGCGCCGACCCGGCCACATTGCTCCAGCGCGTGCTCGAAGGCGCGGATGCCTCAGTAAAGCGCACACCAGAGCTGCTGCCGATCCTTAAAGAAGCCGGTGTGGTCGATTCTGGTGGCAAGGGACTTTATTTCCTGATGGAAGGCATGGTGCGCTGGGTGCAAGGCGCACAGCTGCACACCGCCGAAAGCACTGTGCAACCATTGGCCGCACTTAAGCTGGACAATTCGCTCGAACAAGTTGAAGAGGGACAGGACTACGAAGTCGTAGTCGACTTCGTCCCGCACACAGAACTCAATCTCGAAACTTTCTACGCCGATCTCGAAAAGATGGGCACTTCGATCCAGGTTGGCGAAGGCGATGGGATGTACCGAATGCACATCCACGTGCCCACAGATAAACGCTACGAGCCGATCGATTACACGATGACACTAGGCAAAGTAACCAACGTCGCAATCGAAAATCTGATGGCGCAAATGGACGAGATCAGCCAGAAGGCGCACACACTCAAGCTGGCGAATGTCAAAGCTGGCGAGATCGCCGTTGTGGCCGTTGCGCCCGGACCCGGGCTGGCACGCCACTTCGCCGAGCTGGGCGTGGCGGCGCTGGTGGAAGGCGGCCAGACAAAGAACCCCAGCACCGCCGATATTTTGGCTTCGTTCGAAAATCTGCCAACCGACAAAGTCATCATCCTGCCCAACAACAAAAATATTGTCATGGCCGCCAATTCGGCGGTTGAGCTGAGTCCAAAGAAGGTCGTCGTTGTACCCAGCAAGAACGTGCCAGAAGGCATCGCAGCCTTGCTAAAGCTCACCCCTACCGGCGAGGTAGAGCCAGTTGCCGCCGAGATGCAAAAGGCAATGTCGGGCGTTCAATCCGGCGAGATCACAACCTCGGTCCGCAATGTTGAGCTTGACGGTGTAAAAGTCAAAGAAGGCCAGATCATTGGGCTGCACAATGGCAGGCTGGTAGTTGCCGAGAATGATGTAGCCAAGGCGACACTGAAATTGCTCGGGAAGATCGGCTTTGACAAATATGAGATCGCCACGTTCTTCTATGGTGAAGATCTCACTGTCGATCAGGCCAACGTCATTGTCGACGCCGTCCGCAAGGCGTACCCACGTCAGGAGCTGGAAGTCCACGAGGGCGGGCAGTCGCACTAACATTTCATCCTGGCGATCGAATATCCCGATGTCGCCTGTTTGCATCGTCACCGATAGCACTGCGCTATTCCCAAATCCTGTCTTCAAAGGGCGCGATCAGGTCAACATCCTGCCGCCAAGCTGGCAGCCGGATCCCGGAAAAACAGATCGGCTCAAAGCCGCTGACTTTCCCGAATCGCTCAAAGATGGCCCGGCTCCCCAGCTTGTTGCCCCCAGCGCAACAGATCTTGAAGCATTTTTTCGACAGCTGGGAACGAAACACGATGGCGTGCTGGCGATCATGCGCTCGGCGGAATTTGGCGATACCGGCAACAATGCACAGATCGCGGCGACCAAGCTGCACGGCACCGTGCCGGTGCGGGTGGTGGACAGCAATAACATTTCGTTGGGCCTCGGCCTGATCGTGCAAACCGCCGCCGCCGCGGCTGAAGACGGTATGTCGCTGGCCGATCTGGACCTTTTCACCCGCAGCCTGCTGCCCAAGGTGTATGGCATGCTGTGCATCCCAGGCCTCAGCTATTTGCATCGCAACGGTTACGTCAATCCGTCGCAAGCTCAAGTTGGAGAATTTTTAGGCGTGCTGCAAGTTTTTACGCTGGATAACGGCGAGCTGGTGCCAACCCAAAAAGCGCGCAATCCGCGCCATTTAGTCGATATCCTGCACGAATTTTTGACTGAGTTCGCCGATCTTGAACACATCGCTCTATTGCAAGGGGCGCCGGCTTTCGACGCCGAGACCCGCGCCCTGCGCGAGCGCCTGCTCGAAGATCACCGCACCACGCCGATCAGCGAGCAGATCATCAACGCCCCGCTCGCCAGCCTGATCGGGCCGCACAGCCTGGGCATATTCGCGATAGAAAAATAATTTCGTCGGAGGGATTATGGCAGATCAAATAAAGAAATCAATTGAGAACGCCACCGACTATCTTCGCAAGCATCCAGCCGAAGCACGCTACACGGATAGCCTAGCCACGGCAACGCTTGAGCGAGGGCTGCGATTTCGCATCACCGATCCCGACGGCCGCAGCATCGTCAGCGACATGCCGAGCGGTGTGGGTGGCGAAGGCGTCAACCCGGGTCCGGGCTGGCTGATGCGGGCGGCTCTGGCTTCTTGCATGGGCTCATTGATCGCCATGCGCGCCGCGCAAACAGATGTCCAACTGGAGAAACTCGAGGTCGTGGTCGATAGCGAGTCGGATGACCGCGGCATCTTGGGTATTGATGAAAGCGTTCCGGCGCGCCCGCTTAGCATGAATGTTCGGATCAACCTTGCTGGCAAAGGGGAAACGGACGAGGCGATAAAAAGCCTGGTCGCCTGGGCCGAGGTGCATTGCCCCGTTATTGATGAGCTTCGTTCGCCCGTACCAATCAGCACCGAACTAGTAATTGGCTAAAGCAAAGCTACAAACTCAGGAAATTAAACACCTCAAAAACGAAAACGGCAGGCCAGAAGATGCCTTTGATAATCCCTAGGGCGCCTGCCATGAAAGAGGTGGCGGTGCTCAGGTAATAAAACCAGGCGCCTAGCAAACCCATCCCGTAGACAGCTCCAGACGCGCCGCTTCGATAACCCCTTTTCCACCGACGTTCGTGATCGTTTGAATCTGTGGTCATAGTTGAAACTCCTTCCTGCAAAATATACGAATAAGCCCTCGGTAGGTTTCGCAGGTGGCACTGATAAAATGGATAAATGCAGCCCTCACTCACCAAGCTGAGGAAATTTTTTCGCTTGGAAGCCGAGCGCCAATACGACAATGGTGCGGTGATGGGGGGCATGGAAAAGATGCTGCGCGGCTGGGAAGCCGAAGCCCGTGCCGAAGACGTCAACGAACCGCTGATCAATGCGGTCGTCACTCAACTCCGCAATTACGAAGAGCTTGAACCGGAATATCGCGCTGAAGCGCTAAAAAATGTGTGGCTGCGCGTCAAGAGAGAAACCGGCGAAGAGCCGATCGAAAATGGTAAAAAAAACAGGCCAAGCGACCGGGCCGAACGAACTCAGTTCATAAGCGTCAAAGAACGCCCGGTATCTGAGAGAGACCAACCCGCCCCTCGCAAGACTCCTAAAACTGCACCAAGCAAAACCCTAACGCCCAAACCAGCCCCTAGGAAAGCAAAGCCGATGGACCGCCCGAAGATCGAGGGCGCACCAGCCGCGCTGAGCGCGCCGACGACGGTGCTCAAAGGCGTCGGCCCTGCCAACGCGGCGCTTCTCGAAAATCTGGGCATCCTTACCCTGGGCGACATGCTCTACCACTTCCCGCGCCGCTATGACGATTATAGCCAGCTGATCCC
The DNA here is from genome assembly GCA_025450445.1 of Anaerolineales bacterium. Lineage (GTDB taxonomy): Bacteria > Chloroflexota > Anaerolineae > Anaerolineales > UBA11579 > JAMCZK01. The sequence goes on along the minus strand of JANWHN010000086.1, from coordinate 78,435 downwards.
GATCCGCCAATTGAAATTCGGCCAGGAAGTCACAGTGATCGGAGAAGTGAAAAGCGTGCACAGCAAGCCCGGCCGCAAGGGCCATACCGAAGTGATCATCAATGACGGTACCGCCGCGCTGCGTTTGTTCTGGTTCAATCAACCGTGGATCGCGAAGAATTTCAGCGAAGGCGAGCAGGTAGTGGCATCTGGCAAAGTCGATCAATATCTGGGACGCTTCACCATCGGCAACCCAGAATGGGAGCCGCTGGACCAGGAGCAACTGCACACCAACCGCATCGTGCCGGTCTATCCGCTGACCGCAAAACTGCGCCAGCGCTGGCTGCGCACCTTGATGAACAAGGTCGTCAGCCACTGGGCGCCGCGGGTGCCCGATCCTCTGCCAGCGAAGCTGATTGCGGCCGCGGATGTGCTGCCGCTATCGGAAACGCTGCTGCAAGCGCACTTCCCGGATTCGCAAGAACAGTTAGCCGCGGCCCGTGTGCGGCTGGCATTCGAAGAAATATTCATTATGCAGCTCGCTGTCCTGCAGCAAAAAAGAATTTGGCAGGGACAGCCCGGCCGCCGCTTTGCGGCTCCCGCTGGCTGGCTGGATGCGCAGTTAGCCAAGCTGCCATTTTCATTGACCAATGCACAATCGCAATCGCTGGCTGATCTTTTCAAAGATGTGGATTCGGGACGGCTCATGAATCGATTGCTGCAAGGTGATGTGGGTTCGGGCAAGACCGTTGTCGCGGCGCTATGTATGGCGCTTGTAGCAAAGGACGGCGCGCAATCTGCGCTGATGGCACCCACCGCCATTCTGGCCGAGCAGCACTACATGAATTTATCCAAACTACTGACGACCAGCGGCGCGATTGCGCCGAGCGAAATTCGGTTGCTCGTGGGCTCCACTTCAAGCGAAGACAAAGAAGATATCCGCGTAGGTTTGGCTGACGGCAGCATCAAGGTCGTCGTCGGCACGCACGCGCTGATCGAAGACCCGGTCATCTTCTCGGAATTGGAACTCATCGTCATCGACGAGCAGCATCGCTTCGGGGTAGGCCAACGCGGCGCTCTGCGCGCCAAGGGCACCAACCCGCATTTGCTTGTGATGACCGCCACCCCGATCCCGCGCTCACTGGCCCTGACTCTCTACGGCGATCTGGATCTCAGCGTGATTGGCGAACTGCCACCGGGACGCCAGGAGATCAGCACGTATATCCTGCTGCCCCACGAACGCGAGCGAGCCTACAATTTCATTCGCAAAGAAACCGAAGCCGGCCGTCAGGCGTTCATTATTTATCCGCTGATCGAGCAAGGCGATGCAGAAGAGGTAAAAGCGGCCGTCGCCGAGCACAAGCGCTTGCAAAAAGATGTCTTCCCTGAACTTAGAGTCGGGTTATTGCATGGGCGCATGAGCGCCGAAGAAAAAGACAAGAGCATGGCCCGCTTCCGGGATGGCAAGACCCAAGTGCTGGTATCGACCACGGTGATCGAGGTGGGCGTGGACGTGCCCAACGCCAGCGTGATGCTGATCGAGGGCGCTAACCGGTTTGGGCTGGCGCAGCTGCACCAATTGCGGGGTCGTGTGGGGCGCGGGACTGCCCAATCTTATTGCATACTTGTGCCTCAGAATGACGATGCAGCCGAAAACGAACGCTTGAAGGCGCTGGTGGAAAGCAACGATGGATTCCTGCTGGCCGAGAAAGACCTCCAGCAGCGCGGGCCGGGGCAATTCCTGGGCAGCGCGCAGGCCGGCTTCAATGACTTCCGCCTAGCGTCGCTCACCGACGCACGCCTGATCGACAAAGCTCGCCGCCATGCAGAAGACCTGTTGGCCGGCGACCCGGACCTTAACCAACCCGAACACCGAGCACTAGCCGCCGCGATCCTGCACCATGGACGCGGTGGCAAGGGAGATATCAGCTAATGATCCGAGCCTTATTCCCCGCAACCTTCGACCCGATCCACAACGGCCACATCGATATCGCCGAGCGCGCAGTCAAGCTGTTCGATGAGATCGTCGTGGCGGTGTATGAGATGCCGCAGAAATCGCTGCTGCTCTCGACAGAGACACGGTTCGAGCTGGTCAAAGAGACCTTCAAGAAGGAACCCAAGATCAAGGTCACCACGTATCACGGGCTGACTGTCGACTATTGCCACGAGATCAAAGCCCAGGTTATCGTGCGCGGGCTTCGCGTACTCTCTGATTTTGAATACGAATTCCGTATGGCGCTGGCCAACCGCCAGCTGGCTCCCGACATCGAGACCGTTTCCCTCATCACAAGCAAAGAGCACAGCTTCCTATCGTCGACGACCGTGCGCGAGGTTGCCTCGCTCGGCGGCGATGTTGGCGGCATGGTGCCAGCCAACGTGAAAAAGGCGCTCGCCGCCCGCTTTGCGGAGATGAAGACCAATGGCGAGGCTGGCTACGTTGCCAGCCCTCTTCGAGACTGAACTGCTTCTTCGGTTGACGCAGGGGCTTTTTGCGTATAAGCTTTGGTCTAATTCTTGCACCAGCCTCTCAAATAAGCGCATGAAATTCATGCGCTTATTAGAAGGCAATTAACTTTATGGACATCCTTCAACTCGTCGACCGCCTAGAAGAACTCTTCAACCAGAGCCGTCCCATCCCGCTCACCAATAACGTGATCGTGGATGAGGACAAAATGCTTGACCTGATCGACCAGATGCGGGTCGCTATCCCGGATGAGGTCAAGAAGGCGCAGAAGCTGGTGGCCGAGCGCGATCGCACCATGGCGCAAGCGCAGGAAGAGGCGAAGCGCACGCTGCAGTTGGCGCGCGAGAAGAGCGAAGGACTGGTCGAGCGGGATTCTGTTGTCGCCGCGGCTGAGTCACGGGCAAATGAGATCCTTGTCCAAGCCAAGCTCGACGCCGAAGCCACCCGCCAAGAAGCCGACGACTACGTCATCGATATTTTGACCAACTTGGAAGTCGAACTCGAGCGCGTGCTGAACCAGGTGCGCAACGGCATCCGCGCCATCATGACCCAGCAAGAAGAGAAGCGGGCTGCAAACGCCCAGGCTTCACCGGAAACCGTAAACCCTGAATAGCGAAATTGCAGAATAAAAAGCCGCTCGATTGAGCGGCTTTTTTGTTTACTTGAGCCCGCGTTCGGGCTTGGTGAAGTTATTCTCGCTCAACCAATCCATCGCCCACGGGAAGGCGGCGGCGAAAAGCACACCGGCACGCGAGATGCCGGGCAGGATGCGGGCCCGCACCGGGTGACGGGCTGCATCCAAGACTGCACGGCCAACGCCTTCGGGGGTTTGCAGTAAAGCCTTCGGGGTACTGATGCCGGTTTTGCGCTTGGCCTCGGTGTGCGAACCGAATTCGGTGGAGACGCCGCCGGGGTAAATGCAGGATACCTTGATGTTCCAGACGCCGACTTCGCGACGCAGCGCATCGCTAAAGCCGCGCACACCGAACTTTGTGGCGGCGTAGACGGTGTATGTGGGCGTAGCGACAAAGCCACCCAGCGAGATCATGTTAATGATGTGGCCGGATTTGCGCTCGATCATGTGCGGAAGCACGGCGCGGGTGGCTTGAATGACCCCGGTAAGGTTGACCTGGATCTGGGCGGCGATGTCTTTTTCGGGATCCATTTCTTCGAGCCACTTGGTGCGGCCGAAGCCCGCATTGTTGAACAAAATATCGACCTGGCCATATTCTTTGAGAGTGCGATCCACGAGAGCTTGCAACGGGCCAGGGGCGCTCACGTCGGTTTCGACGGCGAGAGCGGTGCCGCCTTTGCCTTCTATCTCGGCTTTCAACGCCTCCAGACGATCAAGGCGGCGAGCGGCGAGCACGACTCGATAGCCGGCTTCGCCGAAGATCTTGGCGGTCGCCTCACCGATACCGGACGAGGCGCCGGTGATGACAATTACTTGATTATTCTGTGCTGCCATTACTCCTCCTGCTAGGGAACCAATAAAACCGGAATGCTATTGACGTGAAGCAAACCGCCATCGCGAGGAGATTCGGCATAGACCACAATGCGCGCGGGCGTGGGTTCTGAAACAGACCAGGTGAGCTCGCCGGAAAATGGCCCGGGCACGCCCAATTCGGGAACGTCGATCATGGCAAAGGTGCTGGTAATCACATTGTCGACGGTGCCACAAAGGTCGTGGGCTTCACCAACTCCGCCAGCGCCACAGAGCATGAGACCGAGCGTCGATTCAAAATAATATTCCGAGAAACCAGTCACTTCAACAAATCCCCCTCCTAATTCAACATTTGCCGGCGGAAACCCGATGGAGATGTTCTCCAAAGAAATCACATTGCTGACGACGCTAGAAGAGCTGGGGCTCAACGTAAGTTCAACGCTGGTGAGATGAATAATGCCGCCATCGCGGGCGCTGGTTTCGTAGACGGAAATGCGACCGGGTTGTTCGCTGGCGACAGTAAAGCTGAGATCCATGGTGTAAGGCCCAGGCGTCCCGGCTTCAGAGGCGATGATCGTCGGCTGCAGGGCTAAGACTGCACCGGATTCATCGTGGACAGCGACGACCAGATGCTGCTCAAAGGTCGGGCGCGATTGGCCGGAAACTGTGACGGGCGAGCTTACGACTGAGCCTAGCCCTGGAGAGAGAATAAGAATTGCTTCTAACTCAGCGCCGTCGCCGGGCTCAGCGGTTGGCGGGACTTCGCTTGGAACCTCTGTGGCGGGGGCAGCTTCGGACGTGTTCGTGGGGCTGGGAAGAATGCTGGTTTGGGTGGCTTCCGACGCACCCGGCATGTTGCAGGAAGTGAGGATGGATGCGAAGACAATAAGAAACGAGACTTTTAAGGTCATGGTCGCCATTATACGCACGAAAGCCTGTCCCAATGTTAGTTGTATACTGGCCTGAGAACCAAACAACACTAACCAAAGAGGATCAAATGATCGCAGATTTCAAGAAATTTATCGCAAAGGGAAATGTGATGAATTTGGCTGTCGCTGTCATTATTGGTGCGGCGTTCGGCAAGATCGTCAGTGAGCTGGTTAATTCGATCATCATGCCGTTGATAGGTCTCGTAATGGGCGGAGTCGACTTTAGCGTGCTGGCGATGACTGTCGGAAGTGCCCAGGTAACGTATGGGCTGTTTATCCAAGCGTTGATTGATTTCCTGGTCATTGCAATTGTGGTCTTTCTGTTGGTGCGGGCGGTGCAGAACATGAAAAAGCCGACTCCAGATAAGCCGGCAGAAGTAAAGGATTGCCCCTATTGCTTCACAACAATTAACATAAAGGCAACTCGCTGCCCCAACTGCACGTCAGAATTGAGTAAAGCGGCCTAAGGAAGCAGCGTTTCGCGGATTTGCTCGATCAGGAAGACGGAGCCAAAACAAAGCACAACAGAATCTGAAGGGGCGAGCGATCGTGCTAACGAAACGGCTTTGGCCGGATCGGATTCAGCTTGGGCTGAGAAGCCAGGGTTAGTTAGCTGCTCTGCAAGCTCACTAGCCGGCATGGCACGCGGGTGAACAGATTGGGTGGCAATGATCTGGCCCAGGCGGGGGTGTAAAGGCTCAAGCAAACCAGCAAGATCTTTATCGCCGGAAATTCCGAGGACGGCAACGATTTCGCGATCGGGGAAATAGTCATCGAGTGCGGCACGCAGGGCATGGGCTGCGGCCGGGCTATGGGCTGCGTCGAGGATGATCGCCGGATCGGCCTGGATGATTTCAAAGCGGCCCGGCCAGCGGGCGGCGGCGAAGCCTTTTTCGATGGAAGCCAAGGTGGTTTGCAAGCCACGATCGCTGGCGACCTGCAGGGCGGCGAATGCGGTGGCCGCATTGGCGACCTGATGTGCGCCGTGCAGGCCAATTCGCAAGTGGTTCGCTTGCTCCGGGCGCTCCTTGCGCCAAATGCCAACCTGCTGACCCGCTTGATCAAACGCTCCGCGCGAAAACAAAATATCAGCCCCAACCTCAGTGATTGGCGACCGCTTCTCGACGGCGATCTTCACAATCGCCTCGCGCGCTTCAGCGGGTTGTTGCCCCAATACCACGGGAACCTGCTGCTTAATAATGCCCACTTTCTCGGTGGCGATGGCGGCGAGGGTGTTGCCCAAGATCGAGGTGTGATCGAAATCGATGGGGGTGATGACCGAGACGACTGGGGTCAGCACGTTGGTGGCATCCAGCCGGCCGCCAAGACCGACCTCGATGACCGCCGCATCCACACCGACGCGGGCGAAGTGAGTAAATGCCAGCGCGGTGACGATCTCGAAATAGGTCCACACGAGCGAAGGATCCAGATGGGGGCGAATGAGCTCAAATGTCTTGGCCAGCTCGTCTTGGGCGACAACTTCGCCGTTTATCGAAATCCCATCCAGCGCGCTATGAACATGCGGCGACGTGAAGCACCCCACCTTGTAGCCCTGGGCTTGCAGGGCCGCGGCGCAAAAGGCGGTGACGCTTCCCTTGCCATTGGTGCCGGCGATATGAATGCACGGGTATTCTTGCTGCGGCTCGCCCAGAGCGCTCATCAATACCTGCACGTGCTCAAAGGTGAAGTCCGCAGAGCTCATGGAATCTTGGCGGCGAGCGCCAAGATCCGGCAGTTCCTTTAGAAATTGTTCAAGCGTTGGATACGTTAATCTGGACATCTGTAATGATTCTATCGTGGCGGCGTTAAAGTTAAAAAGGTCGTAAAGATTTTGTTAAACCCCGCATATCGTGATTTTTTAAGGTGAGACCTGCCCGTTCCACAGTACACTTCATCCGAGCCGACGGCTCATGAAGACCCCAACCCATTTTTCCAAGGAGAAAGACACATGAAGAATCGCTTTTTTTCATTGCTGGCCGTGGTAGCAGCAACTTCGTTGCTGCTGGCAGCCTGCGGCGGCGCGGGAGCCAACGTGCCGACCGTAGTACCGAATACGCCGCACCCCACCGCGGTGCCGGAGCCAACTGCTGAGCCATCAACCCTTGGCACGGCTGAAGACCCGATCATTTGGGTCTTGGTTCCTTCGCAGGACGCAGAAGCCGTTTTGGCTGGAGCTGAGGACATCACCGCCGCCATCGAAGCTTCGAGCGGGCTGTTCGTAGAGCCGATCGTCTCGACCGACTTCACTGCAGCGGTAGAAGCCATGTGCAACGGCGAAGCCCACATGGGTGCGCTGAACACCTTCAACTACATTGTTGCGCACGAACGCGGTTGCGCGGATGTCGGTCTGGTCTCGCTGCGCTTCGGAACTGCATTCTACGCAGGCCAGGTGATCACCCGACCTGACACTGGCATCGCCAGCGTCGCTGACCTGGCTGGGCACACCTTCTGCCGCCCCGACCCAACATCAACCTCAGGCTGGATCATCCCCAGCATTGCCATGCGAGCTGAGGGAATTGACCCCGAAGTTGACCTGTTGGAGATCGTGGACGCAGGCGGGCATGACGGCGTTGTGATCGCGGTGATCAACGGCGACTGTGACGCAGGTTCCACCTTCGTGGATGCACGCACCAACGTGGAAGAAGAATTCCCGGATGTAATGGAACAGGTCGTGGTTATCGCAGAATCTGCGCCGATCCCGAACGACACGATCAGCTTCCACCCGGATATGGATGCGGCCGTGACCGAAGCCCTGATCGCCGCGCTGCTTTCGCTGAACGACAGTGAGGAAGGCTTGGCCGACCTGGCTGCCGTGTATAGCTGGAGTGGCTTGGAAGCAACGGACGACGCGTTCTACGACGGCTTCCGCCAGCAACTTGAGGCGGCCGGCATGTGCGTAGGCGACGACGGCCGAGTTTCCAACACCTGCAACTAGACTAGAAAAAACAGCAAAGACGAAAAGGGCGGCAGTTGCCGCCCTTTTCTTTTTTTTAAGTCTGAACGATAATGCACTTCGTAGTCGCCCATGCTCAAAGTCGAACATCTCTCAATGGTTTATCCCGACGGCACGATTGCTTTACGGGATGTTAGCTTTGAAGTTAAAGAAGGTGAGTTCCTGGGGATCATTGGCCTTAGTGGTTCTGGCAAATCGACGTTGTTGCGCTGCATCAATCGCTTGCTGGAGCCCAGCGAAGGCAAGATCATTTGGAACGGGCGCGACATCACCCATATCGATCAGAGCGAGCTGCGCATGGTGCGCCGCGAGATAGGGATGGTGTTCCAGCAATTCAATCTGGTGAAACGATCGAGCGTAATGGTCAATGTGCTTTCCGGGCGGCTGGGTTATACGCCGCCCAGTTGGAGCCTGATCAACCGCTTCAGTCGCGCTGACCGAGCGTTGGCGGTTGCGGCGCTGGAGCGGGTGGGAATTGCCGACAAAGCCAACAACCGAGCGGATGAACTGAGCGGCGGGCAGCAGCAACGAGTGGGAATTGCGCGAGCGCTGATGCAGCAGCCCAAGATGATATTGGCCGACGAGCCCGTGGCGAGCTTGGACCCAGTACTGTCGCATTCGATCCTAGGATATTTGGAAAAGCTGAACAAAGAAGACAACATCACCGTGTTGTGCAGCCTGCACTTCCTGGATTTAGTGCAGCGCTATAGCACGCGGGTGATCGGCTTGCGCAGCGGGAAGCTGGTGTTTGAGGGCGGAAAGAAAGATATTGCCGAGATCAGCGATTCGCGCTTCAAGGAAATCTACGGCGAGGAAGCGCAGCGGCTCGGCGTTGAATAGATGACAAAAGGAATAGCAGCTCCACGACCATCACTGTTGCACGGCATCTTGTCGTTGCTCGTGCCGGGGCTGGGGCAGTTCGTGGTGGGGGCGCGGGGGCGCGGCTCGGCAATATTTGCGTCAGTAGTCGTTCTCGGGGGATTGAGCGCTTGGACCATATCTCAAAAAGCCCGCTTTCCAGACTTTTCCCTAAGTTTTGTTATTTTTGCGAAACTGGTTTTTGCGACCGGGTTGCTTTTGCTCTTTTTGGTCGCGTTGCGCGCGCTGGTCTCGCGATTCATCTTACGCGATGCCAGCCTGGAGGCGTTCAGCGCCTACGGGATGGGCATCCTCTATTTTCTTGCCCTGGTGGTCGCCGGAAACCAGATCCTCGCAACGGCCGGGAGCGCTGAGCAATTAGCTTTCGTGTTTGGCGGAACGGCGTTGTTTGCGGCTGGGTCATTGGCGGCTTTATGGCTGTGGAACGTTGCCGATGCAGCTCGCATTGGAGGCGCTGGCCTCGGTGGGCACTTGCCTTCCCTGGCGTTACCGATCTTGCTCGTTTGCTTGCTGGTCTTCAGCCTGGGCTACAACATCACCCGCGTCGACCTGCCCAAAGCGATCACCGAGTACCAAGACATCTCGATCCTGCTGCCGCGCATTCTTTGGCCGTGGCGGGCGGCGTTTGCCTACGACCAGGAAGTGGTCGAGGAAACCCAGCTTATCCAAGCGCCTTGCCCCGACGGCGCGATTGGCCCGCCATCAAACGAGCCGCAAGCCGGCGAGCCGTGGATCAGCGCGACGCCTACTTGTGGCGAAGTAGGCGTTAGGGCGATCACCGGCGGGTTTGAACCGGGAACATTGCTGACAATTACCGGCGGCGGGTTCGTGCCCGGGCAAACGGTGAATATTTTGTGGAAGAACCCGATCGGGAATGCCTTCAGACCGCGAGGTGTGGGCGAGACTGAAATCCTGATCAACGAGAACGGTGAATTCACTTCACAATTGAATATCCCGGACGTCGTGATTCCCGAAGCGACGGCTTCTGGCGATCAGATCCACACGCTGGTGGTGCGACAGGAGGATGTTGAAGTTTTCGGCTGGCGCTTTAGCGATGACATGAAGCTAGCTCTGGTGGGCATGCTCGAAACGATCATGATGGGGCTCATGGCAACGTTCTTCGGCATGATCCTCGCCTTCCCGATCTCCTTCCTGGCGGCGCGCAACCTGATGGCGCCGATAGTGAGCCCGTTGAATGGCATTGTCGGTGGCATCGTAGGGCTTGTGGCTGGGATCTGGTTGGGGAGCGAGCTGGCCGGACGCGCTGCAGAAGCGCTGGGCGGATTAGCAAATGCGCCGATCCAGATATTTTTAATCGGCGCCGTTCTAGTGATCGGTTTGGGATACGCGGGTTTGACACTGGCAGGTCGCCTGTTTGCACTGATGCTCGAGCGATTGGGCGGTGCGGCCAACGACACGATCTCCGCGATTTTGCTGGCGGCGATGATCGCCGTGCCCGGTTATTTCCTGGGACGCGGATTCAGCCGCGGGGTGATGAGTATCGTCCAAGGTGCAGATATCGCCGCGATCAACGAGCAGAATTTTGCTTACGCAGGAGCCATTTTGTTGGCAGTACTCACGCTGCTGTACGCGTTCCGCAATCGCGGCGGGCGCGGCATCCCGATCGGGTCGATCATCTACACGACGACCCGCACAATCCTTAATATCCTGCGCTCGGTTGAAGCGCTGATCTACGCGATCATCTTTGCGATTTGGGTCGGCCTCGGCCCATTTGCCGGCATGCTAGCGCTGACGCTGCATACGGTCGCCTCCCTTGCCAAGCTTTATTCGGAGGCAATCGAGAGCATCGAACCGGGGCCGCTGGAAGCCCTGAATGCGACTGGGGCAACGAGATTGCAGACAATTGTGTATGCGGTCATCCCGCAGATCCTGCCGCCGGCGATCTCGTTCACTGTCTACCGCTGGGATATCAACGTGCGCATGTCGACCATCATCGGCTTCGTAGGCGGCGGTGGTATCGGCTTCATCATGCTGCAGTGGCAGCGCCTGTATCAATGGGAGCTGGTTGGCATCGCGGTCTGGTTGATCGCTATCACGGTCGCTACGCTGGACTATGTGAGCGCGGAGATCCGGGAGCGCACGATCTAGGCGGACCAATCTTCAGCAATTAGGATGCAGCGCAGGGGGATGAATAGCTTGACAAAGCCGCCCAAAAAGCGGTTTTTCAACATTGCGGTGATAGAATGCCGCATTCCAAAAAAATTGGAAGAAAGAAAATAGATGACAAGTAGAGAAGAAGCTTTAGCAATTGTGCGCGAGCACGTGAAGAACGAGGGCCTGGTGCGGCATATGTTGGCAGTTGAAACAGCCATGCGCCACTATGCCAAGATGTTTGGCGAGGATGCTGAGATGTGGGGACTGGCAGGACTCTTGCATGACTTCGATTGGGAGATCCACCCGACCCTGGAAGGACATCCTCAGGATGGCGCACCGATATTGCGCGAACGGGGCGTCCCGGAAGAAGTGATCGCCGCCGTGCTGAGCCACGCCAATCACACCGGCGTACTGCGGGAGACGCGCATGCAGAAGGCGCTGTATGCCTGCGATGAGATTACGGGATTGATCACGGCGGTAACGTTGGTGAGGCCGTCAAAATCGATCCTGGATGTAAAGGTCAAGTCGATCAAGAACAAGTGGAAGGACAAGGCTTTTGCGGCGGGCGCGAAACGGGAGGAGATGGAGGAGGCGACCGCTGAGTTTGGGATGGAACTATGGGAGCATGCCGGAAACGTGCTGGCGGCGATGCAAGCGAATGCTGACGAGCTGGGGCTAAAGGGGGTGCCTGAGCAAGGATAAAGGACGTCGAGAAAACGAAGGGAGGAAGAAATTCAGATTGCCACGCCCGCCTGTGGCGGGCTCGCAATGACGAGAGTTCAAGGAAATAGGCACAAAAGTTGCAACAAGGGGGAGTATGGCAAACAGGTACGGAAGACTTCTACACGATTTTCAATGGATGTCGTTCAAATCACGGACGGTGACGCCCGGCTGGGGCGGCCTGCCCTCTACGCCTGAGACCGTGCCGTTGTGGGTGACTGCGCACGCAGGCAAGGATGACCTCAAACTCAGCAAGGAATGGATCAAATACATCGACGCGCTCAACAGCGATCGCAGCTTCAAATTCATCATGTCGCCGCCGGCGGGCTGGTTCAACCGCAATGACAACGCCGACACCCTCTCATTTGGCGGCAACGTGGTTGAGATCACGAGCATCAACAAGGGTGTTGGCCAAATCAAGAACTTGCTCTTGAAAAATGGGCCGCCGGATGCAAACAAATACAACTTCAAATTGCGCCCCGAGATCGTGCACAAGTTCACCGTGATCACAAAGCAAGGCGAGGTAATCAATCCGGCTGAGGGAATTGACGTATACACCTTTGCCATCGGCCGCAGCTTTTTGTTTGTGCCAATGAACCGAGTCGAGCTATTTCCCTCTCTTCCGCTGCAAGTAACGATGAGTTCGACGACCAAACTTGAAGCGCGGGAATTTCCTGATGAAAACAGCAAGGTCCTTGCGAAAATAAACCCGGCAAAAAATCTTGAGATCTATGAGTACGCCCCCCGCGGCACGCATGTCTGGGGACGTTCGAACAAAGGCTGGGTGACTTTGTTGTGGTATCCGACGAAGGGCAAGCTCAACTACCCAACGTCGTGGAAAATGAAAACCATCCCAGCGATCCCCCCTAAATAGGAAACAAGCATGCCAATCTTGCAAGGCAAGGGGATGTATCTGTGGCGAATCAACAACGTCGAAGGCGGAGACCCAACGGCGATTGCTGAAGCCGCGCGCCAGGCTGGCTTAACCCATGTGCTGGTCAAGGTGGCTGACGGGCGCGGAACTTACAACACGTACAAAGTAGAGTACGGCCGCGAGCTGTTCAATGCGCAAGACGGCATCGACCAGGTGCCGGCTGTGATCGCCGCGCTGAAGGCGCGCGGGATCCAAGCCTGGGGCTGGCAATACATCTATGGTCACTATCCATCAGTGGAAGCGCGCATGGCGATCCGACGGGTGCGCGAGTTCAACCTGGATGGCTTCGTGGTCAATGCGGAGATCGAGTTCCAGGAAACCGGGATGGACATCCCTGCCGCCCAATATATGCGCGAGCTGCGCGCAGGATTGCCGAACACACCGATCGCGCTCAGCAGTTTTCGCTACCCAAACTTGCATCGACCGTTTCCGTGGGAAACTTTTCTTGAATACAGCGACCTGAACATGCCGCAGGTGTATTGGGTCGGCGCGAATAATCCTGGAGCACAATTGGTGCGATCGATGCACGAGTTCCAGACGTTGCGCGTCCAACGGCCATACTTCCCCACCGGCGCTGCTTATGGCGAGCATGGCTGGCGAGCGACGCCAGAGCAGGTGACCTGGTTCTTGCAAGCCGTGAAAGAGCAACAACTTCCGGGTGCAAATTTTTGGGAATGGTATTTTGCACGCCAGAAAGAATCGCAATTATGGAATCCGGTCAAGAATTTCGCCTGGGGCAGCACTCATCCAGAAAAGCCGCTCGATATTGCAGTACGTTATATCGAGGCGATGAACTCGAACGATCCGGTCAAGGTGGCATCTTTATATGGAACCACCGGCGTGCATGTGACCGCGCAGCGAACGGTGCAAGGTTCGACGCCGATCCTTAGCTGGTACAACCAGCTATTCGGGCAGACGCTGCCAAACGCGCGCTTCACCATCACGGGCACGCAGCAGGAGGACAATATTCGCACGCTGACCTGGACTGCGGAATCGAGCACTGGCCGCGTGCTGGACGGCAAAGATTCGCTGGGGGTGAAAGATGAACGAATCGCATATCACTACACGTACTTCACGGTACAAAACAACTAGGCAAATAATCTTGTAATTCAGGAGGAATCAAATGGGGGATAATCAGCGCTTGTGTCAATCAAGTTAAAAACCTTCCTAACCCTGATCCTCGTATTTGTAATCACAGCCTGTGCTGGGCAAGCGCGAGTTAGTTCCACATCTCAAAGTCCAACACCTGGCACCAGCAGCACCGAGACTCCCACCAGCGAGCCAACGCTAGCTGCCACCAACGGCCCGCCGCCGGCAAGCTTTGATAGCGAGATCTTGCGCGGCGGGATCGACCCGGTTGCTTACATCGACGACAGCTGCCAATATCTCCAGAAGCGCTGGGACCCAGCACTAAGCGCGCCGGGGACAGTAGTGGCGACGGTTATGTATCACAGCATCGTGCCCGGCAGCAGCGAGCCGACGACTCCGGAACAGATCAATGCGGATACCTTTTACGCGATCGTCGAGCTGGCCGAACAGCTGGGATTTGAAACGATAACCACCGAGGAGTATTTGGCCTTCCTCGATGACAATTCCAAGATCCCGGCGCGGTCAATGCTGCCGATCCTGGATGATAGGCGGCCGGGAACGGCTGCCGAATACTTCCTGCCGGTGAACGAACGCAACGGCTGGACGACCACGTTGGCCTGGATCATCGGCGACAGTGATCAGCGAGACGGGGAGCTGGCTGGCGAGACGCTATGGGAGTGGATCGAGCGGATATATGCGACGGGGTATTTTGATGTGCAATCGCATGGGCTGAACCACATTTATTTGAACGAAAGCATGACCGAAGAGGTGGTGCGCGAAGAGATCGAGGGCAGCATCCAAATTCTGATCGATCATTTTGGCCAGAGGCCGGTCGCATACATCTGGCCCGGCGGGAACTACACCGATTTTGGTGTTGAGATCGCCCGCGAAGCTGGCTATGAGTTGGGCTTTACAGTGCATTCACGCGGACCCGTCATGTTCAACTGGATCCCGCAAGGCGAGCAGGAAAGGGAGATTGGCGACCCACTAATGACTCTGCCGCGCTTCTGGGATTCGGCGGCGGTGCTGAACCTCGAACAAACTGCCGAGATCGGGGACGCAGCTCGGCAGTTTGCGGAGGCGAACTACGAGGCCGAGGCCGATTGGTTCGCGGCTAACTGCGGGGGCGCCCTGGCCCCGCTCGACGCCGTGTTGCGTTCAACAGAATAAAAAAAAGACCCGCTGATGCGGGTCTTTTATTTGTTGTGATGCCTATTCCAAGTCGGGAATCGGCTCGAGCGGGGTTTCAGGAATCAGACCGGAACCATCGAGCGGGAGAATCGACTCGACTAGCTCTTCGCGGCGCTTCTCGGGCGGCGGGAGCAGATGTACATTGGCCGAGTGACCCGTGCCAGCTGGGATGAGCTTGCCAAGGATGACGTTCTCCTTCAGACCGGTCAGCGGGTCTGAGTGGCCACCGATTGCAGCGCCAGCCAAGACTTTGATGGTGTGCTGGAAGCTGGCGGCGGACAGGAACGAGTCGGTGCTGAGCGAGGCCTTGGTGATGCCAAGCAGGACTTCGACAAACTTGCCGGGTTCTTTGCCTTCAGCCAGGAGAGCTTCGTTGTGCTTCCGCAGATCCAAACGATTTACGTAATCGCCGGGTAGGTGACCGGTGTCGCCGGGGCGAGTGATCTGAACCTTAGACATCATCTTGCGGATGATGGTCTCGAAATGCTTGTCGTGAATGTTCTGCCCCTGCGAGCGATACACCTGCTGGACTTCGGTGAGGAGGTACATGAACGCAGCCTCGCGGCCTTGGATGCGCAGGATGGAGTGCGGGTTGAGCGAACCTTCGGTCAGCGCTTGGCCGGCTTCGACCTTGTCGCCAGCCTTTACCAGCATACGAGTGGTGTTGGGGACTTCGTATTCGACGGCGTCCTTTTGTTCGTAGGAGACGAAAACCGTCCGGTCCTCTACGCGAACCTTGCCTGCGTTCTCGGCCTTAAGGTCGTTGCCTTTGAGCGAAGCCAACACTGCGCCAGCTTCCACCTTCTTACCGTCTTCAACGGCGAGACGGTAACCCTTGGGTAATTCATACTCATCGTGCACCATTTCGGAGTGCAGGATGCGGATGACGCGCAAGTCAGAGAAGCGCTCGGACTGAGCGACTTCGATCGTTCCGCCGAGCTCGGCGACAACGGCTTCACCCTTGGGCTGGCGGCGAGCTTCGAACAATTCTTCAACACGGGGAAGACCCGTAGTGATATCGGATTCGGCGGCGACACCACCGGTGTGGAAGGTTCGCAGGGTTAGCTGCGTGCCGGGCTCACCGATGGATTGAGCGGCGACGATGCCAACGGCGGCGCCGATGCCAACGTGCTTGCCCTTACCCATGTCCATGCCGTAGCATTTGACACAGATGCCCATGACCGCTTCACAGGTCAGCGGGGAGAAGACATATACATCCTGAACGTTTGAGGATGCAACCAAGCGGACCTCGTCGTGATCAATGATCTGATTCTTTTCGATCAGGACTTCGCCGGTCTTGGGATCGACAACATTGCGAGCGGCGACGCGACCGAAGATGCGGCTGCCCAGCGACTGGTCAGCGACATCATCTGAACTACGCATCCAAATGCCTTCGTCGACACCACAGTCTTCGATCGTTGTGATCACGTCTTGCGCCACGTCGACCAAACGGCGGGTCAGGTAACCTGCGTCCGCTGTGCGGAGCGCTGTGTCAGCCAGGCCCTTGCGGGAACGATGGGTGGAAATGACGTATTCGAGGGTGGTTAGGCCCTCGCGGAAGTTTGAACGGATAGGCAGCGGGATGATGCGACCAGAAGGATCTGCCATCATGCCGCGCATACCAGCCAACTGCGAGATCGAGCTGAAGCCACCTTTGGTGGCGCCGGAGTTCGCCATGGTGGCCAGGTTGCCGATCGGATCCATATATTTGCGCACGGCGTCAGCCACCTTGTTGGTGGTGCCTTGCCAGATCTCGATCACGCGCTCGTTCTGCTCCTGCTCAGTCAGCAAGCCGCGGCGGAAATCTTCTTCCACAGCTTCTTCCTCAAGCATGGCTGAGGCAACGATTTCGGTTTTCTCCGGTGGGATGGTGATGTCGGAGATGGCGATGGTCGTCCCGGAGCGAGTGGCGAACTTGAAGCCGATGTCTTTGACGCGGTCAGCGACATTGGTGGTGCGTTCCTCGTCGCCCGTTACTTCAAGCATCTCAGCGATCAGATCTTTCACGCTACCCTTGTCGAGAGTTTCGTTTACGAACTGAATTTCGGGCTCGAGAACCAGGTTGAAAATGACGCGACCAACCGTGGTTTCCACAAAGCGAGTTTCTGCCTCGGGCAAACGGTTGCCTTGAACGTCGTACCAGGTCATCACGCGCAAGCTAACCGGAGCATGAATATCCAGCTGGCCGAGGTGATAAGCCATCTCGACTTCGACCATATCGCCGAAGGAGCGCGGCTTTTCCTTGCCTTTGAGGGCGGTGGGGGGCATGGTCAGATAGTAAGCGCCCAACACCATATCTTTTGATGGTCCGATGATGGGTTCGCCATCGGCGGGCTTCAGAAGGTTGCGGGTCGAAAGCATGAGCGTCCGAGCCTCCCAAACAGCTTTTTGGGAGAGCGGCACATGGACGGCCATTTGGTCACCATCGAAGTCGGCGTTGAAGGCGGTGGTAACAAGCGGATGAAGCTGGATGGCGCTGCCCTCGATGAGTACTGGCTCGAAAGCCTGAATGCCCAAGCGATGCAAGGTTGGCGCACGGTTCAGCAGAACAGGGCGATCCTTGATCACCTCTTCGAGGACTTCATAGACCTCGGGGCGATTGCGATCGATGATGCGCTTGGCCCCCTTTACGTTTGCGGCGTAGTTGGCAGAGACCAAGCGGGAAATAACGAAAGGCTTGTAGAGCTCCAGAGCCATGCTCTTGGGCAAACCGCATTGGTAAAGCTTAAGCTGCGGACCGACCACGATTACTGAACGGCCGGAATAGTCGACGCGCTTGCCAAGCAAGTTGCGACGGAAGCGGCCTTTCTTGCCTTTGAGCAGATCGCTCAAGGATTTCAGATCGCGGCGGCCCCGTCGCGAGAGAGCCTTGCCGCGCTGCGAGTTGTCAATTAGCGAGTCAACCGCTTCCTGGAGCATGCGCTTTTCGTTGCGCACGATAACGTCCGGGGCGCCGAGTTCAAGCAAGCGCTTGAGACGATTGTTGCGGTTAATTACACGACGATACAAGTCGTTGAGATCTGAAGTGGCGAAGCGGCCGCCGTCGAGCTGCACCATTGGGCGCAGATCTGGTGGGATGACCGGCAGCACGGTGAGGATCATCCATTCGGGGCGATTCTTGGAGCGGCGGAACGATTCGACGACGCGCAAGCGGTTGGTGGCTTTGCGGCGGCGTTGCTTGCTGCGCGAAGTGCGCAGCTCGTGCCACAATTCTTCGCCGAGCTTTTCGAGATCGAGACGCTCAAGGATATCGTAGAAGGCTTCGGCACCCATGTCGGCGCGGAAAACCTGGCCCCACTTGGAGCGTAGTTCGCGGTAGCGATTCTCGCCCATGAAAGTCATCGGCTTGAGCGCTTCGAGTTCTTCGCGAGTGCGCGACATATCATCGCTGGGTGTGCCTTCAGTGTCGTCGATCGAAGTGCGCAGGTTGTTCATTCCCAATTCGCTCTCAGCCTTCACGCTGGCTTTTTCGACCGCCAAGCGTTCCAGCTCACCCTGCTTCTTCTTGGCGCTCTTGGCTTCAGTGTCTTCAAGGAAACTCTTGACAAGGTCTTGCACCTTGGCGACATGCTTGGTTGCGACTTCCTGGCCGGCTTTGACAATATCAGTTTTTGTGCCGGTGAAAGATATGGTGGCGCGAACGCTCTTGCCCATCTGATCACGCAGCTTGGTTTCGAGTTTTTGACCTTCTTTGATGATGGGCTCGATCTTGTCGGCCAGATCTTCGTCGTATCGCTTTTCAATTTCTTTCGCTTTAGCTTCCAGATCCGAGAGCTTCTCGTCGCGCTGCTTCTTCAGATCGGCGATCTGCGCGTTGATCTGCTTGGCCTGATCCTTTTCAGCTGTGGCGATCTCCTCATCCAAACGTGCCAATGCTTTTTCGCGAGCATCTTCATCGACGTAGGTGACCACGTATTGCGCAAAATAAAGAACGCGGTCAAGATTGCGGCGAGAGATGTCTAGTAGCAGTCCCAGATAGGAAGGGACTCGGCGGGTATACCAAACGTGGGCGACCGGGGCGGCGAGGGAGATGTGGCCCATTCGTTCGCGGCGGACGGAGGAGCGGGTGACTTCAACTCCACACTTGTCACAAACAATGCCCTTGTAGCGAATATTCTTGTACTTACCACAATAGCATTGCCAGTCGCGGGTGGGTCCGAATATGGCTTCATCAAACAAGCCATCTTTCTCCGGGCGCAGACGGCGATAGTTAATTGTTTCGGGTTTTAAAACTTCACCATAAGACCAACTTCGAATAACTTCGGGCGAAGCCAAACTTATCCGAAGTGAACGTAATCCCTTTGATTCCATTTACCGAGCCTCCTGAAAATAACGAAGAGCTTTAAGATCTAGATGTAAAAACCATGTCGGAAACTTACCCGCCCCAGTGAAAATATTTTGAGTTCTTTCCGACAAAAGATGCGACCTGATTTCACTGCAGAATTTCGAATAGGCGTGCTATGTCCAGACAAACGAAAACAAGCACCCAAGAGCTCCGCTCTCAAGCGCTCGTGGCACGAGCCGCTCTATTCGATTGATGAAGATTATACCAAGAGGAGAAAAGCTGTCAAGCAGGGCGGATCTGGTCTTTCTCCCACTTGGTGAGATTTACACGCCGGTTTTAGTCTGTTCAAGCGGGAATTGGCAATAAAAAGTACTGCCAAAACCAAGCTCCGACTCAGCCCAAACCTTACCCGCGTGTCGCTCAACAATCGATTTTACGATCGGCAACCCGAACGAGCTTTTCTCTCCGCTTTTTGGCTGCCCAAAAACCTTTGGTAAATCCACCGGGGCAATACCTACCCCACGGTCGGAGACGCCAACTGTCACCTGATCGCCGGCAAAGCTGCAACTGATCTCGACCTGTTCGCCGCGGGTACTAAATTTGATTGCATTATCGAGCAAGTTGTAAAAGGCTCGTTGCAATAAGGTTCGGTCGCCTTCGACCGGAACCGCAGTCCCGCGCGACTCCCGCAGCACGATATCAATCCGCTTTTGGCGCGCCCGTGGCCCAACCTCGGCGATCGCTTCCCGCAACATGTCGGCCAGATCGAAGCGGGCAAGCTGCAAAGCCTGGCCGCTGTTGATGCGATCAAGATCGAGCAGGCTGCTGGTCAGGCGGGTGATGTTCTCGATGCTGTGCTCGATCTTTTGCATGTAATCCTGTTGCTGCTCGTTCAGCTCGCCGGCGATGCCCAGCATGCTGACGTAACCGGTCAGCAATTCGAGCGGATCATGAAGATCGTGGCTAAGAGTAGATAGGAAATCAGCGCGCACCAGCTCGGCTTGCTTGAACTGGCTAACATCACGCAAAATCAAGGCGGTACCCAGAGAGCCATCGTCGTTATGGATGAGCGAAAGATTTGCTTGATAGTTGTTTCCGTTCGCACTTACTTCAACCGACTTCCCGCCCCCGCCCTGGTAAAGTGCCAATAGCTCTTTAGGCACAACCTCGTCAACGCGGGCGCCTTGCAATGGTTTTTGTTCCTTGCCAAGTAATTTTTGCGCGGCCGGGTTGGCCATAAGCACAACCCCAGTCTGGTCGCTGACCAATATCGGATCAGATGAATTTGCGAAAACAGCTTCCAACCTCTCGCGGCCCATGCGCGCGTTCAGGAACATGCGCGTGTTGGCCGCGGCTTTGGCGGCCTGGCCCGCCAGCGTTTCCAGGTAGCGTACCGCTTCTGCGCCAAATGTTTGCGGCGCATCGAAAGCCAACCACAGTGCACCTAAGCGCTGACTTCCTTCGGTGAGAGCGAAGGCGGCGATTGCTTCCGGGATCTGGACGCCTTTATCTACCTTGAGGCGAGCGCGGCCGGGATTATTAAGCAGCACCCGCGCTTGGTTGCGGGTGAGCGTCAGCACCTGGGAGTCCAATGATTGATATATATCCGCCGATTTCCCTTTTCCGAAGGCAGCAAAACTTTCAGAAGCTTCATCTGCAGATGAAAACACTAACCGCGCTGAGCTTGCACCGCCTGCAAGCGCAGCCTCCAGGATCGGGTCGATATGTTGGCGCACGTCCAAATTCGATGCAATGCCCTGGCTCACTGAAAGCAAGCGCTGATTCTCTTCAGAGCGAGCCTTCAATGTCTTGCGCATACTCTCAAATGCGTCGCTGAGACGCCCGATTTCGTCGGCGCCTTTTGTTGAAAGGGGAGCGTCCAGGTCGCCGGTGGCGATGCGGCGCGTCTCGCTGATCAACTCGCTCAATGATGTGCTTACCGAGCGCAAGCTGACGCGCAACAATCCGTAAGCAAGCACTGCAAGAATAATCAGCGCGCCCAAGAGCGGGAGCGCAATGGCAAGGGCTCGCTGCTGGCTAAGGCTGGCGGGCCACTGCGCCACTACAGCCCAGTTACTGCCGGTGACCGGCTCATAGTGCACCTGGCGGCGGGCCCCGTCGGCTCCGATGTCTTGATAGACCCACTGCGCTTCATCAACGCGGCCGTTATACGGCTGCAGTAACGCGGCTGGGCTGGTGCCAATGGCAATGCGCCGATCGCCGTCGATTAGCAAGCCTTGGCCGCCGAGTTCGTTGATGCTGGCGAGGCTTTGAATGATTGGCTGTGCGAAAGGATTGGTGCCCATGCTGGTTTCGCCGACCAGTACGGCGCGCACCTGATCGTTGTCATTGCTCACGGCTGCGATGAAAGTCAGTCGTGCCGCGGTTGCATCTTCATCTACTGGCGGCGTGGTGAAAAATTGCAACGAGACACCCTGGATGGCAAGCGCAACAGCTTCCACCTCGTCGTGATTTGGCTGAGTCGCAAGAAAATCGCCCGCCGGGAACGCGGCGATCGTGTTGCCACCCGTATCCAAAAGGGAGAGCTGATCGAAGTATGGCACCGAGCGCAAATGAGTTTGGAGTATGGAAAGGGCCTCGCCGCCAGATGCATCCGCCAGGCGCGTATCGCCCGCAAGCTGCTGGATCAGGTTTTGTCCGGTCTCCAGCAAAAATGGCAGGCTGTCCGCAGCCACTTCAGCGCTGGAATCCATACGGTCGGAAAGCAGCTGGTCTGCGGTACGACCGGAGATCCACCAGCCAAGAGCGCCCAGCGCAATGAAAGCCAGTAAGACCAGCGGACCGAGAGTGAAAAGCAAGCGGGCTTCAATGCTGCGCTGGCTGGGCGCAGTGCGGCGCGGCTCGATCGGCGAAGTAACTAAAACCGGCCATCTGGCGCGAATGAAATAGAGTGCGGCGCTGCCGATCAAAAGCTGTGTTGCCATCGACACAGCCGCTAAAGGCAGGCGTGAGATCGCAAAGTCCAGGCTGGCAACGTAATCGCTGCTCACCCAAAAGAAAGATGTCAGCAGATAGAGAAGGGGATAAAAAACAGAAAGCAAAGCCGCGGCAACGACAGGTTGGCGCAGCCAGGAGTAAAGGCGGGTTGCGTATGTTTGCGACATTGCCATGCCAAACAAGGCGCCGAGCATTGCATATTCAAGCGGCGTGAATGGGCTGCGGGTATCCCAGACAGCCAACACCAGCCCAGCGAACCCAGCCAAGCCAGCACCGGGCAATGTGCCTAGGCGCGCCGCCGCGAGCATCCACGGGATCGAAACTAGGAACGGAACCAGCGGACCTAACGCTGGCGCGCCCAGGCCCGGGATCGGCAGCAAGCCTTCCGCAGGCAATCGCAGCGAGACGAGCAATATGGAGATGGGGACCAATAGAACGAAGGAACCGAGCTCAAGCCAATCGCGGGGCGCCCATTTTTTCTTTTTATCGGGCGCACGAGAACCCACCCAAGAGCATAGCGCGAGCAGAAAAAACCAAGCCAGCCAACCGAGCGTACCGTTCGGGAGAAGAATGCGCTGGGCGGGTAAAAGTTGAAGGAGATTGAGAATCATAGGTCAGCAGCCAGGCTGCTACCCATGTTTACCATTTAGTTGTGATTGGCGCTCACTAACAAGCAGTAAGGTCTGTGCGAGCACATCCGCGCTTTGCATCCCGTCGGACTTCAAAATGTGCGCATCCTCGGCCGGGCGCAGCGGCGCTACAGCGCGGCTGGCATCGATCAAGTCACGCTGGCGCAATGAATCGAGAACCTGTTCGTAAGTTTGCTGCTCCCCGCGCTCCTGTAGTTCCAGATGGCGCCGATTTGCGCGCTCGTGCTCAGTT
This sequence comes from Anaerolineales bacterium, assembly GCA_025450445.1. Lineage (GTDB taxonomy): Bacteria > Chloroflexota > Anaerolineae > Anaerolineales > UBA11579 > JAMCZK01. Next base: position 55,613 of record JANWHN010000086.1, on the reverse strand, counting down.
GCGTCGAGATAGATCTTGAGGTCGGCTTCTGGCAAGACGACGGTGCCGATATCGCGTCCCGCCATCACCACCCCACCGCGCTCGCCGATCCTGCGCTGCTGGGCCGTGAGAACCCGCCGCACACCAGCAAAGGCGGACACCTGCGAGACATGGTTCACGACTTCGGGCTCACGGATCGCCCAAGTGCAATCTTCTCCATCGATGTAGACGTCATAGAGGCGGCCATCATTTTGTGTAGCCGGCTTGAGGTCAATATGAATTTCACGCGCAAGCGCTTCGAGGGCACCCTCGTCATCGACGGGCACACCGCGGCGCAAGGCGGCGAGCGTCACGGCGCGATACATGGCGCCAGTGTCGAAGTACAAGTAGCCGAGGTGTTCCGCCAGGGACTTTGCCAGCGTGGATTTACCAGACGCGACCGGCCCATCGATGGCGATGGTCAATGGCTTTGACATGTTATTCGATCGTCTCGCCCGAATCCGGTTCGGTCTGCAACAAAAGCACACCATCCGGGAAAAATTCCGCCCTCGCCCACAACACAGCTTCTTGCTTGACGGTCGGGGCTTGCCGATACAGCAGCCAGCTAAATATGTTAGGTGGGAAATCTACCCAGGCGCGTTGAATATTCAGGGCGAATGTTTGTCCGCGATATGTGGCCGCCTCTTCGGGCTGAGCGTCAGCCAACGTGATAAACAAATCGGGCGACCCAGTAGTCTCGCTGGAATTCTCCGGTAAATCGCGCACAGCCCATTGCAAAGCTGCGCTTTCCGTGCGTAGATCGACTGGGACTGCTTTTAACGTTCCACCTTCGACACGAGATGACAGCAAATTCAAATTGGCGGAGAGCAAACTGCCCTGCCCTGCGGCTGGTCCCGGCGCCCAAAGCTCGTTGGCCGCGGTCGATGTGATTCGCGCAAAGCGGGAGCTGGCGCCGAGAAGTGACAGCGAAAAAAGGATGAGCAGCGCCCACACCAGCCCATTACCCGCCGCGTTCCGCGACCAGCCGAATGCGATCAGGGTCGTGGCAATCAACGCAATCAGTAGAACCGCGCCCGCGTAAGCAAGCGTCAGCGAGAAAACTTCAGGCACCAGATTTGGGTACGCCAGCTTTGCCAGCATTAAGTAAAGGAAAATACCGAGCAACAGATTAAGCGCCATGGTTCCAAATGCCGCGCTGCGCTCCTCTTTTGGAATGTACAAGTAACGACTGATCTCTTGCGCCGCCAAGGCCCACAGGGGCAGCAGGACCCACAGCAGGTCCGCAACTTGGCGCCCGGGGTAAATAAGGATCAGCAGCAGAGCAAAAAGAGCAAACAAGCTTAGGCTTTTGCCAAAGCGCAGGTCTTGGGTCCACGCACGCACTGCGCCGATGAGTCCGAAAAGCACCGCGGGTAAGGCGTAACCAACCAGGGCAAACAGGACGGTCAGCATACTCACATCCGAAGGCTGCAGCCAGCCCTGCACAAAGCCAGCTAAGACATTGCCTAAGCCGGCTAACCCTTGAGGCGCGCTAAAGAAAGCGGTGCCGAGAAACAGGAGAGTTGCCCCGCCGGCCAAAAAAGCGGATCGCAAATCAGATTTCTCTTTACCAGCTTTGGAAGATCGGCTTAAATAGAACGTGAGACCGCAAGCAAAAACTCCAACGTAGAGAATGGGCGCAGACAGCAATGCTAGGGCGCCCAAGATTGCTGCAGCAACCGGCTGCCTATGCCGCCAGGCAGTCAGCGCAAACAGGCCCGCGCTAAACGCCAACATCCGTCCCGAAGCTAGATGTGAAACTGCGACCATGCCTGGGTCGAGGGCAAGCGCAAGCGAGAGCAAAACTGCAGGCTTGCGACCAAGCTCCTCGCGCCAGAAGTAAGGAAGCAGCACAAGCGCGGTCCCGAACAGGGCAGGCCACAAGCGGGCCAAAAAATCGCTGCTGGGCAAAATCGCAAAGAGAGCTTGGGTCAGTACGACATAGCCCGGCTCGGAACCGAGATCGGCAGGATTACCGGAAGCAAGCTGGTGAGCTGGCAAAGCCACCGCAGCTTCGTTTTCGGTGAGCGGGATCGACCCGAGACCAATAAAACGCAAGCTCAACGCCAACAAAAAAATTGCGGCGTAAAGCAGATGCTCAAGATTAAATGAAGGACGCGAAGCCATGATCGCAGTAATTATAGTGCAGCGACTTTTTTCGCCTTGTGTTACGGAACTTGGTAAATTGTGACTGCGGCGTTTTGAAAAACGAGATCCAGATTTTGCTGAAACTTAATTTCATCGACGGCATAAGTATTGCGTTCGACTTCACTGATTACCACATAACGAATGCCATATCGGTCGATAATCGTTTGCGCAGCATCCCAATCAGCTGTTGAGTACAGGGCTTCGATATCTGAGATGCGCGCAAAATCCACATTGCCGCCGCGCCACTGGCCTTCGTGGCCCGGCCAACCCATGATCGCCTGCTGGCCACTATGCGCCGCAAAGCGCGCAAAACTGGCGTTGTAGCTTCCGCCAATCGCTTCTGCCAACGGCGCTACTGGCGCTTGGCGCAGCCAAGCCATGGCGGCAACTGTGTCGGCTGAGAGCCAGCGCGCCCCATCCAATGTAAATGCTTCTTCGGGCGTGCGCCGCGAAACATCGGCGAAAGCGTAGGCGGGGTAAATGAGGCCCACGAAAACCAACAAAGCGACCAACGCAACAAACAACGCTCGCCCGATTCCGCGTAGTTCGCTGAGCAGCACGCCGATGATAAAGACACCCGCGATCGCCCACATTTGCCAGGCCTGGAAATAGAACTTGAACACCGTGTTCATGCGCGTCCCAAACTGATCGCGCAAATAAATGAATTCAGGGACGATGACCAGCAGCGTAGCCACAACCGCTAGCAGGATCATGAAAGAACCAGCTTGGCGTTCCGCAGTGACGGCCTTGTTGGTTTGGCGACGGTCAGCAGGCTGGAAGAATAAGCCCAGGAGCAAGCCAAGCAAAATGCTCAGCGTGATCCATCCGCCGGGTCCGGCCATGCGCCTGGCAAGCGATTCATTTATCAGTTGGCTCGCATCTGCTGCGCCGAGCGAGGCGAGCAGTGCGCCCTGTTGACTGGCGGGGATGACATTCATATACAGCCAAGTCAGACCAAACGAGATCAGCCCAAAAGCAAAGACGACACCGAAACCGAGGAGAACATATTTGAGCAATCGGCCGATTTCACGAGTCCGGAACCAGGAAACAATAAGAAAGACGAAAAAGAGAACAAAAGCCGGACCAAACACTATCCATAGATGTGCGCCGCGGCTTGGATTAAGCAAATTGGGAAGAATGCCGGCTGCCTGCGAAGTGAAGCCGATATAGAAGGGCAAATAGAGGGCAATCCCCAACAAGCCAGTGACCAGTCCAAACAGCAAAGAGTCGAACAAGTACACCCACCTGCCTTCTGTCTGGACGCGGCGTAATCCGTACGCCAAGGAAACGACACCCACATAGATCGGGAAATCCCAAATATTCAGGAAGCCCAGCGCGCCAACAACAACTGCGGTAAACCCCAATGTCTCCGGCTCAATATGCAAAGAATCACGCAAGAGCCCCTTCTTGCGCTCGCCGGCACCGAGATAAACGTTGAGCGCCGTTCCCATGGCCAGCATGACAAACGGCATCGAGAGCACATGCGGATGCAGGTCGCCGAGCACGAACGAGAATGCGGGGAACTCGTCGATCAGCTCCTGCTCATCGCCAAGGAAGGTGCGGTCGTTGATCACCCGCGAGGCGCGCCACCACCACCATGCGCCGGTGCCAAATAAGCGCGGCTGAAATTGCGGATCGTCCACGGGTGCGTATATCAGGTCCTTTACATCCAACCACGCCCAAAAATCAGACGTGCGCGCACTCGTGGCATCGGTCAGCCATAAAACATGGCGAGCATGGGCGATCTCTAGCAAGCCTTCAAAATTGCCGAGGATCAGCACCGAAAGCGGCGCCAGAAGCGCCAGCCAGCGGAAAGCCTTGATCGCTTGGGGGCGATAGACGGTGAGCAGGTTGGCAGCCAGCCCATAAGCAGCCACGGCGGCCATCGAGAAGATCGAGATGAATCCAAGATTGAACGCCACCGACCCAATCACCCCGGTCAGTTTGGCCAGCATGGCGACCATTAAATATCCGAAGTAGTAATACGAGATCGAGAAGCCAGATAGCCAGGGATCGTGCGGGGGCATCGTTGGCGAGCGCAGGATGGCGTTGATAAAGGCCAACTCCATGGGCTGCTCAGTGTGATTGATATCCGGGCGCGAAGCACGGATAAAGGTCATGAACAGGAACGCCACCAGGAACAGGACTTCCATGCCGATGATCAGCCCGCGGTGGGCACGCAACCATTTACCCAGTTCGCCACGCGGGATCTGACGCCAGGCCCAATAGCTGACCGCGCCCAGTAGCGCCGCGGCGGTCCGCAACCCGCCGAGATTATTTTGCAATAATCCGTAACTAGACAAAATCCAGAACGTGAAGCCCCATAGGAGCAAGCCAAGCGTCCGCGTGAAGGCTAAGCCGCGATCAGGCAGCGCGTGCAAGAAGCGATAGGCGATCGGAATGACCAGCCAGCCCAAGCCAGCCAGCAGCAGATACCAAATGATGGCACTAAGGATCTGCGGCATCAGTTCTCAGCCAGCACGGTGTTGTTGACTTGGTAGATCACGGTGTCTTCAACTCGAAACACTTCGGTCCACAAAACACCATCTTGCGCTTCAAATTTCGCAAGACCTTCGGGCAAATAATAGGCTTGCTCCAGTTGCCCGACAATGATGTATTCGATGTTGTAGAGCTGCAAAAATTCCTGCGCAAAATTCAAGTCAGCGGTGTTGTAAAAAGCTTCCACCGAGAATTCGCCGGTGATGCGGGCCCAGATGTCGTTGCCCGACACGAATTCGCGCTGCTGGCGCTGGTGGAAATTCCAGCCAACCACGCCCGGTAACCCCGTGTTGATCGTCATGCGCGAGCCCCAGCGATATTCCGGTATGTTTGCTTCTACGATAACCGGCGAGCCTTGCACGTTCTCCTGCAGCCAGCGGATGGCTTCGTAATCCTGCCACAACTGCAATTCTTTGTCTTTGTCGTAATAAAGAGAATGCTCCATGTACGCCAGTCCATCCAAGGTGTGCGGTGACTCGGCCGCCATGCGATCGCGCATCTTGGCGGTCACGCCCAGAAGCAGGAACAGCCCGGCGAACGCCAGCAGCAGTGTCGCCACGAATTGCCACACGCCGCGCCATGTCGGCAGCCAGCCGCGACGCGCGTCCAGTGCCCAACCCATCGCGAACGCGGCCGTGATCGCCAGCAGCACCCAAGCCTGCATGTAGAACTTGAAGACCGTGTTCATGCGCGAGATGTCACCTTTGAGCACGATCACTTCTACAAACAAGGTCAAGAACAATGCCGTGCCAACCATAAACAGCACAAGGCGTTTGGCTTCATCCTGCCCAGGTCGCAAGAACAAAAGGCCGACCCACAAAATAAGCGGCACCACTAGCCAGGCCACATAAACGTCAATAACCGTGAGGACAACAATCCCGAGCAACAGCAAGAACAAGCCGGCATAGATATAGACCGCGTGCGGTTGCAGCTTGCGGAGCGACGAGAGGGGCGTGCTCGCCATCCATTGGCGCGTTTCCCAAACAAGCCAAGCGACAACGAAGAACAGGAAGATCGTCCAATGGATCAGGTACGCGTCGACTGGCGTATGGGTGCCTTTCCACATCTCAATACTGGCGTAACCCTGACGGTACCAGTTGGCGAACGGCTGGAAGGCGAGAATGCTCAGCGCGCCCAACGCCACTGCTGCCCCGATCGCTAACTCCCATCTTGGGTGCAGTTTGCCATCTGCGTCTTTGCGCCTCGGCCCATAGCGCACAATGGCATACATCGCCGCCAGGATTGCGATCACCAGATACGTTGGCAGGTCCCAGGTGTTGATCGGGCGGAGGCTGCCGATTGCGATCGCCGCCAGCAGGAAGCTGGCGATCACTTGCACCGGCACGCGGCCCCAGCGGACCGCACCCTGCCACGCCTTGCTCAATATCGCCGATAGCGACCAACCCAGCGTAAGCACGGTTACTGGCAGCGCGATCATGTGCGCGTGCAGGTCGGCGTAAGCAAATGTGAAAAGCGGAAATTCGGTGATCGGCGAAGATTCATTCGGCGCGGGAATAATCCGTGTCGGATTCCAATACCAGTCACCTAATCCGAAGGGCAGCTGCGTGCCCGAAAGATATAAAACGAAGCCGCGACCCAACCACATAATTCGATCGATCAAACCCGATTCAGGCACCACCTCGCCCATCGATCCGAGCCTTGTGAACCCCTGTACCAACATCTGGATGCTGCCCAGGTTGCCGAACAGCACTATCGCCAACGCGGCGATCAGCCCGACAAATTCAGGAGAAATGCCCGACCCGCGGCCATCACGAGCCTGCCATGCAGTCCACAAATTCCACGCCACGCTGTAGCCGCCAAGGGCCAGCATGGCGAACAGGCTCGGCAAGATCAGGTTGTATGCTACCGCTGGCACAATACCGAGCAGCTTGACCAGCGAACCGACAAGCACGAAGCCCCAGTAGTAATAGTTGATGTAGCCGCCGGCAAACCAGGGATCGTAAGGCGGGAATGTTTCGCTCTTGAGCACCGCATTGAAATACGAGAAGTCCATTGGCTTCTCTCCGCCCTTAGCCGGGTGCCACAGGTCCGGGTTACCGATACGCACCAGCAACATTACTAAGAAGAATCCAAGGAACAGCAGCTCCGTGCGCAGGAACTGACTCTTGCGCGTGCGCCACTCTTCTTTTAATTGCTCCCTTTGCGCCCAACCTGCAGCCGCGCTAAGCGCAATCAGCACCACTACAAATATTGCCAGCCAGCCGCGGCTGAAAGTCAGCCCCAGCGATCCGCCCATCCACGCGAAATACGAGAGTAGCAATAATCCCACCAGTCGAGCGAATGGATAACCGCCATCTTTGAGCCCGGGCAGCGTGAAGCGCACCAGCGGATACACAGCCACGCCGAGCAGGAATAGCGCCACATACCAAACCACGGCGCTGACCCACGGCGATGAGTTGATCCAATTGCTGGTATCAAATAATTCCGACCAGGTGCCGCCGGCGCGCAGCTGCTCGGCCTGCAGTGGCGAGAGTTGCAAATTCGGCAGCACACGGCTGCCCGCTTCGCCTGGCGTGACGCGAATCACTTGCGTAAGATCCACCGCCCCGAGAATTTCGCCAACGCGGGCTGGGTCGTAGTCCACTGTCTTGTGGAAGATCAGCACCTTGGGATGGTCGTATACCGTGAAAGCTTCTTCGGCGCCCTGATCATTGATCCGCCAATCACCAAGGCGCGGACCCGACTCGAAGACTTGCACCAATTCAAATCCCAGCTCGCCGCCGAAATCCCCCACCTGCGCTTCGGTGTAGCACCACTCGATGGTGCGTTCGGGCGGGCAGCCCAACAAGGCGCGATAGTATGCGACCACAAGAGGAAAGCGCTCGGGGAGCCGCGGTAAGCTGCCCCATTGCCGGTTGGAGGTGATGAAAATGTATTCTGTGTTATTCAGAATATTGGTGAAGCGCTCCAGCTTGGTCGGATCTTCATCCCAATACATTTCGTAATTCAGATCGCCCTGATAGATCCCGCCAAAGCCGTCGTAACCATCGATGCGCAGCGGTAAGCCGTCATCCCAGCTCGTCTCGTTGGCCAACGCGCTACCCATCAGCTTCACCGCGCCCGGCGAGGTTAGCGCAACCTGGACGTAAACTTCCTGGCCCTCGCTCACATCGATTGGGGATGACAGCGGCACAGTTAGTCCGCTGCCAATTGCGCCTTTACTTGTTTGTGGCGTGATCGAGATCGTTTCATTTAGCACCGGGTTGTCCATCTCCGGCGAGGTGTTGATGCGCAAGTTCAACCGCACCGGATCTAATTCCAGTTGGTTCTCTGCCCGCAACGTCACCACAAGCTGATCGTAGAAAGCGCCGCTATTCAGCGTAAATTCAAGCGACAATGTTTCGCCCATTGCCAGCAGGCTCTCGGTCGCCAAAGGTTGCGGCGTCATCTCGGCGCTTTGCGAATTGCGCAGCTCCGCGCTTTGAACGGTCAGTTGGCCATCTCCTGATGGCAGCACGAGTTGTAGGCGATAAGTGGCGGCAGGATCGACCAGCGCGGTCGCAGGGATATTGAAGATGACCTGCTTGGATTCACCGGGCTGGATCGTCGCCAGGTCAAACACTTCGTTTTCGCGGGCCAACAGGATCGTCTCATCGGCGACATTCGTCAACGTCATCTGAAGTGGAGCGAGCACATATTTAAATGTGACCTCGCTCAGCTCGCCGTCCGAGCGCGACGAGAATTGCGTAAATAACGGCGTGTCCGGCGTGATTATGAAGTCATACGAAACCGGGATTGGCTGATGCACAACCTCGCCTTCATCCGCGTAACTGAGTGTGATCGGTCCGGGAATGTTCTGATAGATCCAGCGCGCGGCCGCAATGCGCGACACGTCCTGGCGATAGACCTGCACAAATGCCAGCGACCATAGCGCCGCGCCAACCACTGCAACCGTGCCCAGCATAGCTGCGGCGGGACGGGCGAGTCCTTGCCAGCGTGGCGTCTTCTTGGTGCGCCGGGCTCCCAAATCCCACAGAGCGAAAACACCCCACCCACCGAAAACCGCCAGCCCAGGATAAACCGGCAGGAAGTAGCGCATCGTCGGATTGAAGCCCAAAGATTGCATCGCCAAAAATGCGCCCGAGTAGAACCACAAGATCGCCGCCGGTTTATTCCAGTCGCCGCGCAAAATGCGCCAGCCCGCCCAAATGAAGCCGCCAAAACAGGCGATTGCCAGCGGCCAACCCAAGCCCCACTCGACAATATTTTCGATCCCGAACCAATCCGGGCGCCGCGCCCATTGCATCGAGGGAGGCCAATCGGCCAGCCCGCTCACCTGCCCGAGAAGCTGGCGCATGGTGTCGATGAATGCCGGGTTGATCCCAAACCCAATGCGAGCCAGGATTCCGTTCACCAGCCCTGAACTATCCTCAGCGCCTGCTGGCAGAAAGGCATAGGGCTGAAAGACGCGGAAGACTAGCAGACTCAAGAAGCCAGCCAGGACCGAATAACCCGTCCCTTGGACGAAGCTGGCTTGTCGTTCTTCACTCGGCTGCGCCAACAGGCGAATCAAGACGCCGGCTGGAAGCGTCGCTGCCAACAGTGCCAGCAAAAACGGCGATGGCAGTTTTGAAGCCAGGCACAAGCCGAACCCGACAGCGAAACCAACAAAGTTCCAAATATTGTGCGTACTGGATTTCCCACTCGCCACGCGCACCGCAAAGTAGATCGCCAGCAGCGTGAAAAGGTTGGCGAAATTGTCGACCGTCCAGAAATGCGACTGCTGGATCTGCATCACGGTGAAGGCGGAGAACACGGCTGCCAGCAATCCAACTCGTTTATCGAACAGTCGATTGCCGATCAAATAAACCAGCGTAATTGCGCCAAGGTCCGCGACAGCCGACATTGCCCGCCCAATTAGATGAACTTGGTCGTATCCGGTCTGTTGCAGTCCCTCGGCAATATATCGAACCAAAAAGATCGGGAAGGTGCCATACACGAAAAATGTAAAGCCGCGGTTGCCCGGGTTGAGCGGCGAGTTGGGCGTGTCGAAATATTCTCCTAGGCTGTTCGCAGGCCGCAGCGCCGATTCGACTTGGGTCAGGAAGCGTTCGTCGGGATGCAGATGCTGCTGGTCGTCCCAACTGATTCCGGTCAGGCGCAGCGCGGCCGCCAGCACCAACACGAGCGCGAAGCCAACGTCGTAAAACCAGGGACGGATCGAAATACGGGGTTTGGTCGGCATGTTACTGTGGGACGAAAAAGACCACGAATTCTTTGGTGGGCACACGGCTTTGGTGCATGCTCGTCAAACCACTTGGATAGAGCTGCTGCAAAGTTTCGAGCCCGGCGCTGTCTTCGGGTTTGAGCAAAAATAATTTCGGCGCGGGCGTGCTCAGCGTATTGCTCAGTTGATCTGGCCAGATCGCATAATCGCGGGTTGGGTTGCCTGCGTTCATCCCCACCAGCCGCGTATCCACCCAGTGCGGATAGGCCAAGACCCAGGCGCTATCCAGCGTGCCAAATGTTTCGGCGTAATCCGCTATCACAGCCCCGAGTTCTGACGTGTTCCAGGAATACAAGTCATAGGCCGAAATATATTCGTCAAAGCGAGCATAGTTGATCAAGGCAACGAACGCCAAAACCACAACCCCACTCACTTGAACAATTCTTAATCCGAGCTGACCGTTAATTTTTCGGCGCACCGAATGCAGCACCGTATCCAACGCGATCGCGCAGATCAGGAAACCCGCGATCCACGCGCCGCTGGCGCGGTTCATGGCCGGGTTTTCCTCCGGGAACGCCAGTGATAATGTCGAAGGCAACATCAGCAATGGCAGCGCGATCAGCAGGAACAAGTCTTGCCATTGCCGGGTGCGCGCATAACGCAATATCAAAAGCGGCACGCCGAGCAAAAACAGCGCAGCCGAGATCCAATCGAACGCCGGCTGGCGCACTAAACCTACCAGCCAGATCTCACCGCCCGAATAATTAAACATACCCAGAGCGCGGATCACGTTTATCGGGAACGTCTGCCAGACAGGGGCCGGATAGGGGCGTTCGCTTTCGAACACCCGCGTAACCATACGGAATCCAAACAGGTCGGGCCGGTCGATTGCAAATCGCATCACCGGCGCAAAGACAACCATGGCTACTAGCGCTAGCAGCGCTAGCCCGATCAAGGCGCGCTTGCGCAGTTCAGGCGTGGACTTGTGCAACAGAAAGATCGCAACCGCGGCCACCACAACGATCGGCATCACCCGCGAAGCGGTGTAGCCCAGCAAGCTGATGCCAAGGAATAATCCCGATAAGAGGAAGTTATTTAACTGCCCGCGGCGCAGTCCGATTAGTAGGTAATAAAGAGTTGGGGAAGCGAATGTTGGATACAGCGAAAACCGCAAGCCGGTGCGGGCCAGCACATTCGCCCAATAGGCGAAGCCCACAAAGATCAGCGCGAACAAACCTACCCAGCGCCCGCCCAATTCTTTCCCAAGCAAATACACATATATGAGAGAGACAAACGCCAAGAGGGCAGTGCCAAGTTTCAGGCTCAAAAACGTGACGCCGGTGCCAAAAACCTGTCCGACCCAAGCCGTCCAATAGAACTGAAACGGCTCGCGCCCCGAATTGCGTTCGAAGAAGATCGATGTCTTCCCACCGATCACATCGCTAACGTCCAGCAGCTTTTCCGCATGGTCGCTAGTCATCTCCGGTGGCATCGTCACTAGCCCGACAAAGCGGAAGGCGGCGATCAGGACGAACAGCGCGATCAGCAATAGCGACCAGCGCGAGATCGGCAGCGTCCATTGCGACTGGCTGATCCGCTCGCGGGCCTGCTTCCACAAGCTGCTCAGCCATTCGCGCGTCTGCCAAAATGCGGCAAGCGTGAAAACCACGCTGAGGAACCAAAAAGTTGTGTTGATGAAATTAAAGCGATTACTCCCAGAGAAAAGGAGCGTAAGTCCAAAGAACAACAAGCCCAGCGCCAGCGGGATTCGCCTAAAGATAAGGGCGTGTTTGTCGACCGTTCCTTCTTCCAGCACCGGCAATCGCCACTCGTTCGTAACTGCCGCCCAGATCGTTGCAATTAGAGCCAGCAGTGCAAAGGCCCCGCCAAGCACCAGATTCGTTAAGGGCACCCCAGGGCCTGCGTTCCACATAAGTTGTGCGGCCAGAAAAAAAACGAGGGCTGAGACGCTCAGCCACGGAAGAGCCTTTATCGAGATACTTGGCCGGGCTGCAGCTCGCCGAGCCGTGGGCGCCGAACGCACCGCTCGGGCTTTGCCTTTCGGCAGTGCCGGAATGGCAGGCAGGGGCTGGCGGGCGATGAACGCCTTGACATAGTCGAGAATGCTGGGTTCAGACATTCGATTTGTGCAAAAATAAGCGCCCTGAGGGGCGAATGGCTGATTGTATCTCAGGCACTTGGGCAGAAAGGAGAAATAGTGTTGGCAACCTGGTTATAGCGAGGAAATTTAAGTTTTAACGAATACGGGGGGGTCTGGCAGTGATGATGATGATTAATTCAATTTTCGGGCAACGAACCACGTATAGGTACCGTTCGGGGCGGCGCCACCGCTGGCATGTTTGCGGATCAGGCGTTCGGTAAGCGCAAGGTTCCAGCGATACGGTGCAATTACCCAGCGCCGGGTCAAGCCGCGGGCCACCCAGCTTGGCAGGCCAAAATAATGGCCCCACTCCAGCGCATGCAAAGCAGCCTGCGGAAAGTAATGCCAATGGTCTTCCAAGGCAAATCCGGCAGTCTTCAGTCTCTCCTCCCATTCTTTGGGAGAGAGCATATTCACATGGCGGGAGATACGGGTGAAGAAGCGCACATATGCGCGGGCAAAACCCTGCAGCCCGATCCTCTTCAGAAAGTTGGAGATGGACAAATTCCCAGGCCAACGATGATTGGGCACACAGAACAGGAAAAGGGCGCCTGATTGCAACACTCGTCCAGTTTCGTTCAGGACCGCTTGCAAGCCAGGAATATGCTCCAGCACCGAGTTGCTGAACGCGCTGCCAAAATGCGCATCTGGGAACGGGGTCCTTTCGCCAAGCGATTGGGCCAGCCCGCGATACAAGCCGTATGTTTTGGCTTCCCGCAGTGAAGGCAGAAACGGGTCGAAGCCCACATCGATAGCTTGCTTGAAAACCACAGAGGCAAATTGCCCGTCACCGCAGCCAACATCCAGGATCGGCCCAGCCAACTCGAAATGGCGATAAAAGTCAGCCTCGACCGCACGTAACAGTGCGCGGAAGTATGGGAGATCGCGCAACTGCGACCAAAGATATGGATTTGTGTCTGTTCGCGGAGCGGGGTGACCCATTACTTAAACTCTGCCGCAATTTCGTTGAAGAGCGCTTCGTGATTGGCAGCGCAGGTATCGGGGCTGAATCGCTGGCGCAGCGCGCTCGGGTCGCCGCCATATTTATCCGGCTCGCTGAGCACTGCCAGCATGTTCTGCGCAAGCGCGCCCGCATCGCCCACTGGCGTCACCCGTCCCATCCCGGTCAGTTTCACCGGTTGGCGCACGCCGGGCAGATCAGAAGCAACCACAGGTTTGCCATTCATCATCGCTTCGATCTGCACGAAACCAAAAGTCTCCGTAGAGTTGGTGCTTGGGACCACGAGCAGGTCAATGTTTGGATAAAACGCAGCCATCTCTTGCATAGAGAGGGTGCCGAGAAACTTCCATTGTCCCGCCTGAATATATTTCTCGATCTGCGGCCAAAGACGCTGCCAATATGATTCTTCTCCTAATACGTTTTCGTACTGGCCGGCGAACAAGACTTTCGCCTTGGGAAATTTCTCAAGCACTGCTGGCAACCCTTGAAGCAAAAGTTCCACCCCTTTCTCGGCTGCAAAGCGGGTTGCCATGGCAATGACCGGATGCCGATCCTCGGGATTGTGCTGGGCAGTGAATTCTTTGACTTCAGCCGCACTCGCCCCAGGAATCTCAACCGCCGGCGCGATCACGCGCACCTTTTCTCGAAAGCGGCGCAGGTATGGAGAATGGCTGGCGAAGTCCTCTGTGTATGAAGAGATGCGATGCGTGATGCGGGCAGCCAAACCATTCATCGTGTTGACTACAAAATTGACCAATCGATTAAATAAACCTGGAGGAAGCGTTAGGTCGGAATGATAAATAATGACAGTTGGTTTTTTCTGCAATCGTCCGCGCAGCGCCAAGCCCGCTGCGTCAAATTGGGGCAAATGCAGAAGCAGTGCATCATGTTTGCGCGTTTCTTCAGAAGCAGTCCGACCCAATGACGGCATTAGGACGCCCTTGCTGATTCGCAACGCCACAGGCACCCGCCGGATCCGCAAACCGTCTTGCATCTCCTCGAGCGGCAGGCCGTCTTCAAATTGCGAGGTGAGCACAGTCACTTCGTGTCCGCGGCGCAGTAGCGCCTTGGCAAGGCGCTCTGCATATATGGTCAATCCGCTGGTGTGGGGGCGGTAATAAGTGAGGACCGTGAGAATGCGCACGGGCTCAGTTTAATGCAGGCTAATTGAACAAGCTGCGATTGGCTTGCACCCAATCGACAAGCTCTTTTGCGCCCTGCTCCACTGCGATCTTCGGCGTCCAGCCAAGCTCTTTCTTGGCTTTGCGAATATCGCTGATGTAAACCTGCTGGTCGCCTGGGCGCGGCTTGTCCCAACTTACCGGGATCTTTCGCCCAAGGAATTTTTCCAGCATCGGCCCGCACTCGCGCCAGATCGAGAGCGTGTGCTTTGGCCCGCCGCCGACGTTGAAGATCTGGCCGGCCACTTTCTTGCGCTTGGAGATGGCGGCATCGTAGGCAGCGATCAGATCACGGACGTGCAACATATCGCGCACCTGTTTGCCGTCGCCGTAGATCGTGATCGGCTTGCCCAGCACAGCCGCGATCACAAACCAGGCCAGCCAGCCTTGGTCCTCGACCCCGAACTGGCGCGGGCCGTAAATGCAGCTTTGGCGCATGACCACGCTGGGGATGTCGTAAATGCGGGAGTAATCCCGCACATATTGCTCGGCCGCACCTTTGGAGCAGCCGTACGGCGAATGGAAGTCGAGCTGCTGGGTCTCAGGAAGCCCGTTCGGCAATTTGGCGTAGCGGTAACGCGTTTTTTGCTCGATCAGTTTATGTTCGGCGGTTTCTCCGTAAACCTTGTTGGTGGAGGAGTAGATGACGAAAGGCTTATTTCCGGATCTACGAGCCGCTTCAAGCACGTTGAAAGTTCCGAGCGCATTAATGTCGAAATCATTGCGCGGATCGACAACTGAGCTGGTAACAGCGACCTGACCTGCCAAATGCACGATCAGATCGGCATCCGCAACCACGTCCAGCAGAGCATCCCCCTGGCGCACGTCCCCTACGACCAACTCGAATGAATCGGCACCATGTTTCTCGCGCAGCCAAGCCAAGTTGCGATCGGCGCCGCGACGGGAAAGATTATCGAAGATAGTGACCTTGGCGCCGCGAGCCAACAACTGGTCGGTGTAATTGCTGCCAATGAAGCCTGCGCCACCGGTGACCAAATAATTTTCTTTCTTAGCCATAGGAATTCCTTACGCGCTTTCGGGACGATTGAGCAATTTCCGATAAACCTCACCTAGCGATTGGCCTTGCTCCCAAAAACCATAGATGCCAATGGCACCAGTGAGGATGAAGTACAGCACATGCGCCACCAACGCATAGGCAAGCGAAATCGATGGGTCAACCCCAAACAAGCTAAGGGACCCGACCATGGCTGTTTCGAGCACACCAACATACCCGGGAGAAGATGGCAATGCAACGCCAAGAGAAGCAACGGCAATCGAGAAGAATGCCCATAGCCATGGCGCAACCGGAATGAAGCTGCGCAAAAGGAGGTAATACCAAGCCACATTGAAAAACCAAGTTAGCAGCATCCAGAAAGTCACAGTAAGAAAGCGTCGCCAATCCCTGAGGGTCGACAACCCCTCCAAGAAGGAGGCTAGTTTGTCAGAAAGCCAATGCTGTAGTTTTGGTTTCGGTTTTGTTAGTCTTTCGATAAGGTGGCGGGTTCCCTCAGGATTTCTGGCCATTAGGAACAAAATCGCAAAGCCAGCAACTACCAATGCAATGGCAACGAGCGCTGCCGAACGCGCCCAGTCGGCTCCAACCACGAGTGGAAGCGTTGCCAGCAGCAAACCTGCCGCAATACCGAGATCGAAGACGCGTTCAACTACAACTGTGGAAAAAACACGCCAAAAACTCAAGCTGACACGCCCACTCAGAAGCAAAGCGCGGCCAAGCTCACCCAGACGGAATGGCAGCACATTGTTCAATAGATAGGCTTGGGAGATTACGAGAAAAGATTCTTTAAAATTCGCTCGCCCCTCTAGGATCGTGCGCCAGGCTTGAGTGCGCGTAAGCAAAGTACCGAAGAAGGCGAGGATGACCAATGGCAACCAACGATAATCTTGTAGGGCAAAGGCTGTTGCAAGAGTATCCAGATCGATGAAGAAGTAAAGAACTGCTAAAGCAACGAAAGTAACAAGAAACCCGGGCAACATTCGCACCAGGTTGTTGCTGCGCCGATTGGGCGTGGCTTTGGCGCTAGTCATCACTCAAGCGAAGGACGGCCAGGAATGCTTCCTGAGGAATCTCCACGCTGCCGACCATCTTCATCCGCTTCTTGCCCTTCTTCTGCTTCTCAAGCAATTTCTTTTTGCGAGTGACATCGCCGCCATAGCACTTAGCAAGCACATCTTTGCGCATGGCCTTCACATTGGCGCGCGATATCACACGGCCACCTGAGACTGCTTGAATTGGAACCACGAAGAGCTGGCGAGGGATTAAGTCTTTTAGTTTAGTAATCAACGCCTGACCTTTTCGGTAGGCATCATCCTTGTGGACGATTGTGGTAAAGGCATCGATCGGTTCCATGTTGACATGGATCTCGAGTTTCACCAATTCATCGGCGCGATATTCTTTGAAGTGATAATCCAGGGAGGCGTAGCCACGGGTGACGGATTTGAGCTGGTCAAAAAAATCCACAATGATCTCAGCAAGAGGAATCTCGAAATTAAGCTGGACCCGCTCAGGAGCGGGATGCTCCTCGCCCTTATAAATCGACCGGCGATGAGTGACTAGTTCCATCACTGGGCCATAGTAAGCAGTGGGGGTAAAGATCTCAATATCCATCCAAGGTTCACGCACCTCGGTGGTCTCGCCTTCGTTTGGCAACTCGGCGGGTGAGTCGACTGGCACTACTTCGCCACTATTGAGCACCACTTCATATGCCACCGAAGGGGCGGTCACGATAATGTCCAAGTCGTACTCGCGCTCCAGGCGCTCCTGAACAATTTCCATGTGAAACATGCCCAGAAAGCCGCAGCGGAAGCCGAAGTTCAAGGCCTGCGAGATCTCGGGCTCATAAACCAACGAGGCGTCGTTAAGCTGCAACTTTTCTAGCGCCTCTTTCAGTTCCGGGTAATCATCGCCTTCGACCGGATAGATGCCCGCAAACACCATGGGTTTGACCTGACGATAGCCGGGCAGCGGTTCGGCAGCCGGGCGCGATTTGTAGGTGAAGGTATCGCCGACGCGGCACTCGGCTACGGTTTTGAAACCCGTGGCAACGTAACCCACCTCGCCCGCCTCGAGCATCTTTCCTGCGGTTAGCCGCGGCGTGAAGGTGCCGATCTCGATCGGCTTAAATTCAGCGCCGGTGATCATGAGGCGCAAGGGCTCCTCACCCTCGATGCGCCCGTCGATAACACGCACATAAGCCACGACGCCCTTGTAAGCGTCGTAATGTGAATCGAAAATCAGAGCGCGGAGAGGAGCAGCGGGATCGCCTTTCGGTGCTGGGACGCGTTCGACAACAGCTTCAAGCACAGCTTCGATGTTCTCGCCGGACTTGGCTGATATTCGCAGGATATCTTCAACGGGCGTACCGATGAGTTGGCTGATCTCCTTAGCAACCGCGTCCGGGTTTGCGGCGGGCATATCGATCTTATTGATGATCGGAATGATCTCCAGGTCAGCATCCAGCGCGCTGTAGAGGTTGGCTAGCGTTTGAGCCTGGATGCCTTGAGATGCGTCGACAACCAGAAGCGCCCCCTCGCAAGCTTCCAGAGCGCGGCTGACTTCGTAACCGAAGTCAACGTGGCCCGGAGTGTCGATCAGGTTGAGCTCGTAGCTTTGGCCATCCTTGGCGTTGTAGTTCATCCGCACCGCGGACGATTTGATCGTGACGCCTTTTTCGCGTTCCAGGTCCATACTATCCAGAACTTGCGCGGTCATATCCCGTTCGGAGATCGTCCCGGTTAGTTGGAGGAGTCGATCGGCGAGCGTGGATTTGCCGTGATCGATATGCGCGATGATGCAAAAATTACGAATTTGTTGCATAAGCAGAAGAGTATAACTGAACGGTTATTAGGAAAACGCGTCGAGGATTGCGACCGGAATCTTATTCGTTAGGAACTGCAGCAGTTACTAATTGTTCAATAGGCAAAGCTGAAGGTGCTGAAACTTTCGCCCAGAGAAGGAATTCGATGTTTCCTTTGGGTCCAACCAGAGGAGATTGAGTAAGGCCCAATAAACCGAACTCGCTCTGTTCTGCAAAACCAAGCACTTCGCTCAGAATGCGGCGGTGGATTTGCGGATCGCGAATTACGCCTTCACCCCGCGAGGCTTCTTGCTTGCCGGCTTCAAACTGCGGCTTAATCAGAGCTATCAACTGGCCATTCTCAATCAACCAATTGCGAACAACTGGCAATAGGGTCTTTAACGAAATAAATGAAGCATCAATAGTTGCAAGGAAAACGGGTTCGGGTAACTTGTCCAAATTGCGAGCGTTGGTCTGCTCCATAACAACGACGCGTTCATCTTGGCGCAATTTCCAGTCTAACTGCCCTTTACCAACATCGATGGCATAAACCTTGGCCGCGCCATGCTGAAGCAGGCAATCGGTGAAGCCCCCAGTGGAAGAACCCACGTCGGCACAAATGCATCCCGTGGGATCAATTTCAAATTGCACCAGAGCAGCTTCAAGCTTCTCGCCGCCCCGTGAGACGTAGCGTGGGCCTTTTATCACCTCAAGGAGGGCTTCATCCCCTAACAGACTAGAAGCTTTGGGTACCACTTGCCCGTTGGCTCGCACCTGGCCCGCCATTACCAGCCGTTGGGCCTGTGTGCGGCTCTCAGCGAGGCCGCGCTCCACCAAAAGCGCATCGGCGCGTTGTTTTGCCACATTTGCGATTCTATCAGCGGGCGCGTTGTTGTCTGCAGCGAAGGATGCTATGATTTCCGCCATGTTGCTCGCACTATTCAAAAATATGCGCCCTAAGCAATGGGCGAAGAACGTATTGCTTTTTGCGGGACTCATCTTCGACCGTCAGTTAACGGTGGCTGGAGCTCTCCAACGCACCGCAATCGGTTTTGCATTGTTCTGTCTGCTTACTAGCGGTGTCTATCTGCTCAATGACACCATTGACCTAAAAGCCGATCAGCAGCACCCAAAGAAAAGGCTGCGCCCGCTTGCTGCCGGAGACTTGCCAGTTCCGGTCGCGCTTGTTGCTTCGGCCATCTTTTTGATCTCTGCCCTGGTGCTGGGCTATTTGTTATCGCCTCTATTTGCGTTGCTTTGCCTTTCCTACCTAGTTTTAAATCTTTCTTATTCTTTATGGCTTAAGCATCTACCAATCATCGATGTAATGATCCTGGCCGGGTTTTACGTTCTGCGGGTCGGCGCTGGCGTAGCGCTAATCGAGGTCGAAAGATTTTCGCCGTGGCTTTACGTGTTCACCACATTTTTTGCACTCTTCCTTGGCATCGGCAAAAGGCGGGCTGAACTGAACGCAAAGGGTGGCGGCCAAACGCGGCGCGTTCTAGCAGGATATAGCGGGCCGTTTCTGGATCAGCTTCTGCAGATCGTGCTCAGCTTAGCGATTCTGACCTACAGTCTATACACCTTCTCGGCTCCAAATTTGCCGGAGAGCCACGCGATGATGCTCACGATCCCCTTTGTGATCTACGGTTTTTTCCGCTATCTCTACCTGGTCCAAGTACGCAATACTGGCGAGGCGCCCGAAGATATTTTGTTTAGCGACCGCCTGATCCAGGCCGACTTGGTTTTGTGGGGGCTTTCGATCCTACTCATCTTTTACTTTTCGTAACTGAATGCCTGCAATCTCGGCCTCCGCGCCAGCGAAAGGTATTCTGTTTGGCGAACACGCTGTCGTCTACGGGTATCCAGCCATCGCCGTGCCAGTGCATCAGGTATCAGCCAGGGCTGTCGTCACCCCATGGATCAAAGGCGCATCAGGAAAAATACACATTGACGCGCCTCAAGTTGGGGTCGATGCCGACTTGGAGAGACTTTCGCAGAACGATCCACTTGGCGCGGCGGTTCGAGGAGCGTTGAATGCCCTCGGTATCCAGCAGCCGCCAGCGTTCAAGCTACGCATTACAAGCACAATTCCATTGGCAGCGGGACTAGGCTCAGGGGCTGCGGTGAGCGTTGCAATAGTCCGAGCGGTTTCGGCGTTTCTGGGAAGCCCGTCTAGCGATGAACAAGTTTCCGCACTTGCATTTGAGGTTGAAAAACTCCATCACGGAACACCTTCAGGAATTGACAATACGGTCGTCACATATGGGGAGCCGGTCTATTTCGTAAAAGATGAGGCAATTCAAACATTTCAGGTCAACAAGCCTTTCACTCTATTGATTGCGGACACGGGAATTCCCAGCCCTACAAGAATTGCGGTGGGGGACGTTCGTGCTGGTTTTCAGCAAGAGCCGGAAAGGTACAAAAAAATATTTGAAGATATTGGGGATATTGCCGAGAAGGCTCGAAAAACGATTGAAACCGGTTCAAACGAAGCATTAGGCGAGTTGATGGACCAAAACCATTCTCTCCTTGAAAAACTGGGTGTTTCCTCTCCAGAATTGGACAAACTAGTTAGCGCAGCGAAACAAGCAGGCGCTAAGGGCGCCAAGCTTTCGGGCGCCGGACGGGGCGGAAACATGATCGCCCTGGCGGAAGAGAAACAAGCGGAAGTCAAAGTCGCCCTTCTTGCCGCAGGCGCGAAGGGAGTTATTCAAACCGTCGTTCAATGAGCAAAGACCTGGTATTCCTCAAGCTAGGTGGCTCGCTGATCACCGAGAAAACCAAAACATCGGTGTCGCGCACTGATGTAATAGCGCGACTCGCGAAAGAAATCGCTGCGGCTTTGAAAGCCACACCCGCCTTGCATCTAGTTTTGGGACATGGGTCGGGTTCATTTGGGCATGTGCCCGCCAAAAAATATAGCACGCGGTCGGGCGTGCGAACTGAAGCAGAATGGGGCGGATTTATTGAAGTTTGGCAGCAAGCCCAATCTCTGAACCGAATCGTCATGGACGCGCTAAACTTGGCTGGCGTTCCGGTAATCGCCTTCCCGCCATCCGCAAGCGTGATGGCAAAGAATGGAAAACTTCATTCATGGGATCTTTCGCCCGTTAAATCCGCATTGGAAGCAAACCTTGTCCCCGTCGTTTACGGGGATGTAGTATTTGACACAGAGTTAGGGGGAACAATCCTGTCGACCGAAGATCTGTTTGTTTACCTCGCTCAACACCTAAACCCGGCCCGCATTTTGCTAGCTGGTGACGAAGGTGGGGTTTATGAAGATTACATAGCAAAGACTAACGTAATCAAAGAAATCACCCCTAGCAATTTTCCCGCCGCGTCCCCGGGGGAAGCAGCAGGAGCCGATGTAACCGGGGGGATGGCCGGCAAGGTTAAAACGATGGTCGATCTTGTTCAATTGATTCCCAGCATTCAAGTCAATATTTTCTCAGGTTTGGAGGGCGGAAATATTCAAAGAGCGCTCTATGGAGAAAAAATGGGCACCCTGATTGTAAATCGTTGACATCGTCATATCCGTCCATTAAACTTTCGCTCTAACAATGATCTTTTCTCGTGAACAACTCGAGGAACTCGAGGACAAGCATCTGGCTCCATATGGGATGCGCAGCCGCGATACCAAAGGACGCGAGTACCTAGACAAAGAGCCGCGCCAACGGACGAGCTTTCAACGCGATCGCGATCGCGTAATACACACCTCAGCATTCCGCCGTTTGGTGCACAAAACACAGGTCTTCATTACCTTTGAAGGGGATTACTTTCGGACCCGCCTCACGCATACACTAGAAGTGGCCCAGGTTGGGCGAACGATAGCTCGCGCACTGGGCGCAAACGAAGATTTGATCGAGGCAATCTGTCTGGCCCACGATCTTGGGCATGCTGCCTTTGGCCATTCCGGCGAAAGCACATTGAACAAACTCATGATGGATCACGGCGGCTTCGATCACAATAAACAATCATTTCGAATTGTTACCGAGCTGGAAAAACGCTACCCGGATTTTGACGGACTGAACCTTACCTGGGAAGTCCGCGAAGGCATCGTCAAACACGAAACGGACTATGACATTTCTGACGCAGCAACCTTCAACCCTGAGCTGCGCGGCAACCTAGAGGCGCAGATAGCAAACGTCGCCGATGAGCTCGCCTACACGACCCACGATCTTGACGATGGGTTGCGCTCAGGCATGATCACGCCTAATGATTTGGAGGGATTAGATATGTGGAAATTGCTGTTGGAAAGCGTCGGGGTCAAGCAACAAGGGTTTGGTGATCTGGAGCGCCACCGCGTCATTCGGCGGATGGTGGGTTTGCTGGTCAGCGACGTTGTTGCAGCCACTTCCGACCGCATTGAAGCCGCCAAAGCTAAGAGCCCATTGGAGATTCAAAGGCTCGATCACAACGTGATAGGCTATACAGCGGAAATGCAAAAGCACAATCGAGAGCTAAAGACTTTCTTGTTTAACAATCTCTATATGCATCAACGCGTAAAAGATATGGCAAAAAATGCAGACGAGACTCTAACTGCAATTTTCGAGGCCTACGAAAAACGGCCTGATATGTTACCCGCCGATTTTCAAGCACAAATCTCTTTGCGCGGTAAAAACCGCACAATTTGCGATTACATTGCGGGGATGACCGACCGTTTCGCCACTCAAGAATATGATCGACTAACTGGAAGTCAAGTCTGAATTAGATGAGCCCAAACCAGGAATACTACTTAACCCGCGAGGGCATCGAACGCCTGCGCCTCGAGCTGGCAGAGCTTGAAGGTCCGAAGCGCACTGAGCTGGCCGCCCGGCTTCGCACAGCCATCCAGCAGGGCGACCTGTCGGAGAACGCAGATTACAAGCAGGCCAAGGAAGACCAGGGCTTTCTTGAGGGTCGCATTCAAGAAATAAAAGCATTGCTGGGCAACGCTGTCATCATTGACGAAAAAAGCTCCAGTGGCGGCGTCATCGGCGTTGGGTCGAAGGTTACGATCCATGAGAAGGGGAGAGAACCGGTGAAGTATTTCCTGGTAGGCGCCCAAGAAGCCGACCCGCGTAATGGCAAGATCTCGAATGAATCTCCTATTGGAAAAGCCCTCCTCGGCCATAAGGCGGGGGAAACAGTAGAGTTTCAAACTCCCAACGGATCAATAAGCCTGGAAATTCAGCAAGTCGAATAGCAATTTTAGAAAAAAAAGCCGCCTAACGGGGCAGCTTTTTTAGTTCACTGCCAAGTTTAGACTTTCGACCAAACGGCCAGTTCGAGGGTTACGCGTTCAAAGAAGCTTTCCTCGGGTAGCGAACCCTCGCCATATTGCATATCCACCACGCGAGCCACCATTTGCAAGGTCTGCGTTTCCAGAACAGTTTCGACGCCTGGGCTGGCAAGGACCGGCTCGCCCTTCGCCGAAAGGCGCTCACGGTCTGAATCGTTGCGGAAGATGTGACTGCTCATCATCACTTTGGTAACGGTTTGGATGTCGTTCTTATCAAACAACCAGATCTCAAAAGCGGTGACCCGCTTCGGGCTGCCTACGCCGATCGTCTCGGCAATCCCAACGCCACATTCACCCATAAACTCGCCGCTGGGCGAGTCTATGCTAAATGAATCGTCGAATAAATCGTCACCCACGAGATAGGTTGTCATCCATTGCGAAAGCGGGGCACCTTCTCCAGAAGTTACATAATCAGTCTGCTCGGCGCCGCGCGTATACTCGCGCGCCTTGAGTGCCGCCGGGCGCTCGCCGTCTCCCTGCCGGCGACGAACGAAATAGATCGCGGCCAGGGCCACTCCCAAGACAAGTGTGATCCCGCAAAAAGTCAGAAGCAAATTGCGCGTGCCCGAAGCTGGTGTAACCTCTGTTCCGCCGCCAGCACCTTGCTGCCCGCCAGCCTCTGGAGTCGCTAGAACGGCTTCACCGCCGAGCAAGCGTTGAAATTGGGCAATAGTTTCAACACTTTGCTCACCGGGAGACGCAGCCACAGTTGCCATCGTGTCATCGGCCGCGTCGCCAAGTGCGTCCAGGCGCGAGTTAGCGAGCGACGGATTTTCATTCAATGTATATGAGTCAATAGCAGCGCGAAGGTAATCTTCACGCAGATCGGCGCGAAACTGTCCAGGAGTTCCGTCTGTCCATTCAACAGGGAACAACCACCAGCCAAGCGCAACCAATCCGAAGATTGCCCCAACAATAAAAGCAAGGCCAGCCAAGTAACGTGGCTCGCGTAGCATATCCACATTGAAACTGCGCGCAGATTTAGGCTGGGCTTGTTCGCTTTGTTCCATTAATTACTCCTTGGATGCATTGTAGAGTAGGCGCATTAAACACGCCACTACTCAGGCTGCAAGCTTTATGCCGCTTGTTCCGCTTTCTCTTCGGGCTGAACTTGCTCGAGAGGGTATTGGTTTTCACATTTCATACATTGCGCGAATTGTTTATTAGCGATCACCAGTGTGCCTGCGCAATTGGGACACGATGTTGCAATAGGCCGCTTCCAGGATGTGAACTCGCATGTTGGATAGTTGGCACAGCCAAAGAAGATGCGCCCCTTGCGTGTGCGGCGCTCAACAAGGTCGCCGCCATCCAGCGGGCAGATGACATCGATTTTTTGCAGCCAGGGTTCTGTGTGGCGGCATTCGGGGAAGCGTTCGCAGCCGATGAACTTGCCATAGCGTCCCCATTTGATGACCAATTGGCCCTGATTACAAGTCGGGCATGTGCGCCCAATGTATTCCGGCCCAGCCTTTGATTCAGGCATTTCTTCTTTAGCGCGCTCGACCACTTTTGAAAATGGATCGTAAAAATCACGCAATACCTTGACCCACGGTTCTTCGCCCGTCGCGATCTTGTCGAGATGGCCTTCCATCTCGGCGGTGAAGTTGTAGTCTAAAACGCCAGGGAAATGTTCCATAAGAAGATCATTGACCAGCAACCCGGTCTCGGTCGGGATAAATCGCTTCTCCTCGCGCACAATGTAGCCACGCTGCTGGATCGTGTTCAAAGTCGGTGCATAGGTCGACGGCCGCCCGATGCCGTATTCTTCGAGCGTCTTGACCAGGCTGGCGTCGTTGTATCTTGGCGGCGGTTGGGTGAAATGTTGCTCGGGGAGCAGTTGAACAAGAGTCTGTTTCTGTCCTTCAGCCAGATCAGGCGGAATTTTGGTGTCGCCCTCATCTTCGCTCTTGGTCGTTTCGTCCACAGCTTCCTCATATACCGCAAGATAGCCAGGGAATTGCAAAATCGAACCAGCAGCTCGCAATCCATATTTATGCAGGGCGCCATCTCCCTGTACTCTCACTGAAACCGTATCGTAAACGGCGGGAACCATTTGCGAAGCGAGGAAGCGTTGCCAGATCAGCTGATATAGTCGAAATTGATCGCGTTCCAGCTTATCTTTGATCTGCGCCGGGGTGCGCAATGCAGACGTAGGACGGACGGCTTCGTGAGCTTCTTGCGCTCCCTTGGAGCGGGTCTTGTAGGTTGGAGCTTCATCAGGCAGGTAACTCTGCCCGTGAACCTCTTTGACATAATCCCGTGCTTCTTGCTGTGCAATCGCAGAAACGCTTGTTGAGTCCGTACGCATATACGTGATCAAGCCAGTGGTTTCACCCTCGCCCAAGTCGATCCCTTCATACAACTGCTGGGCGATAGCCATCGTGCGCTTAGCGGTGTAACCAAGCTTGCGCGAGGCTTCTTGTTGCAGGGTGCTGGTAGTAAAGGGCGCGGGTGCTTTGCGGCGGCGCTGGCCACGTTTGATTTCGTTAATAAAATAGGTGGCATTTTGCATATCCGCCAGCAAGGGATCGACGCGATCCTTTTTTCCAAGCTCGGGTTCTGCGCCATCAACTTCAGCCAGCTTGGCGATAAATGTATTTTTGCTGCCTTCAGGCTGCAGCTCAGCTCCGATTGACCAATACTCCACAGGAATAAACGCCTCGATCTCGCGTTCACGCTCAACGATTAGCCGCAAAGCCACCGATTGAACACGGCCTGCCGAGAGTCGGTTGCGGACCTTGGCCCAAAGGATCGGGCTGACGTTGTAGCCAACCAAGCGGTCCAGGATCCGGCGCGCCTGTTGGGCATCGACCAGATCCATGTTGATCTCGCGCGGATGATTGAACGCTTCTTCGATTGCAGGCTTAGTGATCTCGTGAAACACAACGCGCTTTGCGCGCTTTGGCTCGATCTCAGCCGCTTCCATCAGATGCCAGGCAATCGCCTCGCCTTCGCGATCGGGGTCAGTTGCAAGGAAAATCTCCTCCGCTCCTAAAGCAACTTTCTTCAGTTCTTTGACAACGGATTTCTTTTCATTGGGAACGCGATACTTAGGCTGGAAATCGTTGTCCACGTCGACAGAAAGTTGGGAGCGCAATAAGTCTCGAACGTGACCCACAGAAGCTTGGACTTTGTAGCCATTTCCGAGAAAACGGCCAACAGTGCGAGCCTTCGCCGGCGATTCAACAATAACCAGCCGGCCTTTGCGCTTCGCGTCGATCTTCTCTTCCTTAGTTGGCCGCGGTGGCGGCGTCAAGGCATCGTGAGCCGGCGTGCGGCCCATACGAAAGAGGGTCGTGCCGCAAACCGGGCAGGTGGCGCGAGTGCCCGGCGTTCCTGAGGCAGTGAATTCAGCCTGCGGGTTTTGCATCTCCCGCTTTGTTTTACACTTTACACAATAAGCTTCCAAACCTTAGTGCCTCCAGAAATCTTTCTTAACAATCCTATAGATAGTTTTCCAAACCATTTTCTTTTAGTCGCGCGATCACTTTACGCAGATCTTGCGAGCTTTCTTTCGAACAGATCAGCAACACATCGCCAGTGTCAACGACTACCAGGTCACTGACGCCAACGGTAACGATCATTCTCCCTTGGCCGTTGCTGTGCACGAGGGAATTTCTGCTGTCGATGCCCAGATATTTCTCTCCAATGATCAAATTACCAGAGTCATCCAATTCCAAAACATCAAATAGCGAGTTCCATGACCCAACGTCGTTCCAGTCCATATCCTTTGCCGGGATCACGGCGACATCCCTTGCATTCTCCATTACCCCGTAATCAATGGTTTGAGCGGCAATCCGAGGCCATTCATAACCCAGGACTTCTCCAAGCTCAAGCGTTCCCCAAACCTTCTGAATTTTTACCAAAGCTGCATGCAGGTCTGGCATCTGGAGCTCGAACTCCTCCCAAATCCGTTGCGCTTTCCAAATGAACATACCCGAGTTCCAGGTATGGTCACCCCCTGCGATCATGCGCTCTGCTTCTTCCTTGCTCGGTTTTTCTTTGAAGCGTTTTACTTCAAAAGTTTCGTAGTCGCCCCGTTTTCCTAAAGGTCGTCCTTGTTGAATATAGCCGTACAACGTCGCTGGGTAAGACGGCTCAATCCCGAGTGTCACGAGCTTGCCCTCATTAGCGAGCTCCACCGCAGATTCCAGATGACGGTGAAATTCGACCTCGTTGCCAATATAGTGGTCAGCTGTGAGGATGACCATAATCGCACCTGGGTGCTTGGTTTGCAGGTGCGCCGCCACCAACCCGATCGCAGCGGCCGTTCCGCGCGGCTCAGGTTCGATTAGGAAATTTGAGGCCGGCAACTCAGGCGACTGTTTCCTCAGCTCTTCACTTTGTCCTTTGCTGGTCACAACAACTATTCGTTCAGGAGGAAATAGACCGCTAAGTCGTTGAACCGCAGTTTGAAACAAAGTGCGGTCTTCAATTAAAGGAAGCATCTGCTTGGGCCTAGCTTGACGCGAGAGCGGCCACAAGCGCGTACCTCCGCCCCCGGCCATGATTACTGCGTAAGTATTTTTGTCCAAAATGGATTACCTAGCTTGCACCAGTACTATATTCAGCCTGGGTTTCGCGGGCGGCGACATAATTCATTCCGCCAACTTGGCGAACCAGACCCTTTAGCTCCATCAGAGCCAGTGTAGAGGATACCTGCTCAATAGGCAGGGCCGCTTTTATACCAATATCATTTACGTGCAACGGCTCCTGACTGAGCAAGCCAAAC
This sequence comes from Anaerolineales bacterium, assembly GCA_025450445.1. Classification (GTDB taxonomy): domain Bacteria; phylum Chloroflexota; class Anaerolineae; order Anaerolineales; family UBA11579; genus JAMCZK01. The sequence goes on along the minus strand of JANWHN010000086.1, from coordinate 27,626 downwards.
AGTTTAGCCTCAATTGCATCGGATGGCAAAGCCGCTCGCGCAGTCTTATGTGCGCTCATCATTTGTAAATCTAACGCATCCATCAAATCTTCGAACTTCAACAGCGGATGCGCTCCACGCTGAATCAATAAGTTCGCGCCCTTGCTTTGCGGAGCATAAATCGGGCCAGGCAGGGCAAATACTTCCCGCCCTTGTTCAGCCGCGAAACCGGCGGTAATTAATGCCCCGCTCTCAAAACCTGCCTCGATTATTACAACCGCCATAGATAAACCCGAAATAATCCGATTGCGAGGTGGAAAATTTACGCTATCGGGCGGTGTCCCGATCACATAATCGCTTACTAAAGCACCTTGCGCAGACATTTCCTCAGCCAATTTTCGGTGTTCTTGCGGGTAAACCATATCAAGTCCGTGGGCAGTCACCCCAATCGTCCGGCCTCCGGCTTTTAGCGCAGCCTTATGAGCAATTGCGTCAACGCCGCGGGCAAGCCCGCTGACGACAGTGATGCGATTGTGAGCGAGGAATGTTGCCAACTCTTCGGCAACTTGCTGGCCATACGAAGTTACGCGGCGAGTGCCGACAATCGCAACCGCCCACTCATCTTCAGGGACAAGATCGCCGCGCACAAAGAGCACCGGCGGGGCTTCACTAAGTTCGCGCAAACGGCGCGGATAAGCCTCGTCCTCCCAAGTTAAGGCCGTTAGATTGTGAGTTTCTAGCTCATCGGTGACGTGTTCGACATCTAATTTTTCGCGAGTAGAAAGGAAATTGTTGAGCACAATTTGGCCCAAACCGGCTTCGATCAATTTATTTGGCGTCGCTTCCCAGGCTTGTTGCGCGCTGCCGAAGGCTTCGAGCAGCGATCGGAATCGGATAGCTCCGATCCCTTTAACCTTGTTCAGCGCTAACCAATAGTTGAGTTCGTTCATTTCAAAACCCCAAATGTTACGGTCGGATCCGCCACAGAATACCATAGCGTTCTAAGCAGCAAGGGGAGGGTCTGATTCGTCTACTTGGTCTGTTCGTCCTCGATCATCCCTGGCATTAGTCTAACTACAATCCGCCCGTTCTCAATCTCAATCGCGCGCACAACATTTTTAATTGAAGGCAATAGAATCTCTTTTCCTGTTTCTGGACGCACCACGTAGACTGCGTTGGCTGTGGTATCCAAAATTTCAGCTACTTTACCTAAAACTGTTCCACCTTCTGTTACAACATCCAACCCAAGGAGTTGATGTTGATAGTACTGACCTTCTGGAAGTACCGGTGTTTCATCCTTACGAACGAACAGGGGGACATTATGCAGATTCTCCAGCGAAGTTTTGTCCGCTAATTCATCGAAGGCCATCAGCAGCCCATCATTGTGCTGCCTTCGACTACGGATTGTTACTGGCCGATGATCTTCTCCAAGATAGAGACGCAGTCCCTTCTGCAAGCGATCCGGAAAATCCGTTTGAAGCGAAACAAGAGCTTCACCTTTTAGACCATGTGGCCGGCGCAGGATACCCACCAAGATAAACAAAGGCTCGCCTTCTTTTAGCGAGCCTGTTTCTTTATTGCGAAGTCGAGCGGCGCGTTGCCTGCGTTGGCTGGTCAATCAGGTTCCGAGATTTGCAGGTTTGCCCGCGCTCCCATTTGGGTTGCTGAGACCTGCGTAAGCGTGCGGATCGCGTTCGCAACACGGCCGTTGCGCCCAATCACGCGCCCCATATCATCTTTAGCCACGCGCAAGGTAATTTCTTTGCTTTCGCCCTTTTCGCGCTCAGTCACTTGCACTTGAGAGGCATCATCGACTAAAGACCGGGCGATATATTCGATGAGATCTTTCATAAACGCAGACTTACTCTGCTGCGGGGGTTTCTTCAGCTGCAGCGGTTGGGGCTTCTTGGGCTTCCTCTGCGGTTGGGGCTGCTTCTTCAGCAACAGGGACTGGTTCGGCAGCGGGTTGAGCGGGAGCGGCAGCAGCTGGCTTAGCGGCCTCGCCTTCCTTCTTGCGGGGTTTCTTACTCTTAACCGGAGCGGCGTGGCGAGTGAGACGGCTCGTATTGCGGGATTTGGCTGCAGCTTCAGCCTCTTGCAGCAACGCGTCTACTTTCTCACCGGTCTTAAAGCGTTCGTAGCGCTCAAGCAAGCCGGCAGTCTTGAAGACGGCCATGGCTGAATCACTTGGCTGCGCCCCCTTGCTGATCCATTCATAAATACGGTCTTCTTTTAATTGGATCGTAGCCGGCTCGGTGCGCGGGTTGTAGAACCCTACGATCTCAATAAAGCGACCATTTCGTGGGCTTTCTTTATCAGCAGCCACCACACGGAAAGTTGGCTGGTTATTGCCGCCTACGCGGCGTAAACGAAGTCGAACCATCTACTCAAATGCTCCTATCTATCGAACGATTATACCGATTCAGCAAATGTAATTCTGTCGGTCAAAAGCGGGACATTGTAGCTTGGATGAAGGGGTGGGTCAAGGCTGCCGAAGCTGGGCGGGTCATTCATCGTTTAGAATTGGTCTAGCTAATCCTCAGCCGTCGAAAAACGGCAAAATTTCGGGAGAAACAATGGCCAAGATCGCATTTGTAACAGACAGCACCTCTTACATTCCCAAGGATCTAATGAAAGGCCACGAGATCCACATCGTTCCCTCTTTGGTGATCTGGGGTGGCGAAGAGCTGCGTGATGGCGTGGACGTCCAACCAGAGGAGTTCTACAAGAGGCTCGGCAGTGCGAAAGAGCTGCCTACGACGTCTCAGCCGACGCCGGCTTCATTCAAGGATAAATACGAAGAATTGGTTGCGAAAGGGTTCAAGGATATTGTTTCCATCCATGTTTCTTCCAAATTCTCAGGAACAATTGCCTCGGCTGAGCAAGCCAAGACCCTGGTTCCAGACGCAAATGTTGAGATCGTCGATGGTCTTTCGGCCTCAATGGGAACAGGCTGGCCAATGCTGAAAGCGGCAGAGGCTGCAAAGGCGGGCAAATCGTTCAAAGAAGTGACTGAAGTAGCTAAAGAGGCAACTAAACACACTGGCGTCTTGCTGATGGTCGACACCCTTGAATTTCTGCACCGCGGGGGTCGCATTGGTGGCGGAGCACGTTTCTTGGGAACTGCGCTCAACTTGAAGCCGATCCTCGAAGTCGTGGATGGCAAACTGGAATCAGTCGAGCGGGTACGCACGAAGAGCAAAGCTATGGAACGCCTTCTGGAATTGGTTGTCGAGCGCGTTGGCAGCCGCACACCCGTCAAGCTGGCCGCTATCCACGCGAACGCACCAGATGACGGCAACTGGCTGCTCGAAGAAGCAAAGAAACGAATGAAACTTGAAACGGCCATCTTGACCGCAGTGAGTCCCGCCGTCGGTACCCACACTGGACCTGGCACACTTGGCTTCGCCTTTATGGCGGGCTAGAAAAACATAAAAAGGAACCCCGACTGGGGTTCTTTTTTATTTAACTGTGCCGTAAAAATGGGGGAGCGGTTTTACTTTCTTTGCATTCCATCCATGCGCCTTAAGTATTCGCTCTTTGGCGGCTTCTAATTTGGCCTTGTCGTTGGCATGCAATGTGAATAGCGGTTCGCCTTTTGCCACACGATCCCCGACCTTATGGTGGATGACTATACCTACAGCATGATCGATTGGGTCACCCTTTTTGGCTCTGCCTCCGCCTAAATCTACCGAAGTCTCGCCCACGATCTGTGCATCTACAGCTTTTAGGTATCCCCCGCGGGGAGAACTCACCTCTTCAATAAATTTGGCCTTAGGAAATTTATCTGGGCTGTCAACGTAGCTTACATCGCCGCCCTGGGCTGAAACTAATTTCCGAAAGCGGTCGAATGCAGTTCCATCGTTCAAAGTGGCCTCTGCCCTCTGCTTAGCGGTCGCCAACGTCTTGGCCCCTCCACCCAATATGATAAGGTGGCCGGCGACTTCCAGACAATGAGTGCGGAAATCAGTCGGGCCCCCACCATTTAGCGTTTCGATCGCTTCTTTTACTTCCAGCGAATTCCCCACAGCAAAACCGAGAGGTTGATTCATATCGGAAAGCAAGGCAACTGCCTTGCGTTCGGCCAACTTAGCGATCTTCACCATGATGGTTGCGAGAGCGCGGGCCTCCTTCAAAGTCTTCATAAATGCTCCGACGCCGACCTTCACATCCAGCACAATCCGCCGGGCGCCGCCGGCGATCTTCTTGCTCATGATAGAAGACGCGATCAAAGGCAGAGAATCAACGGTGCCAGTGACATCCCGCAGTGCGTATAGTTTGCCGTCCGCGGGGGCCAGGTCACCGGTCTGGCCGGTGAGCACAAGCCCGACTTCTTTCAGCTGCTTTTTAAATTCATCCGTGGTCAGGTTGGTGCGATAGCCTGGAATTGACTCCATTTTATCGAGCGTGCCCCCGCTGAAGCCGAGCCCACGCCCAGACATCTTGCCGACTTTGAACCCACAAGCCGACACGACTGGCTCGACCACCAATGTGGTCTTGTCGCCCACGCCGCCGGTCGAATGCTTGTCGAGCGCTATATCCACCGTATCGCTGAGATCCTGAATTTCGCCGGATTCCGCCATCGCCAGGGTTAGCTCGGTTGTTTCCCGGTCGGTCATTCCATTCAGCAGTACTGCCATTGCCCAGGCTGAAGCCTGGTAGTCCGTTACAGAGCCGTCTGTAAATCCCTGGATAAAGAAGCGGATCTCATTTCGGCTCAATTCTTGCAGGGTGCGTTTCTTGATAATGATGTCGACGGCGCGCATTGAGACTAAAATTATACGCAAATCAGTCGAGTTGTCATACATTTCGCCCTGATAGCCTTGACAAAGCTCAAGTCAGGGCAATAGACTGAATATTCGTCATTTATGAACGCCCGTAAGCGGTTACAAACATGACAATTCTGCTCACCAAAGTGCGCCCGCCACAAAGGCGGAAGGATGTTTTGCGTCGTGTGCGCTTGGTGGATACGCTTCACCAAAATCTGCATCGAAAACTGACCTTTGTTTCAGCCCCAGCCGGCTACGGCAAAACCACCCTACTTGTGGATTTTGCCGCAGATGTAGACGCACTTGTTTGTTGGTATCGCATTGGGCCTGAAGATGGTGATTTGGTCCAATTTGTGCGTCACCTTGTCGCTTCTTTCCAGCAACAAGCACCGCACTTCGGCAAGAGCATTGAAGAAAATCTAATGGCTCCCGGTGCGGCTGCTGATGCCGCAACTCTGGCAGCCGAGCTGATCAACGAGGTCGAGGAGCAAGTTGAAGATTTTTGTCTGCTTGTCCTCGATGACTACCACCTGGCAGGTGAAAACCAGCAGATCGTCGATTTCATCGAAAATCTGCTCGAAAATCTCCCCGATCACTTGCGCCTCCTGATCGGCTCGCGCAGTGTCTATGGCATCCCAACGGCCAATCTCTACATCCGCGAAGAACTTATAACCATCAGCGCCGACGAGCTCCGTTTCAGACCCGAGGAACTTCAAAAGCTCGTCTTGCAAAACTACCGCCTGCGGCTCTCAAACGAGCAGGCAGAAGAGTTCGCCAAACGCGCCGATGGCTGGATTATCGCAATCCTTCTGGCTGTCCGCACCATGGACGAAGGTGGCCTGCCAAAATTCACTGGCGCCATCGAGCAGGTCTATGCTTACCTAGCCGAAGAAGTTGTTAGCCGGCAAAGTGAAGAGCTGCGGGATTTCATGTTCGCAACCTCGATCCTGGGCGACTTCAATGAAGCTTTATGCAACTACTTGTTGCAACGCAAAGACTCAACTCTTTTTTTGCGCTCTCTTGAAGACCGAAATCTTTTCGTCAGCCGCACGGAAACCAAAGAAGGCAACAGCTACCGTTACCACCAACTCTTCTCGGAATTTCTCCAGGATTATTTCCAGCGCTCGCAAAGCGCGCGCAAAACTGAATTGCACCGGCGAGCGGCTCAATGGCACAAAAACAGGGAGGAATGGGAGGACGCAATTCATCATAAATTGACTTCCGGGGACAAAGAAGAAGCCGCTGCTTGGATGGATGCGGTCGCTGGGGAATACTACACCTCGGATCGTCAGGTGCTTTTGGCGAGATGGTTAAAACTCTTATCCGAAGGAAGTGACGCGCGCACGCTGGCGCCACGCCTTCTTCTCTATCAAGCAAAATCGTTAGTTAATCAAAGTCGCTTTGAATCCAGCTTGCAGCTACTTGAGATTGCGCAACCGGAGCTCGAAAAGCAAGATGATGCCGAAGCCCTGGCCAATGCAATCATTACCCGGGGCATGGTTTATCGCTTCGCCGGTAGACACCAAGAAGCAATTTCACTGGCCGAGCAAGCCCAAACATTTTTGAGCCGAAAGGCCAAGGCGAAAAGGGATAGCCGCCAATGGTTCCAAGCCGAACGGCTTAAGGCCGTACCGGCTTTCTATTTAGGAGAGGCGCGGCGGGCTGTGACATACTTGAATTCAGCCGTAAAGGGTTTACGCGAGCTGGCGGATTCGAGCGACAAAAAATTCAGAACGATCTACCTTTATGACCTGGCTGAGAGTCTAAACGATCTCGGATTCATTTACATCAACTCCAGCCAAATGCTAAATGCCCAAAAAGCGTTTGAAGAAGTGCTCGAGATCCACTTGAAGATAAGAAGCAATCTGGGAGCCCTAGCTTCCGCTCGCAACAATATAGCCTACCTGCATCATCAGATCGGTCACTATTCGGACGCCTGGAGACAATACTCGCTCGCTTTGGAGAATGCCAAAGCTGCAAATCGTATCTTGGTCCAAATTGGAATTTTAAATGGACAAGGGGAAATGCTATTGGAGCTTGGTGAACTGGACGAGGCGCAACAGTTCTTTGAACAAGCTCTGGAATTGAGCAGGCAATCAGGCCAAACCCAAGAATTGGCCGTGACCTATGCTGGCCTAGCCCGCGTAGAGCGCCATCGAAACAATTACAACGAGGCGATGAGCTGGCTCAGACAGGCGGCCAGCAGCGTTGGTGGAAGCTTGGACAAATCCGAGTATGCGCTCCAGCTTGGAAACATTTACACCGATATGGGGCAGCGTGAGCTCGCGCTTAAACAGCTCATGAACGCCCTGGACAATTGGAAAACCGGAGCCATGCCAACGCAAAGCCAGGTGCTGGCAGCCTTCTTGGCCGCCCGTATTTATCACGAAAAGAATGATTCACCAAGGGCACAGGAGTTATTAGAGCAAGCTTTGGAAGGCAGCGCCAGCTTAGGCTATGACCAATTCCTTGTCGTTGCCGCCCGTTATTCGACAGAGTTTTTGAATTATGTCGCCGAAACGATGCCAACTGTGCAGATCAAAAACCTCTTGGAGAGAGTTAACCAAATTCCTACAGGAAAATCAATTATCGAGGGTCGGGCTAAAAGCGAAGAGGTTCCCACCTTGCGCCTTGAAGTACGTGCTTTCGGCCTCGGCGAGGTCCGCAGAGAAGGCGAACTGCTCCCTTCAGCAATATGGCGCTCTAGCCGTGCACGCGCACTTTTTTTCTACATCCTGGATAAGAACAAAGTGCGCAAAGAAACGATTGGACTGGAGTTTTGGCCCGATTTCAGCCCCGGCAAGATCAGCAGTAATTTTCATGCCACCTTGTGGAGAGTTAGGCGAGCTATTGGTTTCAGGGACGCGATTGTTTTTGAAGATGATGTTTACAGCCTGCATCCTGCTATCCAGATTTGGTACGACGTAAAGGAATTCCAAGATATCCTGCATCAGGCGGGGGGCAGCAAACTCTCTGCAAGCGAATTAAATGAACTACTGCGGCAGGCTGTCAAGCTCCACAGAGGCCCATACTTGCAGGATGTGTTTATGGATTGGGCAGACAATCGCCGCGATCAACTGCGTAATCTTTACCTCGAAGCCTTAGTAAGGCTGGCAACAAGCGAGAGTAAAGCCAAGAAGTATTCGCAAGCACGGGAGCTTTACGAAAAGATCCTTTCCGTAGACCCTTACCGAGATGAAATCCATTTAGAATTAATGAAGTGTTTGGCGCTTTCGGGGTCTCCGTCTGCCGCCATTGCACATTTCAGGAAATATAAATCCTTACTGCGAAAGGACCTAAATGCGGAACCGCTAGTTGATTTGCAAAAGTACTATGAGGAGTTAACCGTCAAGACCTGACCTTGGAGGCACCAATAGCGCTGAAAGTAGGAAAACTAGTTTCATATTTCAAAAACCCAGCCAAGCTGCTTGTTTCAAGCGGCTTTTTTGTCTTTTTGCTCATAGGCCCGTTCATAGGCTCATTCCTAGAATCCGCTCATCTCTCAAACCCTTTGGAGGTTTAAATGACGCACAGCAAGGTTTATTTTTCCCGTCCGGTTGGTGGTGGTGTTGGTGGTTTCCCTCAGGCTAACCGCCCAGTTGGTGGTGGTGTTGGTGGTTTCCCTCAGGCCAATCGCCCAGTTGGTGGTGGTGTGGGTGGCTATCCCCAATCCAATCGCCCAGTTGGCGGTGGTGTAGGTGGCTATCCCCAGAACAACCGCCCAGTCGGTGGCGGCGTTGGCGGCTAATCGCCCCGACGATCGCGCAACTATCTTTTTCTTAGGAGACATGAAATGTCTAAACTCAAATTGAACGCAATCGCTACGCAAGCTTTGCTGGACAAGAATTTCGAAGCGGCCTTGCTTAGTGGCCACGGCCAGGAAAAACTGAGCGCCTTCCACTTGAACGAAGAGGAAATGCGCGCCATCAGCTCCATCCAGGCCCGCAATCTTGATCAGTTTATGCACGGCCTCGGCAGCCTGATCCAGGCTCCCGCGCTGAGCTAAACAGCTCAAGCACGTTACTTAGCACCATTAGTTTTAAAACAGCACTCGCTGGGGTGAGGGCGAAGCTTCGCTTGCTCTCGCCCGGGAGTGCTTAAGTAGCGGCTGGAAAGAAGAACAGAGTTGGCCAAACTAAAAAAGAAAACTCCTGGGGCAAGGGATGCTGCCTCAATTAACCGCGAGCCTTTGATCGGGAGGCGCAAAGGCAAAAGCAAAACCCAGCCGCTGCCAAATTTTGCCGCGCTTATCGCCCACGCAGCTGAAGCGGTTCTAATCCTGGACCCTAAAAATGGCCGAGTGGTTGAGGCCAACGAAAATGCCCTTCATCTGTTTAAAGGAACCATCGAAGAACTAAAGAAAATTACTCTGGGGCAATTGAGTGCAAAGAAACAAGCTGGTGCAGGTTCATTGAAAGAACAATTGAGCCAAAAATTTGAGGCAGCGTTAGACGACCAGGCTCCAGTTTTTGAATGGGTCTTTAAGAACCAGTTGGATCAGCATATTTCCTGCGAAGTAAATCTGCTCCGTTTACCGACAATGGAAAAAGACCTGATCCGCGCCAACATCTTCGACATAAGCCCTCGCAAGGACTTTGAAGTTTGGCGCCAGCAGGCCGCTAACCAGCAAAGCGAGCACACGGATGAGCTCGCCGGGCTGGCTCTCGCCGGGGCCAGTATCGCCTCAAGCCTGGAGCTTGAAAAAGTTCTCCAAGTGGTAGCGCATCAACTGACGCATCTGCTGGATGTCCAAGTGTGCATCTTGGCAGATTGGCAAGCCGGCGCCGGCCTAAAAGCTCGCATGGAATTCGTCGATCCGCACGGAGAGCAACTGCCGCTCAATTTCAAACCCGTTCCGCTTGCTGAACAGGTTGAGCTAAACAAAGTCTTAGTCGAGAGCCGTCCATTGCAAAGACGCCTGGATGATGAAAAGTTGTTGCCGAAAGAACGGAAGGCCCTCGAAGCGGCCGGAGTTACCACGCTATTATTGCTTCCTCTAGTCGCCCAAAGCAAGAACGCCGGCCTGGTGGAATTGCAAGATACCCGCGCCCCACGCACATTTAGCGACCGCGAGATCTATTTGGCGCAAACCCTCTGCCACCAGGCCGCTGTTGCCCTGGAAAATGCGCGCTTGTTCCAGGCGACGCATCGTCAGCTTCAGGAGCTTAGCATCTTGCACAAAGTGGCCGCCTCATCCACCGACGCCGTGGATGAAGATGAATTAATAGAAAGCGCCACGCATATCATTCGAGACAGTATCTATCCCGACAATTTCGGGATCATGCTGCTCTCTCAGACCGGCAAAGAATTGTATTTCCATCCCTCTTATGAAGCCGCACCGGAGATCAAGGGTGTTCTGATCCCGCTGGAAAAAGGCGTCACCGGGCGAGTGGCAGCCAGTGGGAGCCCAATGCGGATTGCCGATATTCGCGAGGAAAGCAATTACCTCGACTACGACACGCGCACGCTATCAGAACTGTGCGTGCCGATGAAACTGGGAGACCGCATTATCGGTGTTGTCAACGCGGAAAGCCGGCAGGCAAATCATTTTACAGAAGCTGACGAACGCCTTCTTGTAACTCTGGCTGGTCAGTTGACGAGCGGTATCGAGCGCTTACGCAATGCTGCTGCCGAGCGCCAGCGCGCCCGCCAGCTTGGCATTCTGAACAAGCTGACTGCAGAGATGAGTGGTGTACTCGAACGCGACAAGCTCTTTAAGATCGTGGTTGAGCGCCTGAACAAAGAAATGGATTACGTATCCACAGATATTTCACGGGTCGACGAGGACCGCCGCGAATATGTGATGGAGGCCGTTAGCGGCTCGTTTGAAAGAGTCGTGACCGGCAAAGGATATGCTCAAGCATTTGGCATCGGCCTGCTGGACAAAGCAGCCCGAAGCGGACAAGTTGTGGTCGCAAACAACGTTCAAAAGAGCCCTGAATACAATCTCGTTGAAGGTCACGAAAAAGTAAGATCGGAATTGATCATTCCGATAAAGATCTATAAAAAAGTAGTTGCTCTTCTAAACATCGAAAGCTATGAGCTGGACGCGTTTGACGAATATGAAGTGGCCGCCTTAACCACATTATGCGAACAGATTTCTATTGCGCTCGAAGGGATTAATCTTTTCGAATCAACCCGCCGTCAGTTGCAAGAATTAACCGTGTTGCACGCGATTACACATGCGGCCGTAAACGCAAAGACCGAAGATGAACTATTGGAGCGAGCAACAGAAATCATCGGTGCCAGCATCTATCCGGATCAGTTTGGCTTCCTGATGCTGGATGAAGAGGTCCAGTCCCTGCGCGTTAACCGCTTCTATCGCGGTGCCAGCGATCAGGTCAAGAAGAATCTTGTTCCCCTTTCACAAGGGATCACCGGGCGAGTGGCGGCCACCGGTAAGCCATGGCGCGTTGCAGATGTGCGCAAAGAACCCAGTTACATGCTGATCAACAAATCTATGCGCTCCGAACTTTGTGTGCCCATTGAAGGCAATGACAATCGTGTGTTGGGTGTCATCAACGCTGAAAGCGCTCAAGTCGAAGCTTTTACCGACTCCGACATGCGCCTGTTGAGCACGATTGCCGGCCAGCTTGGTACCTCAATCGAAAAAATGCGGCTCTACGAGTCAGAGCGCGTCCAACGCGAACAGGCCGAGACGCTGCGCGAAGTTGCCGCGATCCTCAGCGCGACGACCGATAGCTCGACGGTGCTTGATCTTGTGCTTGAGCAGCTCAAACGTGTGGTGCCCTTTGATAGCGCCTCCATCCAGATCGTAAAAGGCGAGGGCCTTAGCATTCGCGCGGTTGCTGGATCCTTGAGCCCAGACGTCATTGGCTATGAATTGCCGATCAAAGAAGATAAATTCAGCCATCCGCTCCTCTACGAACACCGCACCGTCGTGTTTGAAGATATCAGCGAGCATCCGGATTGGCTCGCCGCACCCGGGGCAGCCGGCGTAAAGAGCTGGATTGGTGCTCCGCTTATTGTGCGCGGGGAATGCATAGGCGTCCTGACCGTGGACGGATACGAGGCTAATCAGTTCAGCGCAAACGACGCACAGCTCGTTTCTTCCTTCGCCATCCATGCGGGCATTGCTCTTGAAAACGCTCGATTGTTGGAAGAGGTACGCGATTCATATATGCAAACGGTTAGCGCGCTCGCAAGCGCCATCGATGTTCGCGATAGCTACACAAGCGGCCACAGCCAGCGGCTTGCCGAGTTAGCAATTGTGACCGGCGAGCAAATAGGTTGCACTGAAGAGGAACTGTGGGATATCCGTTGGGGAGCCTTGCTGCATGACATTGGCAAGATCGGTGTGCCGGATGAGATCCTGCGAAAGCCTGGCAAACTAGAACAGGCGGAAGAAATGATCATGCGGCAGCATCCTGAAATCGGAGCTCGTATTGTCGAACCAGTGCGCACCTTAAGCCGCGTAGCGCCCGTTATCCGTGCCCATCAGGAAAACTACGATGGTAGTGGCTATCCACTCGGTCTAAAAGGAGAGCAGATACCGTTGATTGCCCGCATTATCAGTGTTGCCGATGCCTACGTGGCAATGACCGACGAGCGCGTGTATCGCAAATCGCTATCCCACGCTGAGGCGGTCATCGAGCTCAAACGCTGTCGCGGCACGCAGTTCGACCCAGATGTGATCGACGCCTTCCTAGTTGTCGTTGAAAAGAAATGGCTTTGATTGACGGTCGCTTGATGCGATTGATGTAGCTCTTGCGCTTTACACGAATCATCTCGGTTAGTCTACAAGATCAGCATCGCATCCCCAAAGGAATAGAACCTATATCTTTCCCGGATCGCCTCGCGATACGTTTCTAAGATAAGATCGCGGCCCGCAAACGCGCTAACCAGCATCAGCAGAGTTGAGCGTGGCAGGTGAAAGTTTGTCAGTAGCCCATCAACAACCTGAAATTTGTATCCGGGCAAAATAAATAGCCGAGTTCGCCCCTCAAATGGAGCCACAGTTGCTGAAGCTTGCACAGCCGTTTCCAAGACCCGCACAGACGTAGTCCCGACCGCGATCACCCTGCCCCCGGCGTGGCGGGTTGAATTAACCGCGGCTGCCGTCTCTGCGCTCAGGCTGCACCATTCGCTGTGGATGACGTGCTCTTTCGCATTCTCCTCGTTGACGGGCGCAAAAGTGTCCAAACCGATATGTAAGGTCACCTCGGCAAATCCAATGCCTCTAGTTTTGAGCTCGTTTATTAGGGTTGCAGTGAAGTGTAGCCCAGCCGTTGGCGCCGCAGCCGAACCGTTCTCCTTCGCATATACGGTTTGATATCTTTCGCGATCTTGCAAAGGGGCGTGAATGTACGGCGGGAGTGGCACTTCGCCCAGCGCGTCCAAATCAGCTCCAAGCTCCCTCTCCAGAACCAGAAGTCTTTGCGATCCACCCAGATCTTGGCTGATCTCTGCCTTTACCCCATTCTCTAACTCGACCCTTCTTCCAACCGCCAATCCTTTTCCCCCTACTAACACCTTCCATTCAGTTGGTTTAAGTCGTTCCAGCAAAAGGATCTCTGCTTTACCGCCCCCCGGAATTTTTTTTGCGTTAAGTCGAGCCGGCACCACTCGGCTCCGGTTGACTACCAACAGATCGCCGGGGCGAAGAGAATCTCCAATCTTGGCAAATGACTTGTGCTCACGTTTCCTAGTGGCTCGATCTAAGACCAAAAGACGCGACGCGTCTCTTGGTTCGATCGGCTCCTGGGCGATTAGCTCAGCCGGAAGCTGGTAGTCGAAATCTGAAGTTTTCAAAACCGATGGAAATTAGCGATTGAAGAAGCGCGCCAAAAGATTTAAGCCGATAGTCAAAATTATTGACAGCAAGATACTTGTAGCGATTGGGATGAGACAAGTAAACTGCCCACTTTGATAGCGAATATCGCCGGGCAGTCTTCCTAGCTGGACACCGAGGCGGGGCAAGAGCAGAACCAATCCGCCGATCGCCAGCAGCCCCATTCCCGCATAAACCAGGATCCTGCCAAGATCATTCATCTTCTAGAAAAGTGCCGGCGTTTGCGGTTCGCCAGGATAAGGCAGGCCCAAGTGTGCACAGGATTGGGCCGTGGCCATTCGCCCTTGCGATCTGCGTTCTAAAAAGCCGAGCTGCATCAGATAAGGTTCCACTACGTCCATGATTGTGTCGGCTTCTTCGCTTATAGCTGCCGCAATCGTATTAAGACCCACAGGGCCGCCATTGAATTTTTGAATAATTGTTCGTAAAACGCGGCGGTCCAATTCATCCAATCCAAGTTCGTCTACTTCAAGCAAGTCGAGCGCTTCGTGGGCCACATCGTGGGTAATCACGCCCTGTGCACGCACATCAGCGTAGTCTCGGACCCGTCTCAGTAAGCGCAGAGCCACTCGGGGGGTTCCGCGGGTTCGAGACGCGATCTCTTCCAGACCACCCTGCGCAACCTCCACGTTCAGCTTGGAGGCCGCGCGTTGCAGAATGATAAGCATCGATGCAGGATCGTAATAATCCAATCGAAACGTAGCGCCAAAACGTGCGCGTAAAGGCGCAGTCAGCAACGCCAGACGAGTTGTGGCACCGATCACTGTAAAACGCGGCAAGCTGAGCCGGATCGCTCGCGCCGAAGGTCCTTTGCCGATCACAATATCCAGCGCGTAATCCTCCATCGCCGGGTAAAGAACTTCCTCGACCGCTTTGCCCAGCCGGTGGATCTCATCCACAAAAAGCACATCGCCTTGATTAAGGTTGCTCAAAATTGCAGCCAGATCGCCCTGGCGCTCGATGGCCGGCCCGGAGGTCACTTTGATGCTTACCCCCATTTCGTTCGCCAGAATGTGCGCCAAGGTGGTTTTCCCCAATCCAGGTGGACCATAAAAAAGGACGTGGTCAAGCGGTTCGCTTCGCTGGCGTGCGGCCGCGATCAAGATGGCAAGATTTTCTTTTACTTTTGTCTGGCCGACCAACTCATCCAGGCTGCGTGGACGAAGCGCGGGTTCAAAGCGATCATCCGCCCGCGGGAGCGGATCAATGATCCGCGGTTGGCTGCTCATCGAAAAGATTATACAGGCTCGATGGAGCGGCATCGTTGAGAGTTCATCTATAATTGCCAAAATTCAGCAGGAGTTTAACAATGGCCAAAGCACACGAGTCAACTCATCCCCTGGTCAAACACAAGCTTTCAATATTAAGAGACAAAGCCACTGAGCCGCGTAAATTTCGCGAGTTAGTCAGCGAGATCACCGCGTTACTTACCTATGAAGCTACCGCCGATTTGACTACAAAAGAAAGGTCCGTCGTCACCCCAATGGGCGAGGCTGCAGGATTCCAGGTCGAGGAGAACATTGGCCTTGTACCGATCCTACGGGCTGGTCTCGGAATGGTGGACGGAATTTGGGATCTTATGCCCGACGCTCAGGTCTGGCATATCGGTCTCTATCGTGACGAAAAAACACTGCAGCCGGTGCAGTATTACAACAAGCTCCCCACCGCGCCCACCGTGGGCGTTTGCCTTGTTCTCGACCCGATGCTTGCTACCGGCGGTTCTGCGGCCGCGACAATCAACATTATCAAGAAATGGGGAGTTAAAAAGATCAAATATATTGGCATCCTTGGGGCTCCCGAGGGGATTGAACATCTTTCCAAAGAACATCCCGATGTGCCCATTTACTTGGGCGCCATAGACAGCCACCTAAATGATATTGGCTACATCGTGCCAGGTCTAGGCGACGCCGGTGATCGCCAATTCGGTACTGGTTAAACTTCAGTCTACTTGCAATTTTGTTAGGAGTACCACGGCAGGATTTGCGCCTCTGTTGGTATAGACTATATTGTCGTCTACGCCTTTTGCCGGCGGGAAAGAGCTTTGAATTGAAATCAACGATTAAGAAAAAGGCGAAAGCCACGCCCAAACGGTCTGAGCTGCAAAAGCTTCGCCAGGAGTTGGCCCAGGCCAAAAGCGATTACACCAAACTCGCCCTGGAAAAGAACTTTCTCGAGCGTGCAACGTCCGACCTTAACTTCCACAACAACGCCCACGATGGGGTCGTGTATACAGACGCGCAGGATCGCATTGTCTATGCGAATCCATATTTCCTCGGCATGATGGGTATCGAGCAAAAAACCGAGATCTTAGAAAAAAAATTCCCGGGCTACATGTGGACCGATCAGAACGACGCTAATCAGCTCTTCAACGACATTAAGGCTGAGGGTTTTGTACGCGAGCGGGAAATGGCGCTTTATAACCGCGAGGGCGAACCTGTTTTTGCGATGTGCTCCGGCGTCGCCAGCAAGAACGATAAAGGCGAGATCATCGGAACCGAGATTATGTTTTGCAATATCACCAGCAAACGTCGCTTTCAAGCCGATTTGGTCGAACAGCACGCTCTCATGGACGCCATCCTGCAAAGCACTCCCGACCCGGTCTTGGTGCTGAATCCAGAGTTGGAGATAGAACGCACCAACATCGCCGCGGAAACGCTGTTCGATGTAGATCGGACCGGAAGAAAAAAGAACTTAGATGAATTGCTAATAAGGGCTGGAATGGATCAGGAGCGCATAGCTAAGATTCACGAAAAGTTTGATCGGGGTGAAGCCTTTGACATGGAAACAAGCGTTGGACTGCAACATTTCGATGTCCATTCCGCCCCGTTGAAATCCGCAAAACTCGGTTGGGTGTGTGTCCTGCATGACATCACAGAAAGCAAAGAGACCCAGGAAATGCTGCAGCGCCACGCTTTCCACGACGTACTCACCCAGCTACCTAACCGTGCATACTTCACCGATCATATGCGCCGTGCCAACCTTCGTCCACTAACAGAGCCTGATTATCACTTCGCAGTTCTTTTTATCGACCTGGACGGACTAAAAAAGATCAACGACCAATTCGGACACCACGCTGGCGACGAATTGCTCATTCAGTTCGCTCGGCGACTCGAAAGCAGCATCCGCCCTGGTGACCTCGCAGCCCGCTTGGGCGGTGACGAATTTGCAATCTTCCTGGATGGCATTGAAGAGACTTCACACGCCAAACAAGTAGCGGGTCGCGTTCGCGATGCCATTTTGCAACCCTATACGTTTAAAGAGGGGCAGACGGTCAACACCACTGCCAGCATCGGCATTGCTATGAGTAACAAGGAGATCGCCGACACAGACGTGTTGTTACGTAACGCTGACAAAGCCATGTATCGCGTCAAAGAACGTGGCGGTGACGGCTTTGAGATCTTCTCCGAAAAGATGCTGGCCGAAGCCAGCTAGTTCATTGGCATCAAAAAGAGCCGGCGGCGCCGGCTCTTTTTATTTCTCGAAGTAATCTTTCATTGGCTCAAAATAACTGTCGACCCAGCCTTGCTTGTACTGCATACCATGCTCGGGTAGATTGCTGTGCTTGATAGTCAGCTTGGTGCCGCTATTTGCCTTAACTAGGATAACTTCCAGCTTTGAATCTTCTTCGTCGTCAGAAAATTCCGAGGTTCGCCATGCTTGCACGATTCGTTTGCCAGGCTCCAGATCGAGGTTCTTGCCGGTTATGTAACCGTCCCAAGCCTCAAATTTTCCGCCAACCTTCGCGCTGACTTTGGCTGCAGCGCCGGTCATCTCGCCGTGCTGTTTTGAATCCAGCCAAGCTTTATAGACCTCCTCAGGAGCAGCTGGGATGGTTGTCGAAATTTCGAATTTAATTGCCAACTTGTTCCTACTTCTGCTGTGCAGCTTGGACGATGCCGACAAATTCTTGCGCCTTCAAGCTGGCGCCACCTACTAAGGCGCCGTCGATCTCAGTTTCAGCAAAAAAGCTAGCTCCATTCGCCGCGTTCACTGAACCGCCGTACAGCACCCGGACACTTGTTGCTACATGTTCTCCAAACAAGCCGGCTAGAGTTGGGCGCACTACATTGCGTAACAACGTGTTTGTCGCTTCGGGAGTGGCCGCTTTGCCAGTCCCAATCGCCCATACTGGCTCATAAGCGATTACCAGTGCTTCCGCCGAATCAACTTGTGCACCTTCCAGGGCAGCTCGCAACTGGCTTGAGACAATCTCCGCCGCCCGCCCCGCTTCGTTCTGCTCCAGGGTTTCACCCACACACAACACCGGGCGCAAACCGGCTGCTAGCGCTGCCTGCACTTTGCGTTGAATATCCGCGTCGCTTTCATTAAAAATCGCGCGCCGCTCCGAATGCCCAAGGATCACGTACTGGCAAAATTCCTTCACCATCGCTGCAGATAGTTCCCCGGTGTACGCGCCTTCTTTTTCCCAATACAGGTTTTGGGCGCCCAACCCAATATTCTTACCATCCAAGATTGCTGAGAGCGGCATCAGCGCAGGCGCCGGCGGGCACAAAAGTTTCTCCACACCACCAACAGCCTGCAAACCAGGCAGCATCTCCTCAACTAGGCGCAAAGCCCCAGCGACGGTCTTGTTCATCTTCCAGTTGCCAGCAACCAGTGGAGGGCGCGCCATCATTCCTTATCCTGCAACGCTGCCAGACCTGGCAGCGTTTTCCCTTCCAGCATTTCCAGCGAGGCCCCGCCGCCCGTGGAAATATGCGTGATCTTGTCCGCCAGCCCTGATTGCTGCAGCGCAGAAGCCGAATCGCCCCCGCCTACAATGCTTTCCGCACTCGATTCTGCCACTGCTTTCGCTAGGCAAAGGTGCCTTTCGCAAAAGGCTTCATCTCGAAGACACCCATAGGACCGTTCCAGACCACCGTCTGTGCTTTTTCAATAAATTTACTAAATTCTTCGATGGTTTTCGGGCCAACATCCATAATCCGCCAGCCAGCCGGCACATCGCCAACATCGATTGTTTTATGCTGTGCAGTTTCCTCGAATTTATCCGCGATTACGACATCAACCGGCAGCTTTAGCTTTTCTTTGCCATCTTGCAATAACCCTTTCGCCGTTTCAAGAGCATCCTGCTCGACAAGGGAGTCCGCCATTTCCAAGCCTTGTGCCTTGAAGAAAGTGTTCGCCATTCCACCGCCAATCAGCAGTTGGTCCGCCTTCTTCAGCAAGTTTTTAATAACCTCAATTTTGTCACTGACCTTGGCGCCGCCCAGAATTGCCACAAAGGGTCTCTTCGGATTTGCAAGAGTCTGACCGAGGTACCTGATCTCCATCTCCATCAGCAAGCCGGCAACCGCCGGCAAATGATGCGCCACGCCTTCAGTCGATGCATGGGCGCGGTGGGCGGAGCCGAACGCGTCGTTGACATAAATGTCCGCCAAACGCGCCAGCGCCTCAGACATTTTGGGGTCGTTCTTTGTTTCGCCGGGATAAAAGCGAGTGTTCTCCAACACCAGGATCTCGCCAGCCTTCAAAGACTCGGCTGCCAGCTCGGCTTTCGGTCCAATCGTTTCTTCGCAAAACTTCACTTGGGCTTTGATCAGCTTGCCAAGATGCTCCGCAACCGGCTTCATCGAATACTTTGGGTCAGGGCCATCCTTAGGTCGCCCCAAATGCGAGCAAAGGATCAGCGCAGCTCCGCGGTCAAGCAAATTTTCCAGCGTTGGCAACGCGGCTTTTATGCGCGTATCATCCTGTATTTTGCCACCCTCTATAGGCACATTGAAATCTACGCGCACAAGCACGCGCTTTCCTTTCGGGTCAATATCTGCAATTGTTTTTTTGTTGAACACAGAGTGTTAAAGATTTGCCAATGGGCCAGTTCGTTCCTGGTATAGATCGATCAGCAATTGCGCCAATCGGTCAGCGCGATGATGGCCAGGTTTATCTGGGTCGGCCACATCCGCGCGGTAGAGCGCGTATTCCTTATCCAGATCTTCGTCAGCCACCACCCACTGCGATCCGGTTGGCGGATTCTTCGGCTGTTCCTGATTGCTCAATACCATATCGAAGAAACCCGGGCCTACGTGAGCCTCAAGGGCGCGAATATGATCGCCGCAGTCGTAACCGTCAGTCTCGCCCGGTTGAGTCGCCACGTTGCAAATAAAGATCTTCATTGCCGCACTATTGCGCACGGCCGCAGCAAGATCGGGTACCAACAAATTCGGCAGGATGCTTGTGTACAAGCTTCCTGGCCCAATGACGATCAGATCGGCGGCCAGCAAAGCATTGACCGCGTCGGGATAGGCTGGCGGCGAATTCGGCTCGAGCCACACGCGCCGTACCGAACCCGGCATTCCTGGGATCTGGCTTTCGCCACGCACGCGCACCTCGGCCACCGCCATTGGCATTGAAAGATCTGCTACCAAGCGCACATCGTGAAGAGTGGCTGGCAGAACGCGCCCGTGCACAGAAAGTACCCGTCCGGATTCGGCCACGGCCTCCTCGAAACTGCCGGTAATCTCACTCAGGGCAGAAATAAATAGATTGCCAAACGAATGGCCTTGCAACCCATTCTCTTCGCTCGAAAAACGATACTGGAATAACTGCGTAATCAGCGTTTCGTCATTCGATAGCGCCGCCAAACAATTGCGAATATCACCCGGTGGCAAGACACCGAGGCTATTGCGCAATTTGCCCGATGAGCCGCCATCGTCCGCCACTGTGACGATTGCGGTGAGATTGTACGTATGCGCTTTCAGCCCACGCAGCAGGGTCGCCAGTCCATGACCCCCGCCGATCACTGCGACCCGTGGCCCGCGTCCGCGGCGACGGTGATCATCTAATGTCTCCACAACATGTTTTCCGGGTTGCACATAAGGAGCAAGCAAGGCACGGTTCATGTTGATAACGCCATACACCACCGTGCCAATGCCTAGCCCGCCAAAGATCAGAACCCGCAAAACTCGCGGCAGGAAACGCAACGAGATCCATGACAGCGCGGGTAACCACCAGGTTTCTGGCGCCGTGCGATACACATCCAGCACCAACATCGCCCCGCCCACGCCGATCAGAAACGTACCAAAAAGAATTAGCAGGATCCAGCGTTTGATCCCAAGTCCCGGGGTCAGCCAACGCAACACGCGCCAAACGGCTTTCCATCCCGCTTTCAGCCACTGAGCCAGCTTGTCACGCATGATGCGAGGGATGATAACCGCTGACAAAAAGGGAGTCAACGAGCCTCAATACTCGGCGGTATGATTGCCTCGATGACCGATTTTGCGCCAACATCGAAGCGCTTAGACCGGGATTGGCAGATCCATAGGCGCATTACCGCCGAAGCTGATCAAATTCTGAACGGCTATCCGCCGTTACTCAGGCAGATGTTGTTCAATCGTGGGGTCGCCAGCGTCGAAGAATCCAAAACTTATCTCGCCGCCATGCCACCTCAGGTCAGCGATCCCTTCAAAATGATGGGGGTTGAAGCGACGGTGGATCGGATGACCAGCGCGATCCGTAAGGGCGAGCGCGTGATTGTCTATGGCGACTACGACGCAGACGGCGTAACCGCGACCGCCCTCATGGTCCAATGCCTGCAGGCCACTGGCGCTCAGGTGAGCAACTACATCCCCGATCGCTTCGAAGAAGGCTATGGATTAAATGTAGAAGCGTTGCGTAAGCTGAAGGAAGCTGGCGCCAGCGTCGTACTGACGGTCGATTGCGGCATCCGCTCGACAGTCGAAGCTGACGAAGCCAAAAGTCTCGGCATCGATCTCATCATCAGTGACCATCACACTCCCGGTGATGAGCTTCCCAACGCCTTCGCCATCGTCAACACCAAGCAACCCGGCGACGAATATCCGGAAAAGCAGTTAGCTGGAGTCGGCACTGCATTCAAGATCGCATGCGCAATTGAGCAGCGCCTCAAACCCCAGACCTGGACCAGCGACGTGGCTCTTGACCTTGTAGCTCTTGGCACGGTCGCCGACCTGGTTCCGCTAACTGGCGAGAACCGCTGGCTGGTTCGCCAAGGACTTAACCAGATCCGCAATCCAAAACGGCAGGGGTTATTCAGTTTGATGGGCGCCTCCGGTCTGAAACCTAAGAACGTGACCGCCGGCGATATCGGTTTCATGCTTGGCCCACGTCTTAACGCGGCTGGTCGCTTGGACACGGCTCGCGAGGCTTACCAACTCTTGATGACCACCGATATTTTTGAAGCCGGCAAATTGGCCCAGGATCTGGACAACCGCAACCGCGCCCGCCAGGAGCTGACCCGCACCATGACCGAATCCGCCGAAACCATGGTGCTGGCCGAAGATCCGAATGCGCCGATTTTGTTCGCTATCCATCCGGAATACAACCCTGGTGTTGTGGGGCTGGTCGCTTCTCGCCTGACTGAGCGTTTCTATCGCCCATCCATCGTGGGCCAGCGCGGCGAGGAATTTACCCGCGCCTCCTGCCGCAGCATCCCGGAATTTCACATCACTCGCGCCCTTGAAGAATGCGCTGACCTGTTCGAGAATTTCGGCGGCCACGCAGCCGCGGCCGGCTTCACCGTGCGCAATGAGCACTTTCCCGAAGTGCAACAACGATTACGCGGTATTGCAGCCCGCGAATTAGGCACTATGACGCTCCGTCCTGTCTTGCTGGCTGATGCCGAATTGCAATTATCTGATCTGAAGATCGATCTACTGAATCAGATCGAAATGCTGGAACCCACCGGCTATGGCAACCCTGGTGTCCAACTGGTCACCCGCGGGTTGCAGGTGCGAAACGCAAAACCTGTCGGCGCTGAAGCTCGCCACCTCAAGCTGACCGTTGGGGATGGGCGCGTGGTTTACGACGCTATCGCATTTCGCCAGGGTGAGTGGATGGGCAAATTACCCGCGTTTGTGGATCTGCTCTACAGATTCGAAGTCAATGAATTTAACGGACAGAAGCGTTTTCAGCTCAACGTGCGCGACCTAAAACCCAGCGTTTAGCGGCTGAGCTTTTAGTCAACAAAACGATATTTAATCAAAGCCCATAAAGCCAAGAACGCATCCTTCAACTTGATCTTCTTCCCCTCAGAATAATCACGGGGATTGAACGTAATCGGCACCTCAAAAATGCGCGCCCGGCGTTTGAGTAGCTTGGCGGTGATCTCCGGCTCAAAATCAAAGCTGTTCGAACGAATTTCTATTCCTTGCAATATTTCGCGCTTGAACAGCTTGTAACCTGTTTCCATATCCGTAAGGATATTGTTGTAAAGAATGTTGGTCAAAAAGGTCAGCATTTTATTGGCCACCATATGCCAGAACATCGTGGTGCGCCGCGGCCCGCCCATGAAGCGCGAGCCATAGACCGCGTCGGCTGAGCCATTTTCGATCGGCTTGATCAAGGCAGGATAATCTTCGGGGTAGTACTCCAGATCCGCATCTTGCACCAGGATCATCTCCCCGGTAGCCGCCTCGATGCCTGTCCGCACCGCCGCGCCCTTTCCAAGATTCTTTGGGTGAGCAATAAATTTTATGCTTTTGTCTGAGCTCAATTCATTAATTATTGCAGCAGTCCCGTCGCTGGATCCATCATCGACCACGATGATCTCGTCCGCCAGGCGTACTTTCTGCACTCGCTTGAGAATCTCGGCGATAGTTTTCTCTTCGTTATAGACAGGTACGACGACAGATAATTTCATCCCGCGGATTATATGCGATTGGAGTGCGCACCATGCCCCTGCTATAATCCTCTCTTCAGACGAATGGTTTCAGTTGAATCCCAAAACAAAACCCGCCGCAAGCGTGTAACTGGTCGCCGCCCCAATTGGCGGGCTTGGCTCCTTTTCGTCCTTCTGGCAACCCAGTCTCTCTTTTCACCGCTCTCTGCCCTCAGCGCACCTACTCCCCAAGGCAATGACCCGGGTGCCAGCGCAGCCGGCCTGCTCGAGTTGCTCACTCCGGAGGAGCGCGTTGGCCAGCTCTTTCTCGTTACCTTCGAAAGCTCAACCGCAGACGATGAGAGCCAGATCTATAGTCTCGTCAACGAGTACAACATTGGCGGGGTCGTGCTCCGCCGGGATATGGATAACTTTGTTGGCGCGCCAGACACGCTTACGACAATCCGCGATCTGGTTGCCCAACTGCAGCGAGCCGAGTCAAACGCCTCTCGGTCCTCCCGCGTCGACGCGATCAGTGGCGACGAACACGTCCCATCCTACATTCCTTTGCTCGTCGCAGTTTCACAAGAGGGCGACGGCTATCCCAACGATCAGATCCTCGAGATGCTTAGCCCGCAGCCCAACGCCATGACCCTTGGCGCCACCTGGAATCCTGACCTCGCCCGCGAAACTGGGGTAGTTCTTGGCCAGGAGTTGGCCGCCCTCGGCGTCAACATGCTCCTCGGGCCATCGCTAGATGTACTCGAAGACCCGCGGCCCGAAAGCGTCGGCGACCTCGGGGTGCGCAGCTTTGGCGGCGATCCGTATTGGGTCGGGCGCATGGGCCAGGCTTATATAGAAGGCGTCCATCTCGGCAGCACAAACCGGGTAGCGGTGGTCGCTAAGCATTTGCCCGGCTACGGTGGCATCGATCGCCCACCGGAAGAAGAGGTACCCACCGTGCGCAAATCCCTGGCCGAGCTCGCCCAAGTCGAGCTACCGCCATTCTTCGCGGTCACCGGCGAAGCCGCTACGCCCGACATGCAAGCTGACGCCATGCTGCTGGCCCACATTCGCTATCAGGGTTTCCAAGGCAACATCCGTGATACGACTAGCCCAATCAGCTTTGACCCTCAGGCGCTTGGCGAATTGTTGGCGCTCCCTGCCTTTGCTACCTGGCGTCAGGGTGGCGGCTTGATCATCAGCGACAGCTTGGGTGCCCGCGCCGTCCGCCGCAACTTCGATAGCACCGAGCAGACTTTCAACTCCCCCTTTGTCGCCCGTGACGCTTTTCTGGCCGGCAATGATCTCCTATATCTTGGCAACTTCCTCGCCACCGGTGATCCGGACGAATACACCAGCATTGTGCGCACTCTCGAATTCTTTGCGCAGAAATATCGTGAAGATCAGGCTTTTGCCGAGCGCGTCGACGCGGCAGTTCTGCGTGTCCTCACTTTGAAGTACACCTTGTACCCAAGCTTTATTTTGAACCGCGTCCTACCAAATGTCCCGGACCTTGAAACTCTTGGTCAACAGGATGACGTTTTCTTTGAGATCGGCCGTCAGTCCGCCACGCTATTCAGTCCCAGCCCTGCTGAGCTGCCTAGCGTGCTGCCAGCGCCGCCAGGCCCGTTTGAACAGATCGTCTTTATTAGCGACAGTTACGCGGTTAATCAATGTAGCCAATGCGAGCCCTTGACCTCGCTTGGCTCCACGACCCTCGCTCAAGCCGTCCTTCGTCTTTATGGCCCCGGAACTGGAACCCAGTTCTCTCCTGCAAACATTTCTTCATTTTCATTCAGCCAGTTGAACCGATCTCTGGACGGCAACATCGAGGGCGAAGATCCACTGCTTGCCAACCTGCCGCGGGCTGAATGGGTCGTATTCGGTTTGCTGAAAGAGGAAGGTTCCCGCGTCGACTCGCACGCCTTGCGGCGCCTGCTTTCAGAGCGTCCGGACTTGATCGAGGGCAAAAAAGTGATCGTGTTCGCGCTCAACGCGCCCTATTACCTGGACGCCACTGACCTGACCCGCATTAGCGCTTATTACGGCCTATATAGCAAGAACAGCCAGATCGCCGATGTGGCCGCCCGTTTGCTCTTCCGTGAAATTGGCGCGCCGGGTTCCTCACCTGTCTCAGTCGAGGGCGTCGGGTACAGCCTCATCGACGCAATCTCCCCTGACCCGACCCGCACGATCGCCCTGCAGGTCTCGCGTATTTTCCCAACTCCCGAAGAAAGCACTCCAGAAACCGGCGGTCCGAGCCAACCCACCTACCAAGCCGGGGACCTGCTGACCTTAGTCGCCGGTCCGATCCTTGATCACAATGGCCACATTGTTCCCGACGATACTCCGCTCATCTTTTCGGCCTCGATAATTAGCGAGGGCACAACCCAGCAACAGCAGATTGTGTCATCAACCTCCAGTGGGGTCGCGGAAGCGAGTTTCGCCATTGGACAAGAAGGCAGCCTCGAGATCTTCGCCGTTACCGGTGACCCCCAAGCCAGATCTGATACGTTGCGCTTCGACGTTGTCGGTATCAACCCGGAAGGCTTGGCCTTGCAAGCCACCCAAACAGCCCAAGCCGAATTGCTGATCACTCCTTCCCCGCAACCGACACAATCATTCGATCCCGATGCAGCTGCCGCGCTGGGCCGCACCGATATCCTCGATTGGTTCTTGATTATCTTGATCTCCGCTGTCAGCGGCGCGTTCGTTTACCAGGCCGGCATCAACCTCGGTCGAGTCCGTTGGGCGGTGCGCTGGGGCTTAGCCAGCCTGATTGGTGGGCTGGCCGTCGGCAGCTATCTGTCCTTCGACCTGCCTGGCAGCCAAGAAATTTTGTTGTTCGCTGGGGAATGGGGCTTGGTGATATCAGTGCTGATCGGCTGCGCCCTGGGTTGGGGCGCGGGCCTGGCTTGGCGCGAGCTTTCGCGTCGGCCGCGGCCTAATGGCCGATTGTCGCAATAAAGCTTAAGAGTAGCAACGCGCCTGCCACCCACAGCAGGCTTCGTTCCGTGCGCGAAGAAATCACGTCCATGAACGTCGGCGGGGGAACGCGTCCGTTCGTGTGTCCCATTGAATCAGTTTGACCTAGCAATCCCTGTTGAAATGCTTGCACATTCTGAGGCCGATCTTCCGGATGCAGCGCCAGTGCCCAAGTGATTGCACGCTCAGTGCGCGGGCTGAGCTCGGCGTTCAGTGTGCGCATCGCCGGCATGCTGTTCGGGCGCAAGAAGCGCTCTCGCGCTTCGATAGGCGCGGTATTCGTCAACAGATGATAGAGCGTGGCGCCAAACGCGTAGACATCACTGCGCACATCGGTGTGGCCCGTGTCCCCGCCGTATTGCTCAAGCGGAGTGTAGAGCGCGGTTCCCCGCCCCTGCACGATCGTGATCGTATCTTCTTGGGCGGCAAGAATCTTCACCAAGCCAAAGTCAACTAATTTCACAACCCCATTTGGAGTTAGTTTGAGATTGCTTGGTTTAATATCGCGATGTAAGATCGGCGGATCCTGGCTGTGCAAATAATTTAGCCCTGCCGCGATCTGGCTCGCCCAGGCGAGCACTTCCTTCTCCGATAAAAATTCTTCCTTCTGTCGCGCCGCCACCATCAGCGAGCGCAGGTCTTCGCCGGGCACATAGTCCATCACCAAATAATCAGCCTGGTCCTCAGAAAAGAAGTCCGAAACTTTCGGCAAATTGGGATGATCGAGTCGAGCGAGCACAGTCGCCTCGCGCAAGAATTGCGTGCGCGTTTGGCTTAGCGTCTCATCCGACAACGAGGAATCTAAGCGCACTTCCTTAACCGCGCACAGCCGCCCCTCCAGACGCAGATCCTCGGCAAGGTAGATGCTGCCCATTCCCCCTTTGCTGATGAATTCGGTGATCTTATAACGCTCGCGTAATACCCCGCCTGTTTCCAGTGGCATGCTACTCTCTTCTCTCCATGGCGTTGGAATTCGGCTGTTGTGTGGA
The DNA here is from genome assembly GCA_025450445.1 of Anaerolineales bacterium. Taxonomy (GTDB): domain Bacteria; phylum Chloroflexota; class Anaerolineae; order Anaerolineales; family UBA11579; genus JAMCZK01. Next base: position 494 of record JANWHN010000086.1, on the reverse strand, counting down.
CTAAAAGGGCGTTAGCCGAATTTTGGTATTATAACTAATGGGATGAGCGCGCAGCCAAATAGCGAAAGTTATCCGGTGCTCATAGGGCAAAGTGGGCCATTGAACGGCAGCCGCTGGGTAATTCGCGAACCGATCGTGATCGGGCGCGGCGAAGATTGCGACATCATCATTCCCGATCGAAAGATCTCGCGCCAGCACGCCCGTTTGCAACCCGGTTCGCAGGGCATCGTTCTTGAGGACCTGGATAGCAAGAACGGTACGCACTACAACGGCAGCCCGCTTAAGGGCTCTGTTACTCTGACCGACGGCGACATCATCCAAATCGCGCTCGCTCAAAAATTCACGTTCCTGAGCTCGGATGCGACCATCCCATTGGAATTTGACGCCCCTCCCGAGGCGATGCTGGACAAGCGCCACATCCGCGTCGAAAAACGCTCCCGCCGCGCCTGGGTGAACGAAAAAGAGATCGTGCCCCCACTTTCGATGGCACAGTT
>JANWHN010000085.1 GCA_025450445.1 Anaerolineales bacterium | reverse complement strand
GTTTTGTTTAAAATCGTATGAACCTTTAGGAAGCACTGTGAGACATAACAGTGATCACGACTTTTCGTGAGTGGCGCAGCATTTCCTGGTCTGTCCGATCATTCGCCTTGGAACCAATTGCGCACATTGTTTTCATCACCGTATGGATCATGGCTACCATCGGTGATGAGGCCGCGAACTGTGTTCCACGCCCGATTTAGGATTGGAGCGCGCCGTGATGAAATGAAAGCCGTTATCACCAGTGGTAGGCAAATCCAATCCGGAAATTGAGGGCGATAGTAGCACTCAGAAGATCATGCTTCTGGTTATTGCTGTTGGATTTATTGTTTTGACCGGACTGCTGCTCTATTTGCCGTTCATGTCTTAGCTTCAATTCGCGGTTTCTTCTCGACGTGGCACTCGCTTTGCTTTGGACAGTACGTTCAATGAAATCACCACGCAAAGTGCCTTGTTATAACCCAAACACTGTCTCACCAAGACGCAACACGCGCGCTCTTCAAGCAAGAATGGTACAGTAGACATCGGAAGATACGCCGCGCGCTAAGTTTTCTGCGAAAGAAGAAGCCGGGGTGGGGGCGACTGTTGATCGCCGTGATTGTCATCGACACCCTGCTCGCGGTCGGGGGCTGGTTTGCCGTCGGTGACTTCATCAAATGATAGCGCATAAGCGTTGGTCCCGAGGCCGATCTGCATAAGGACGTAGGCTGCCTGGTTCACGACCAGACACGCGACTATGATGAGAATGCCACTCCCGGGTCCAAAACCGTGCATATGGAGAAGAGCGGCCGAGACCAGGACAATGAGCACTGAGACGGGTACAAGGACAAAGACCTTAAAGCGCAAGCCTGCGGTTGCACCTATCAGTACGCTGGTAGAGAGCAGAACAGGAACGATAATATCCATGGCTTGATGCTGCGCCCGCCCGTCGTCGAACCAGCACTTTGACCAACAGGCTTTCGCAGGCTCTCCCATCCCAGTTCGTCGACAAGGACATTGTGACGCAACATTAGGGCAAAAGGGAAAGCGGCCAACAAGTACGCGAACCCGTACCTAGACATAGCGGATAAAGACGTGTGTAGGGGCCATCGCAATTGTCCGGGTTGGTTGGTGGCGGTTGCTGGCGCGAAGCTGATGTGCGATCTCGACCCGCCGGTGCATCCCGCATCCTCGGCGGGTTTATAATAAGTCGCCTGAATTTGGCCTGATGCGCGATGCATGATCCGGCTGGGGCAGGTAAGCAATCCCCTATGCCCTTCGAAACCCGCCGACGGAACTTGCCACGTCGGCGGGTTTTGCTTTTGGCTGCTAAGTGGCAGCCCAAAACGCACAACGCCGCGCAGCGGAGTATGTTCGCTGCCGGCGTTGGCTAATACACATTGGACTCTGAAATACCCCAGCAATGATGAGGCCGCTCGAACGCGACAAAAGATTCAACTCAGCGATCGTCTATCGCCTCATTGCTAGAAGCTCGAACCGAGTTGGGCAGCCCAGGTTTTGTTTTCGCGCAAGGGCCGTTGGCTTCGTCCTGTGCTGATCGAGCTATTTGTGCTGGAAATGTACCGAGGCATGCCGCATGTGCCCGTGACGCATCGCTTGGCCGCTTCGCCCGTTCGTTAAAAACACGAGGCTGGCCATCAGCACCACTACCGCGCCTGCCAATGCCCAGCCGCCCGGACTGCTGTTCGACCTTCCCCAATTGCCGTTATTCGGGACTAGCATGTTGCCCCTCCATGCTTTGTTTTGCAGCCTCCGTTTAGCAGCGAGAAACCTTAACAGTCTATAACAATCCTCAAGGCGTTCTAACACATGCGCGTGATAGCATTGCGAAGAGTCGGAGGGTTCGCCACCCGTCGCCGGCGACGGAATCCGACATCGCCCTAATAGCAGCCGACTCTGCGTCACCCAGCGCGTGCGATCTCCTGCTCCGCCGCATGGAAAGAAACCGCACATGACCTGATGGCAGCCGCCGATCATTGAGTTGGCAGCCTTCTTGCCAAGTCGTGCTCAAGGCCCAGGTTGGGCCTTCGAGTTGTATCAAAGCGGTGCAGTCAGGAGTACTCAATAGGTAGCCTACCTAGACGGCCATCGAACTGCAAATTCAACTGGGGTTGCTGCTGAGGGACTGCCTTGCACTGATATTGGACATTGAGAAGGCGCTTGCGGACGATCTCAATTTCGGAAAGCCTCGAAATTCGCAACCGGTTCAAGATCGAATATTGACCATTATCGACGAGGCGGATGCTGTTGACGCAGCCAAGCGAATACAGGCGGGCTTTCGCGGACTCAGAGTGGTGAAATAGCAAGGGATTGCGCGCGGAGCATTGCGGTTCAAATTTCGCGACGCCAGCGAACAACACCACCCCTGAGCCTTGTCACGCATCACCCGTCGATTTTCGACGGGGTGCGCATGTTCGCTTAGGAGCGGGGCCAATGAGCCTTGCCACCCGTGAAGGCGGGAGGCAAATGAATGCCGGACAGCGGTACTTCGTAGTGTCCGGCTCGAAAGCAAATCCGTTCAGTTGTTTCCCGGTCTGGATGCTTGCGGTACAGAGTATCTCGGCAAAGTACGCTGTCGGCGACCGGGTTGGCATGCAGCGCCTCATTGACGCTAGTCGTCTCGTCGGCAATCTCTTTGAGGCGCGCGAGAATGTCGCCGATCTTCGCCGCAGCGATATCGTACTCGGTCAAGAGCTTCTTGCTCTCGACGATATTCGCCTTCCGGCACTCTTCGGCACACTTACGCAGAGCTTCGTCCTTAGCCGCGGCCTGAGCTGCTTCTTCGGCGGCGAGCACGGCGGGAAGCTGGTCGCTCAAAAGCGCGATGCGGGAGTCGAGTCGCTTGATAGCGCGCTTCGTTGCCGCAATGTCAGTTTCCATTTTTACATGTTCGGCGTCAGTCATCGTGGCGATCGACGCGAGCTTGGGGCTGATCTCCGCCTGGGAGGCGCTTGATCTCAGACTCGCTGTAATCGATTTCCGCCTTATTGGTTTCGGACGTAATGGCAGTCTTGGCGGGGAACAGTCGTTGCAGAATGCCCATGGTGTGTTTCTTTCTGTCTGTTCAGGAGTTGAGCGAAGCTGGTGTGCGACGCCAAAGTTGATTTGCGGAATACTCGTTCGCGGCAGCGGCTACCGTGTCGCGGTGGAGCGCTGTTGCCTCAATGAATTGCTTTCTCGCGCGAGCATATGATCGACGACGTACCGATCGAGAAGATCGGCCACATCCGGGGCGTTGCGGACCGACTTTCGAGTGTCGGCCGGATCAACACCTTGCGCGACCGCCTGCAAGACGCCCTTCGCGTCGCTGCGAGCCTGTTCGGCAGTGATCGCGCCGTGCACGCCCAAGAGAAACCACCGCGATCGACCGTGATTGTTCCGGTACTGCACAAAATAGGTTTTGCGGCCGGTAGGGTGCACGCGGACGCCGAAGCCGCTCAGATTTGCATCAAACCGAGGGTAGTCCTGATAGCTCATAAAGCTTATTTGTTAGATTGCGTGGATGCGCCCCCTTACCCCCACGTTAGAAAAAGCGGCGGCGGCAAGGAAACGCAGTGCTCATTTGTTGAGTTGCTGGCCTGTTGTTCGGCATGGCCTAGCCTGCGCTGGAACGGCTACATGTTACGTCAGGGCCGTTATATCCTCTTAGACACACTTCGGCCCGCAACAGCTTTACCTGTACGCGGGCTCTAGTGTGTATATGATCGCCGAGGGGCGCGGAAAAGCTCGATGGTTTCAAGCGTTTTCGCGCAAGTACGATTATGTACCTTCTCGCTTATCATATAACTCTCAACTGTATCATGTCTCCACGCGGCACAAGCTCGCTATCAACAGGGCTAGTGCTCAATTCGCCGAAAGCTATTGCACCATCGGCTTTTTATCGAGGGCTTTCTGGCTGGAAGGCCGCGCCGCTTCGAGGTGCTCTCCGAACAGCACGTCCAGCTGGTTTTCGAGCGCCGCAAGCTCGGCTTTGTTGACGTTGATGCTGTCCGGGTCTTCGAGTCCGATCGAAAGCCCGCGGTTGACGGCAATCTTTCGGCGCAGTTCGTCGCATTCGCTGCACATGGCGCGCTCCGTAGAGGCGGGAGCTCGCGCTGCTCCCAGTCATCGGCGGCTGCCTCGGAAGGGGCGATGATGGATGAGCCTACCAGTTATGCTCGGCTAACGGCATGGAATCTTCAGCCGCGGATCGGAAAGCTCTCATTCATCGTTATGACTTAATTTGATTCTTCCTGAGCCTGGCCTTGGGGTGCACGGTCCCGCGGGGGGCTTTTGGGGCAAAAAGCTGCGGGACCGTGATAGGTCCTCCGGGGGGAGCGGACCCGGTCAGCGCTAATATGTAGGCCTGATCCGTCCTAAGCCCTTTGCCGCGGCGATCCCCCAGACGTGATGTCGCAGCACTCCGGCGCGCTGTCTTCTTGCTTGGCGGGACGGGTAGACGGGGAAGTTTTCGTCGGGGGCGCACGGCCCCGAGGGCTCCTGGGTGCGGTAGAGACTTGGGACCGTGCCGGCCAACAGGCAGGAGACAAGCCGCGGCCTGGCGGAATAATTTCTTTCCGGGCGTCCCGTTCCCATGTGCGAGCCTGCTTCGCGTCGGGATGGTGCGTCGCTATAGCGCGCGATCTTACGGCAAGGATTAGCGGTGCCGGAATCTCAAAACTGTGCGGTTATGAGAGATGCGATTGAGCAATTTTCTATAGTCAGCTATCTCGCGGGCTCGGCGCTCCAGGAACCGCTCCTTGCAGAGCCTAGTGCATAGGTGGGTGAAAGCCGACAAAGTGCCGGACTAGGCCGAAGCGGTTCTTGCCGCAGTAAGCGCAGACCTTCTTCTCTATTGGCATGGCGACCTCCTTCGGCTTAGGAGGTGTGCGGCGGCGGTAAAACATCAAGAGCGCGGCTTCTACCGTCGCATCAACTCGTCGTGGCCGTTGCCGCGTATCGTCCCTCCGCTCGACGCTCTTCCTCGTGCAAAAAGTCTCCCGCCTTTAAGGCGGGAGCAGTCGGCTTGCCGGGACGAAGGGGAGTCCGACAAGGGTGCGTATTCACGGGTAGCGGAGGGCGGCAATGAAGTCGCCGTGCGGGCCGTCGGGCACTGGCCCTTCGATTTCCGCTCCTTCGATCATCCGGCAGTTTGTGAACGATGCTTCGCAGTGAGGGGAGCAGAACGTCTTGCCCCCGCTGTGCCGGCGCATGAGGCCGAAGGCGGACTGGTTGCAGAAGTCGCAGGTCTTCTCGATGCGCGGTTGGCGCTTTGATTGCCACATTGGCGACGGCTCCTCGGTTGTGGAGGCGTACTGCGGAGTGGGGAGACTCAGACGCAACTGCGCGGCACGATTCCAAAACCGACGAATCGCACTGGCTGGCTGTATCGTAGCACAAGTTCAACCCGGGACGAAGCGAGTGCACAGCTTTGTCCGCCGTTTCCTGGACTGCCCTCGCTAAAGCAACGATGGGCTGGCCACGCTCGCGCTATTGACGCGGAGTGCTCGTGCTCCAGGCAAAAGGGATGCGCCGATGCAGCCGATGGCCACCTTCAATCCAGACGTCCCGTGCATGGTGCACGACGAGCTTAACGACCATACCTTGGAATGGAAGCCGGAATGGGCGAGCCATTACCGGGAGAACGCCAAAGGGTCGGGGGTCGTCTCTTGGGACAGGCTGATGCTCAACGGATGGCGCGCCTTGGGCTAGCGGCTCAGCGCCTTCTCGACCTTCTTCCGGATGGCGCCGACCTTCTTGACCGCCTTCTTCACCGCGCTCGCCGACTTGCCGGATTTCTTCGCCGCGTAGCCGACCTCGTAGTC